>DATITN010000068.1:0-6045 GCA_035467795.1 Arachnia sp. | reverse complement strand
CCGGCCTCGACTTCTCTCCGCACCGAGCGCCGTCGGACGCCCCCGCGCCCGTCGGCCCGGCGGTGCCAGTGATCAACGGTGACGGGCCGACGCGCGCGTCCAGCGCTCCGTCGTCGGGCACGCCGACGTCGCCGTCGTCCGGGCCGTCGTTCTCGCCCGCCCCTGTGACCGCTTCGCCGGAGCCGGCCCCGGCCGCCCCGCAGGCGGAGGCCGCAGACCAGACCCGCACCATTCCGGCAGCGGCCGGTCGTGCGGCTCGTGTCGCCCAGGAGTGGGCGGCGAAGGCGAAGGAGGCGGTGACGCCCAAGCCCACGGCCGCTCCGGGGGAGGTGCCCGGTGCACCCGGGGGGCCGCCTGCCGCGGTGACCACGCCGTCGCGCGCCGCCACGTTCGTACCCGTGCCGAGCACTCTCCCGGCTGAGGCCGAGGCGAGGACCGCGCACCCGACCCGTCGGACCCGGAAGGCTCGGCTGCGGCTGTCGCGGATCGACCCGTGGTCCGTGATGAAGACCACGTTCCTGTTCTCGATCGCCTTCGGCGTGATGATGGTGGTGGCCGCGTTCGTGCTGTGGACGGTGCTCGCGGGGTCCGGGGCCCTGGAGTCCGCCAATACGTTCATCAACACCCTCATCGGGGATCAGGACACGGCGTTCAACATCGGGGACTTCCTCAGCGCCTCGCGCGTGCTGGGTTTCGCGACGGTGGTGGCGGCGGTTGACGTCGTGATCATCACGGCCGTGGCCACGTTGTTCGCGTTCCTGTACAACCTGGCCGCCACCGTCATGGGGGGCCTGGAGATCACGCTCGCCGAAGACTGACCCGGCGGAAGCGCCTCAAATGCGCCTCCGTGAGGCGAAGCCACCTCGTCGCACCCGATCCACGGTGTGTGACGAGGTGGCTTCGCTCTTGGTGACTCAGGTCACGATGCCCGCTTCGTCATCGTCTTCGACCGATGCGACGGAGGAACGGGTCGGCGCGCTGAAGCCTTTGACGATCAACCACCCGGCCAGCGCCATCTCCTGAAGTCCGATCGGGGCGCTGAGAACGATGTTCACGGTTGTGAAGCCGAAGTCCTGGGTGAAGCCGGCGTAGACGGCCGCGACCATCGACATCACGACCGCGATGAGCCCCCAACCCGCCAGCCATCGCGGCACCAGCCTCGCCTTGAAGAGCACGTAGTTGTACAGAAGAGACCCGATACCGAACGGGATCATCGCGACCAGCTCGTGCACCCAATCGCGGACCGCCACAAGGGCGTCACCCGAGACCTGAAATGCGGACTCGGCGCCGGAGCCGGCGGCCTGCTGGCTCACGGTCAGCAGCGCAAGCAGGCTGAGGGTCCCGATCAGGATGAACACGTTCTCGACCACCCTCCCGACGACGGAGCCGAGAGCCAGCGCGGGACTGGACCTCCTCAGGACCGGATACAGCCCTATGGCGATGCCCATCCCAGCGGTCGCCCAGACGAACTCGATGAGCGCGGTCGACACCACCCGGTCATCGTTGGCCGCCACTGCGGCGAGATCGACGGGTGATCCCACCGGAGCGCCCAATGGAACACCGCTGAGGATGGCCGCCGCTGAGCAGAGGATGAGCAGCACTCCCACCGCGATCGCGTTTCCTCTGTACGTGGAGATCCCGGTCTGCTTCTTCAGCGCCGTGTGTGTGCGCATCTCAGTTCCCTTCCTGCTTTGGCTGTGGTGGTGGGCCGGGGTCAAGGAGGGTGACCGAGACGAGCGTCACGCCCAGATCACGCACTCTCTTCAGGACTCCGTGAAGTTCTGCCTGGTCGACGAGGGCGCCGGTCAAGAGCGTGTCACCGCTGTCCTCCAGCGTTGTCGACAGGCCCGCGAACCAGTCCGTCAACGCGGATCCGAGATGGCCTTGGACCCGGATCTCGTAGACCGGGGGCCGAACCGGATCTGTCTCCCGCTGTGCCATCTCGCCCTTCTCCCTTCGCCGGTCGAGCCGATGGGCGGCTCCTATCCACGAGCATGCGCGCGCACGGGGCCCTTGACATCGTTCGAAGGGACTATCCGCAGGGACTCATCACTCGCAACGACTGGCCATAGGGCTGAGATGCAACCAAGGGACTCGGGGATGGCCGCCGAGCTAGAGGAGCGGCAGGATCCCCAGTGCCCGTGCGCTGGCGACCGCCTGAGTGCGGCTGTGGGCACCCACCTTGTCGTAGATGCTGCGCGCGTGGGCCTTGACTGTGTACAGCGACAGGAACAGTCGGCCGGCGATCTCCCGGTTCGTCAGCCCGGCAGCGATCAGCCGGAGCACCTCGATCTCCCGACTGCTCAAGACCTCGTTGCTGTCGCTTCGGACCCCGGAGCGGCGGGAGCCGGGCCTGGTTGGCGGGAAAGCTGCCAGCATCCGCTCCGCCAGGTCCGGCGCCACCGCGTGGGAGGCGGCTTCCCCAAGCAGCCGGGCCATGGGCGGGCCCGCGTTCACGAAGACCCTGACGTAGCCCTCGGGCTCGGCCAGTGCGAGGGCGCGCGCCAGCGGCGCGAGGGCCGCTGGCGTGTCCCCCAGCGCCTGGCAGGCCAGTGCCTGCAATGCCAGGATTTCGATGACGCTCCCCATCCTGCCGCCCTGCTCCGCGGCACGCAGGAGGCGGTCCAGCAGGCTCGCGGCATCGTGGATGGCACCCGCAGTCCGCTCGCTCGCCTGACCGGCGAGGAGAACTCTTGCCAATGTCAGGTGCTCGAACTCGCGCAGATAGCTCAACTCGTCATCGACGGACAGACCACGTTGCCCCGCCCATTCCAGGGACTCGGCAACCCTGCCCTGAGTGACCCAGATCCGAGCCCTCAGAGCCGACAGGGGGCGCGCGTCCGGCATGGGCGTCCTGACAAACAGGCGCCCAGCCTCGTCGAGCCTGCGTAGAGCGGCCTCCAGGTCGCCCGCGGCTTCGTCCAACCGAGCCTGCGCGACGCACCAGCGCCACCGCCAGTCAGGCAACTCCCCGCGCTCGCCGAGCTCCCTGCTCCTCAGCAGGTGCGCCGCGGCGGAGGCGAGATCACCGCGTTCAAGGGCCAGCTCTCCCAGCCCTCGATACAGCTCTGCAGTGTCCGGGGGCAGAGGCTCGCCCCGCTCCACCACGGCGTGCATCACCCGCGCAAGGGCATCCTCGGCCCCACGAAGACGACCGAGCACCGGCCTCACGTCAGCCAGCACAGTCGTGGCGCTGATCGCGTCAGGGAGGTTGCCTGCGGCGAGCAGTCGTGTGCTGTAGTCGGCGAACACCCGGTCCGCGGTTGCCAGGTCGCCGGTGGCCCAGGAGGTCATCCCCATGAGTGCGGTCGCCTGCTCACGCCTCAGCTGGTGTCCGGAGGGCAGGAGCTGGAACACCCGCTGCGCGTGTTTCACGGCGCTGGGCACGTCACCCAGCGAATGGGCCTGGTAGGCGCGCCCCACGGATATGGTCGCGAGCAGAGACCTGAGTTGCTCGTCGTCAGTGTGCGTCGGCTGGCTCGGCCCGGGGTCCAGCCAGCGTTCGGCGTCCGACAGCCGGGTCTCGGCGGCTTCGATCTCACCGCGACCCAGCAAGGCGTAGGCCACCCGAGCGCTGAGCATCGGCCGGGCGCGGATCAGCTCGTCAGGCAGGGACATCGCCCACGTGAACCACGCAGCCGCCTGGGAGCCGTCCTCCACCAGGGGCCCCGCGCGCTCGATCAGTTCCGCGGCCCAAGCGTCGTCATTCGCGCACAACGCGTGACGGATGGCGTCGGGTCGCGAGCCGTTCTCCTCGTACCACTCGCTCGCCCTCCGATGCGAAGCTTGACGTTCACAAGCCTGCGCGTCGAGCCTCTGCACTCGCAGGAAATCGGAGAAGAGGCGGTGATAGCGATACCAGTGGTGTTCCTCGTCGAGTGGGACGACGAACAGGTTCCCGCGCTCCAGGCGCTCAAGCATGAGTTGCCCGTTGTCCTGCCCCGTGACGGCATCGCACAGAGCACCGCACAGTTTGTCCAGGATGGCCGTCCGGAGCAGGAAGGTGCGCACGGGTTCCGGCTGGCGCTCGAGTACCTCCTCGCCCAGGTAGTCCAGAACGAAACGGTGACTGCCGGTGAAGGACCGGATGAAGCCGGCGGCGTCAGATCGCCCCTGGATGGAGAGCGCAGCCAACTGCAGGCCGGCGATCCAGCCTTCGGTGCGGGTCTCCACGGCGCTGACGTCCTCCGCCGAGAGGGCGAGGCCCATCGCCCGGTTGAGGAACTCGGCGGCTTCGGAGGGGGTGAACCGCAGGTCGGCAGCGCGCAGCTCCGTCAGCTGGCCCCGTGCACGCCAGCGGGCCAGCGGCAGACTCGGGTCCTCGCGGGTGGCGATGACGACGTGAACCTGGGGCGGCAGATGCTCCAGGAAGAAGGACAGGGCCCTGTCCACCGGTTCGGAGTCGACGAGATGGTAGTCGTCGAGGACGAGCACGATGCCCTGCCGGAGGGTCGAGATCTCGTTGATCAGATCCGTCAGCATGGTTTCGGTCGGTGGCGGCTGAGGATCCTGAAGCATGCGCAGGACCTGCTGCCCGACATCCGGGGCCAACGTTCTCAGCGCGGCGACGAGGTGGGCCATGAAGAGGGCCGCATCGCCCTCCTCCTCGTCGAGGGAAAGCCAGGCAGGACGGACATCTGGTTCAAGACGGCCGGGGCCGGCCACCCACTCGCTGAGCAGCGTGGTCTTGCCGAAGCCCGCCGGGGCGGACACTAGGATCAGCCTGCTCTGCAGACCCGCGTCCAGCTGTTGGATGAGGGAGGGACGACGCACCGCGGTGGTCCGAAGCGGTGGGGCGTGAATCTTGGTGCCGAGGATCGGCGTCGACATGTGTCCAGCGTAGGTCACAGGCCGCCCTGTCAAACGGTTTGCCGGCCGGTCGTCGACGCCCCGCTCGCGCTGGGGCGGGCCAGCTCAGAGCGGCGGAACCCTGGCGAGCAGCCGCTCGTAGACGGCGGTGCGGTCGAACTGCATCGCGTGCAGGAGGGCTCGGTCCGCCAGGTCTGCGCGCTCGGCGTCGGTCATCACCAGGACCGCGTGGTCGAGGGCGGCCGCGATGCCGTCGGGGTCCTCCACGCCGATGATGAGTGCGCAGTCGCCCACCGCCTCGCCGATCCCACCCGTGGTGGTGGTGATGACGGGCCCGCCGCCGGCGAGCATGCTCTCCACCAGCGCGATCCCGAACGTCTCGACGAACTCGGGGATCGGCTTGCTGGGCAGGACGAACGCCGCGCTCCCGGCCATCAGGTGCGACCTCTCCTCGTCGTCGACGTCGTCGAGGAACAGGATCCGGCCGGCCACCGGCGACTGGTCGGCCAGCTCGCGGAGCCGTGGAGCCTCCGGGCCGTTGCCGGCGATGACCAGCCTGACCCGTTCGCTGGCGGCGCTGCGTCCGAAGCCCTCGATGAGATCGTCGACGCCCTTCGCCAGGCTGAGCCGTGAGAGGAAGAGTACGTACCCCCCGCGCGACAGGCCGCGGGCAGAGAGGGCGGCGTCCGTGCCGTGCGGGTCCAGGTCTGTGAACTGGCGGGCGTTGATGGCCGGGTACGAGATCTGGACCCTGCGGCGGCACTGCTCGGCGAAGTCGGTGCCGTGGTCGGCGTCGAGCAGGGCGGCCTCGCTGACGATCAGGTCGCGCGTGTACTCCGAGACCGCAACGCACAGGTCGTTGGCGAGGTAGGTGGTGAGTAGGTGGGCGGCCGCGCCGTAGCGCCCCGAGTCGATGCAGTTGCGGACCACGTTGGTGATGTCCGACCCGACGGCCTCGGCGATCGTGACCACCCGGACCGGAAGCCCTGAGCGATGCGCCGCACGCAGTGCATCGTCGACCGCCACGGCGTGCGGGGTGAGGTACAGCGACATGCAGACGGTGGGGACGCCGTCGGTGAAGAGCTCGAAGAGCCGGCCGGTCAGCCCCGCGAGGTAGCGGCCGTCGAGGATCTTGTAGTTGCCGACGGGCTCGGGGCGCTCGACCGTGATCCCCTCCCGGTAGGGGGAGATCGAGTCGAGCGGCTTCAGCGGCAGCTCGGACTCGATCAGCCGGTC
>DATITN010000067.1:0-4114 GCA_035467795.1 Arachnia sp. | reverse complement strand
ACCGACACCATGGCCATCACCGAGCGCGGAGGCACCCTCAAACTCCGCGACCCCGACGGCACGGTCCGCGAGGTCTCCGGCGTGCCCGACGCGGTGGTCGCCGGCCAGGGCGGCCTCGGCGACCTCATCCCCGGTCCCACCTTCGCCGACGACGGCGCCGTCTACCTCTCCTGGGTGGAGCGGGGCGACGGCGGCACGGGCGCCGTCGTGGGGCGCGCCCGGCTGGACGTTGAGGCTGCCACCCTCACCGCCCTCGACACCATCTGGCAGCAGATCCCGAAGGTGAGCGGCAACGGCCACTTCTCGCACCGCCTGCTGATCCAGGACGAGCACCTGTTCGTGAGCTCCGGAGACCGTCAGAAGTTCGACCCCGCCCAGGCGATGGACGGCAACCTCGGCAAGATCGTGCGCCTCACCCTCGACGGCGACCCGGCACCGGGCAACCCGTTCGAGGCCGAAAGTGGGGTCGCGGCTGAGTTCTGGAGCATCGGCCACCGCAACCCGCTGGGGCTGGCTGTCGACGGAGAGGGCCGGCTCTGGGCCTCCGAGATGGGCCCCCAGGGCGGCGACGAACTCAACCACATCACCCCCGGGCTCAACTACGGCTGGCCGGAGGCCTCGAACGGGTCCCACTACGGCGGCGGGGAGATCCCCGACCACGCCGACGGCGACGGTTTCGAGCCTCCGAAGGCGTTCTGGACGCCCAGCATTTCGCCCGGTTCGCTGATGATCTACACCGGTGACCTGTTCCCCGCCTGGAAGGGCGACGCCTTCCTCGGAGCACTGTCCGGAGAAGCGCTCGTTCGGGTGGACCTCGATGGCGAGGCTGCGAGCACGGCCGAGAACTGGCCCATGAGCGCCCGGATCAGGGCGGTGGCGGAGGCACCGGACGGGGCGATCTGGCTGCTGGAGGACGGCGGGCGAGGTTGGCTGCTGGAGTTGCGACCCGCGTAGGGTGCGGGTGGATTTCGACGCGCGCCGCGGCGCTGCGCGCCTTCAGCGCGGCTCAATCAGCGGGGTATCGCCGCTTAATCCGCGAGGGGCTGCCTCCTTGTATCAGCGACGGGAAGTGTGGCTCTTGAGGAGTAACCGCCCGGTCTGGGGCGTTCCCGGAAGGAGCCCGAAGTGCCATTCCCCACCAACATCGTCCACCCCAGCGGCGCCAAGCTGACGCTGGTCCCCTCACAGGTGCTCGTCAAGATGCCCGTCACGCGGGCCGCCGGCCCGGACGACACACTGTCCGAGCTCGGCCTGGTCCGCCTTGAGACGGCCGGCGAGGCCAAGCCTGCCGCGCGCGGCGCATCGGCGGCGGGTCTTCCGCACGCCTCGATCAACAACACCGCCGAACTGGTCTTCACCCAGACGAGCGACGGGAAGAAGTTCAAGCCGCCGTCGGAGGCGATCGCATCCAGCGGTGGCGCCGAGTGGGTGGCCCCGGTCTACGCCGCTGAGTTCAGCGGCTCAACGGAGTACCTGTCGCCCAAGGCCGACGCGGTGGTCCTCCCGAGCGTCACAGCTGCTGATCCCGCACAGGCCAAGGTGCTGGAGCAGTTCGGGCTGGTCCGCGACGACGTCCGGAGCCAGTGGCTCGGTGACTTCGACGTCTACACCGTGACCGCCGGCCACCGGCCCGCCTACGAGATCCGCGACGAGCTGTCGAAGAAGCTCGGCACCGAGGTGAAACTCGAGTTCATCCCACTCGTGGTCCCCGTCGCCATGAACCCCAACGATCCCTTGTTCGCCTCCCAGTGGGACATGGTCCGGATCAACGCCGGCGGGGCCGGCACGACGGCCTGGGATGTTCAGACGGGCGCCGCCTCGGTGATCGTGGCCATCCTCGACGAGGGCGTCGACCTCAACCATCCCGACCTCGTCGGACAGTTCGCCGGCAACGGCATCAACCTCGGCACCATGTCCGGCACCGGCGCACCCACCGGCAACCACGGCACGCCGTGCGCCGGGATCGCGGCCGCGCCGTTGAACAACTCCATCGGCACCGCCGGCGTGGCGGGCGGCTGCCGCATCCTGCCGATCGCCTTCTCCACCTGGTCCGACACCGAGGTGGCGGCCGGCATCCGGTACGCCCGCAACCAGGGCGCCAGGGTGATCTCGATGAGCTTCGGCTGGAATGCCTGGGACCCCGCCATCATCGACCCCGCAATCGCGGAGGCGCACGCCGCCGGCCTGGTCATGTGCGTGGCGACGCACAATCACAACACCGCCAACGGCATCACCTACCCGGCCACCAACCCACTGGTCATCGCCGTGGGCGCCTCGGACCAGGCCGACAACCGTAAGTCGCCCACCAGCCCCGACGGGGAGGGCTGGGGATCCAACTTCGGGCCGCAGATCTCCGTGGTGGCGCCGGGCGTCCTCTGCCCGGCCTCGGACCGCACGGGGGCCAACGGCTACACCAACAACGACTACACGATGACCTTCAACGGCACCTCCGCGGCAACCCCGCACGTGGCCGGACTGGCCGCGCTGCTGATCTCGCGGAAGCCGTCACTGACCAACGTCGCGGTCCGCAACATCATCGAGACGACGGCGGCCAAGGTGGGCACCGTGGCGTACGCCACCACCCCCGGGTACGGAAACGGCACCTGGAACAACCAGATGGGCTACGGGCGAATCGACGTCCTCAAGGCCATCCAGTCCGTCAAGATCGTCAAGATCAAGTGGGAAGACGACATCAAGCCCATCCGGAAGGAGATCGACCTCAAGCGGTTCACCGACGAGTTCGACTGGTTCAAGAAGATCCGGGAGTTCGACAAGATGAAGGTCGAGATCGACGAGATCAAGCGGACCGGGCGCGAGGTCCCGGACTTCCGACCCGACGACCTGCGAGACCCGATCGTGCACGAACTCCAGCTGCGCCTCGAGCAGCTCGAGCACTCCGTCAACCGGATCGGCGCCGCGTTCATCGACCTGGAATCCCGGCCAGACCTGGATTAGGCCGATGATCGTCCTCCTCGCACACCAGGCGGACCCGTGGGTCCAGCCGCTCGCCCGGAAGGTAGCGCAGCTGACGGGCGAGCGGGTCGGCGTCCTCACCCCCCGGGACCTGTCCCGGCGGGGCTGGGCACTCACGTCGCCCCCCGGTCAGCGGCATGGTCAGCCGGGCGATGGGACCGACAGGCTGGTCGTCGGGGGCGAGCCCGTAGCCGCGTCGTCGGTGGGGTTGGTGGTCAGCCTCCTCGACGACGTCTTCCCAGGAGAGTTGCTCTGGATCCGGGAGGAGGACGCCGACTACGTGGCCTCGGAGATGTCGGCCTTCCTCCGCTTCTGGTTGGACTCCGTCAGCGACAGGCTGTTCGTCCCCCTCGGCGCCTTGTCGCTGGCGGGGCCGGATCATCCGACGGCGGTGTGGGCGGCCGTCGGTGGGGTGCCGGTGGCGGTGGCCCGGCCGGCGCCCGGGGGTGGCTACCGTGAGGTGGCCGTCACCGACGGCGTCGTCACGGGCGTGGCGTCGCCCTCGCTGCGGCGCGCGGCCACGGCCATGGCCCGTTGGGCCGGTCTGCCGTGGATGCGCGCCTTCTTCGCGCCGGACAGCGACGACTTGTGCGCCGTAGCGCCGCTGCCTGCGCTCGCCGACGCAACCCCCGAGGCCGCGGCCGCCATCGCCGCCGCCGACCGGGCGAGACGCGCCGCATGATCGTCGTCGCCGGCCGCCCCGACGATCCGCCGCTGGCCGCGGCGTGGGCGGCAGTCGAGGAGCTGGGCCTGCGGGGCGTCTTCGCCGACCTCTCCGGCGGCGATGTCGACCTCCGCGGCGAGCGCCTGGTGGTGCGGTCGACGGAGATCGATCGGGAGTCCCTGACGGGGGTGTATCTGCGCGTTCACGGCGCCAAGGACCCCTTTCTCGCCGCCACGTTGCGCGAGTGGGCAGAGCTAGCGCCGCCGTCGGTCCGGGTGGTGAACCGGCGCGGCCCCTCGGCCTCCAACCTCTCGAAGCCGGCTCAGGCGCTCGTCATCCGAGCGGCCGGGTTTGATGTCCCGACCGGCCTGCTCACCACCGACCCGGAGGCCGCCCGCGCCTTCGTCGCGCGGCACGGGAAGGTCATCGTGAAGTCGACGAGCGCCGTCCGGAGCATCGTCAGGCTCGTCAGCGCAG
>DATITN010000066.1:0-1951 GCA_035467795.1 Arachnia sp. | reverse complement strand
CTGGACCCACGGCGCCCCGGGCATCGAGCGGGAGGGATTCCCGGAGGGGGAGACGAAGGAGCACGTGGTGGAGCGGCTGGGCCGGGCGATCGACCGAGCCCGCGCGGCCGGCGAGGAGAGGGTCCTGATCTTCGGCCACGGACATGCGCTGCGGGTGCTTTCCATGCTGTGGCTGGGCGCGCCGGTGAAGTTGGCCGCCAGCTTCCCGTTGCTGACGGGATCGCTGAGCGTGCTGGGCTGGGAGAAGGACTCGCCCGCGATCGTCCGCTGGAACAGTTAGCGCCCCGCGCCAGAAGTTCGCTGCGATTGACGGCGCCCCAGCGGCGCCTCGCTGCGTTCTCCTCGCTCGACGAACGACCAGTTGCTACTTCGCTCGTCGACCTTGCGATCCATCCGCTGGGACACCGGCACCCATCAACGAACCTCTGGCACGAGACACTAGGCCAGAGGTGCGCTCTTGAAGGCGAACGCGGCCACCGCGTCGAGGCGGGGGAAGTTGATGGCCACGTCGGCGTGCGCGGCGGTCACAGGCTTGGCGCAGTAGGCGATGGACAGACCGGCGGCGTCGAACATTCCCAGATCGTTGGCGCCGTCGCCCACCGCCACCGTGAGGGCGGCGTCCACGCCCTCCGCGTGGGCGAAGCGGAGGAGATCGCGCGCCTTCTGATCCCGATCGACGATGGGGCCGGTCACGCGGCCGGTCAGCCGCTCCTCGCCGTCGACGAGCTCGGTCTCGAGGGTGTTGGAGTTGAAGAAGTCCAGCCCCAGGCGCTCGGCGAGCGGGGCGACGAGCTGGCTGAAGCCGCCGGAGGTCACGCCCACCTTGGCGCCGCAGCCGTGCGCCGCGGCGATCAGCTCGGCCGCCCCGTTGGAGAGCGTCATCGCCTCGCCGACAGCGGTGAAGATGCTGGTGGGAAGCCCTCTGAGGGTGGCGACGCGCTCCTCGAGGGACTGGGCGAAGTCCAGTTCGCCGCGCATCGCCCGCTCGGTGATCTCCGCCACCCGCGGGCCTACCCCGGCGTGCTCGGCCAGCAGATCGATGGCCTCGGTGGTGGTGAGGGTGGAGTCCACGTCCATGAGCAGCAGCCTGGCGGGGACCCGGGCCAGCGGCCCGGTCACCACCCCGACGGCCACCGGGCCTGCCACCGCACGGAGGGCCCTGCGCAGCGCCGCCGGATCCTCGTGTTCGGTGAACATGCTGATCCGCTGTCCGTAGTGGGTCTCATCGCTGATGACGTGACCGGTGGTGGGCACGAGCGCGACGAGCGACTCCGGAATGGGCCCCATGGCGGCCAGCGTGACGCGAATCTCCATGGGGCCAGGCTATCCGGGGGAGCCGGCCGGCATCGGCGCGGCGGCCGACGGTGGGACGGCCCTGAGCACGAGGCCGCTCATCGGGCGGCGGCGATGGGGGTGACGACGATCTCCAGTTCCTCGTCGTCGCGCAGCACGGTGAGTGTCATGTCGCGGCCGACCCGGCCGGCGCGCACAAGCGCCACCAGCGACTCAGTCGACGTGACGGGATTGCCGTTGACGGCGGTGACGAGATCACCCACCTGCATCCCCACCGCCTCAGCCGGCGATCCGGGCACCACCTCGGCGATGGCCGCACCCATCCGGCCGGTGGTGTTGATGTCTCCGGCGCTGACCCCGATCTGCGGGTGCTCGGCGACGCCGTTGGCGATCAGCTGCTCGGCCACGTACTGCACCTGGTCCGCGCCGATGGCGAAGCCGATGCCGATGTTGCCGGCGCTGTCGCTTGAGGAGGCCAGGGAGGCGATGGAGGAGGTGATGCCCACCAGTTCGCCCGCGGCGTTGACCAGCGCGCCGCCCGAGTTGCCGGGGTTGATGGCCGCGTTGGTCTGGATGGCCGCCGTGACCACCACGTCCTGCTGGCCCTGGCCGACGGTGCTGTTGGTGACCGCGCGCGTGGTGACGGGCCGGTTGAGGG
>DATITN010000065.1:0-2318 GCA_035467795.1 Arachnia sp. | reverse complement strand
GGACCTGAGCTCTCCGCTCAACGAGCGGGCCAACTCCGCGACCATCTGCTGACCGGTCCCGGCCTGGGCCCGGAGTTCGTACATCGATTCGTCGAGAAGCCGGCGACCCTGCGCCTTGGCCTCATCAATGACCTCAGCGGCTTCCTGCTTGGCGGTTTCGACGACGTGGCCACCCGCATCCTTGGCGGTGTCGGTGACGGCCTTCGCTTCGTCCTGGGCCGTGGCCGCGACATCCTTGGCCCGGTCACCGGTATGGGAGGCGACCTCCTTGGCCTGGTCGGTAGCCCTCTGATCGGCGGAAGACCCGGTCCAGTCGGTTGCACCGGACTGTCCTGGCATGTTGGGCGGCGCCACAGTTGCGCCGTACTCGCTCTGCCCACCCGTGGGTGTCTCATTCGGGTACGCCATGGTGATCCTCCATTACGTTTTCGGTCATGCGAGAGCTTGTGCTCTCCTGCACGTTCCTTACCCACAAACACAATGTCTAAACATGAATCCCTCAAAGCGAATCACCCGGCAAAGCAGGTTGTTTACCTGCCACGAGAGACGGCTCAGCCGTATTACGTACCCACTTCCGCCGAACCTAAACAACTCGATCCAGGGCCACATTCTCCGACGGTTCACCCCTTGACAGTGGAGCCGATCGGATGAGCGTGGAGCACATTCCCATGCCGCCGGACAAGGAACAGACACACGGCTGAAAGGATCTGGCCGCGTTGTTCTTCGCGACAATGCGTGACATGTACTACGCCGAGCGACACGTCCTCTCGCCCCTCCCGAAGTTGCTCCCCAAGGATGCCGAGACCGAAGCCAACGCCACGGCGGCGGCCGGCGGCGGCGCCTAAAGCGTCTCCGGATCCGCGCCCGTCTCGATGACGAGCTCCGCCACGGCGCGGAGCTTGAGGTTTCGGTCCTGGCTGGCGCGCTTGAGCCGTTCGAAGGCGTCAGTCGGTGTCAGCCTGTGCCGCTCGACGAGAATGCCCACCGCCTGACCGATCAGGCGGTGGCTCTCGATCCCGCGGGCCATGTGCTCCTGCCTGTCGGCGCTCTGCTGCGCCAGAATGAGGCGATCGACGGCCAGGGCGAAGGCCTGCGCCAGAAGGTCCGCCACGATCATCTCGTCGGGCCCGACCTGCCGGGGCCGCGGGAACTGGATCCACGCCCGGCAGTCGGCGAGGCTCGTCTGCGGGACGAGCAGGATGCCGGGCCGCAGGCTGATGCTGTCGGCGCTCGGACGTCCACCGATGCCGGCAAGGACCTCCGGGGGCAGCTCGTCGGCCGACACCGTCGACCCACCGTGGAACAGGACCGGGCCTCCCAGGTCGATCTGGATGGTGCAGCGTCCCGCGAACAGCAACTCGAAGCCATGGGTGGACAGCCCCAGCAGGGTCGCGATGTCGTCCTCACCCGCAAAGCTCGCGCTGACCTGGGCGGCGGCGGCGCGGCGGCTCTCGGCCTTCTTCTGACGCGTGATGTCGCGGACCGACCGGATCGTCGCCGTGAGGCCGGTCTCAGGATCCTTGACTGATGCGTCCGTCACAGAGACCCAGAAGGGTCGACGTTCACAGTCGTAGTACAGGGCCTCCATCGTCCCTGACGACCCTTCCCGGGCCCCACGATGGCGCTCGGCGATCGCCGCCCTCTGCTCCGCGTCCTCATCCTCGCTCGGCCACCACGGGTAGGGAGGCCGGAAGGGCCCGTCGGCCATCGTGTACCCGAACAACTGAGCGAACGCGGGGTTCATGTCCATCACAACGCCCGCCGCGTCGAAGATCAGCACGCCGTCGTGCAGCGAGGAGAGGAGCGCGCGCCGCCACGCCGCGTCCAAGGAGCGCTGTCGGGCCCTGGCCAGCGCAGCCGCCAGGCGGATCCGCAGCTGCGGAAGATCCACGGCGACCTCACCCGACTCCTCATACGGGGCATCGAGAAGGACCACCGCACTCCCCGCCAGCGCCGGCTCCGCCCGGAGGGCGCGAAGGAAGTCCAGGCCGGCGGACCAGGCTGCAAGATCCGCCAGGATGATCTCCGGGGGATTGGCCAGCAGAATGTCCATGGCGCCCTCGACGTCAGTCACCGCGGCGACGTCGTAGCTGTCAGCCAGAGCACTGCTCAGCATCTGCGCCCGCTGGGACTCGGGCTGGACGAGAGCCAGCGTCGCCCGCGGCGGAGCCACCAGCTGGGGATCCGGCACGAACATGTCGATGCCGACACGGGGCGCCGCTGAGGCCGGAGCCCCCTCTTCGCCACTGAGATCGAGGGTCATTCAAGGTTCCTCTGGGTGAGGGTGACGGCGCGGGTCACCGTACCGTCGCACACTA
>DATITN010000064.1:0-2389 GCA_035467795.1 Arachnia sp. | reverse complement strand
CCGCTCCCCATCTCCGCTTATGGATGCGGGTCCCAGGGCGGCGAGTGCGGCTCGGAGGGCGAGGTGGGTGTCGGCCTCGACGCCACAGCCCCGGCATCAGTCGAGGTGTTCCACAGCCAGGCTGGACTCTGCGGGACCCGCCTCGCCATCCAGCCATTGCTGGAGGAATCGGCCCACCTCACGGCAGTGGGATCGTGTCATCGCCTCCCCCGCCGTCGGCTTGACCGGACTCCGCAGCTCAGCGGAGCGACTGAAGGGCAGCCTCGATGCCCCGGTGGAACGTGGGATAGGCATAGATCATGGAGCGCATCACATCGACGGGAACCCGAGCGTGGACCGCCACCGCGAGCGCTCCGAGGATCTCTCCTCCGGTCGGCCCGACTGCCGTGGCTCCCACCAGGACCCCGGTGTCAGCGTCCTCGACGACCTTGATGACGCCGCTGCCCCCATGGATCCAGCCTCGGGTGGTCGAGGACATCGCGATGCTCCCGACTCGGACGTTGGCGTAGGCCTGACGGGCCTGCCGTTCGGTGAGGCCCACCGCCCCGACCTCCGGATCGGTGAACGTGACCCGCGGCAGCGCGTGGTACGAGGCCGGAGGCCCGTCGAGTCCGAGCACGTCACGGATCACGATGTCGGCCTGGTACATCGAGACGTGTGTGAAGGCCCCCTTGCCTGTGACGTCGCCCAGGGCCCATACCCCGTCGGTGATGCGGCAGTGATCATCGATCGGTGCGAATCGTGCGTCGGCGGGCACGCCGACGCTCTCAAGGCCTGCCTCGGCAGGGTTCGCGCGGCGCCCTGTGGCGACGAGCAGTCGCTCCGCCTTCACCACCCGCCCTGGGTCGATGATGACGGCGACGCCGTCGCCGTCGCGCTCCACGCGGCGGGCCCGGACCCCGAGGTTCACGGTCACACCGTCGGCCTCGAGGGCCTCCCTGAGTGCCTCACCCGCCTCTGGCTCCTCCATCCCGAGCAGGTGATCCGCCGCCTCAACGATGGTGACCCGCACCCCGAAGCGGGCGAGCACCTGCGACAGTTCGCTCCCGATGGCGCCGCCGCCCAGCACAACGATCGACGATGGAAGCTCTTCGGCCTCCACGACATCGCGGTTCGTCCAGAACGGGACCGAATCCAGGCCCTCGATCGGCGGAATGGACGCCGACGCTCCCGTCGCCACAATCACGCCGCGGGTCAATGCAAACCGCACCCCGTCGACATCGATGCGGCCCGGGCCGGTCAACCGGCCGGTTCCCCGCACGAATGTGCCCCCTTTGCCGGTGAAGCGCTCGACGGCAACCCGGTCATCCCAGGAATCCGTCGCCTCCTCACGGATCCGACGCGCAACGACTGACCAGTCGGACCTGACCTCACCAGTGCTACCCGCGAAATCGGGCACCCGCCGCGCCTCGGCGAGAAGTTGCGCCGCACGCACCATCATCTTGGACGGGATACACCCCCAATAGGGGCACTCCCCGCCCACGAGCAGGCGGTCCACGCCCAGGACGGCCAGCCCGTGATCCGTCAGCGCCTCCGCCACGTGTTCCCCGCCCGGTCCCATACCCAGAACCGCGATGTCGTAGGTCTCCATGACCACCTCTCAATAGATCGAGACATATGCGTAAACCCCACCACGCGGCGGGGGATTCCATCCCCCGCATCATGGCGCGCAGCCTGCCCATCGATCAGCAGGCTGGGTGATGCCGGGAACCCGAGCCTGCGCGCCTCGTACGTCTCGATGAGGGTGTGCTCGACCTCGAATCCCACACCAGCAGCGAGAGCAGCGAGCCGCTGGTCAAGGAGTTCCCTGTTGGGGCATCCGTCGACGTACAACACTCGACTGCGCATGACGGCACGCTCTCTTTCCAGGGTGAGGAACGTCGATGTGACCCAAACCCGAGACACGTGCAGCTGAATTCCGGGCTGACGGAGGCGCAGGTCACATCGCCGCGGACACCGGCACCGGAGGCCTCACGCACTGCCACTCGGTAGAGGAGAGGGATCTCGTGAACGACGTAGCGGTCGAACGCCGTAGACCCATCCTTCTCGGCATTGTCGAGCACGCACGTGAGATTACCCCGGCGCCTACGGGGCGCTGGTGATCGTGCACACAGTTCTTCAGTCACGCCATGCGGAAGCGATACCAAGTGCGGTGGGAGCGGTCCAATGGCCACTCGAGGCCGCGCGTGTCTGCGGGCTCGGTTGAGAGCGGTCGCCACGCCGGGAAGGCTGTGATGACTTGTTCGCGGGTCACACCCTCCGTCAGGCGGTGGAGGAGTGTGGGCCCAAAAGCCAGCATCAGCAAGGTTGCACCCGGGTTGGCTAGAGCCGTCACACCCTCGCCCATGTCCAGACGCCCGACCGCGTCAAGCCCTTGGAAGCAGCCCAC
>DATITN010000063.1:0-29618 GCA_035467795.1 Arachnia sp. | reverse complement strand
GTGGGCGCTGCGCACCAGCGAGGGCCAGGTCGCCGCCGTCGTCCGGGACGAGCGGGTGAGAATCCGGCGCAGCGGCATCACCACCGCCCGCTACCGCGAGATCACCATCACCCCGACTGAGCATCTGACCGGTCAGCAGCGAGAGTTCCTCATCAGCGCGGCGATGGCGGTCAACGCCACCGTCGTGGACGAGTACCCCACCGTCGCGCAGCGGCTGGGCGCGCCCGCAACGGGGCTGACGAGCTTCCCGCGGCCGCGCGAGTCACGCCCTGATCCGTCCCTGGAGGAGTACGTCAGCTCGCTTTTCGCCGAGCATCTCCAGGGCATTGTGCGGGCGGATCTCGTGCGCCGAGCCTCCTCTTTGGAGGACCTGGGCGATCTCAACGCCCGCCTCTGGGCGTTCGGGCGCGACCTCCGGGGGCTGGCCCCGGTGCTCGAGCCCTCGTGGCGAGAGGCCACGGAGCGCTCGCTCGCCGGACTACCGTACTCGTCGCCGGCGGAGGCCGAGAGCCCGCTGCTGGATGTCATCGACGCCCTGGTGGGGGCCGTCCGGGCGCCCAGGCTGGGGGACCTGGCGCACAAGCAGGCGGGTGAGCAGCTGTACCATCGCGCCGAGCAGGCCACCCTCATCCTGGCCGACCGGTGCCGCTCACTCACAGCGGACTCTCCGGATGACCAGTGGCAGGGAGCGTTGCGTGCCGCCGAGCAGCTCGAAGTGGTCGTGGGGGTGGCTGCCCCCCTGTTTCCCAAGGTGGTGACCCGCATTCTGCGCCGGCTTTCGGACGTGACGCAGGAGCTGCGTGGGTGCGCACTCGGCACGTTCGCGGGGGATCCCGCGCTCGACGGGTTGAGCGCGGCGCAGGCGTTCGCCCTCGGCCGAGACGCCGAACGCAAGCGTGCCCTGTTGAAGGCGCAACGCGAGGCGTTCATCGAGCGCTGGCCGGCGCGCGTCGAGGAGGCCCGGAAGCTGATGCTGCGAGCCAAGAAGAAGCAGGCGAAGAAGCGGTGACGGGCGCGTTCATCGTCTTCGAGGGCGGCGACGCGGTGGGCAAGTCCACCCAGGTGGAACGCCTGTCGGACTGGCTGACGCAGAGGGATGCGCCGCACCTGACGACCCGCCAGCCCGGCGGGACCAAGGTGGGCAACGAGCTCCGCCGCCTGGTGCTGGACCCGGCCATGGGCCATGTGGACGCCCGCGCGGAGGCGCTGATGTATGCGGCGGACAAGGCCCAACACGTGCACGAGCTGATCGCACCCGCGCTGGAGCGGGGTGAGACGGTGGTGTGTGACCGCTACGTGGACTCGATGATCGCCTACCAGGGGGCTGGTCGGGCCCTGGACATCGAGGATGTGGCACGAATCGCATGGTGGGCCGTCGACGGATTGAGGCCGCACCTGACTGTCCTGCTGGACGCGGACCCCTCGGATGCTGTGGAGGGGCTGTCCGAGAAGGACCGCCTCGAAGGGGCGGGGATCGCCCTTCACCGCCGCGCCCGCCACTTCTTCCTCGATCTGGCCGCTGAGAATCCGGATCGCTACCTCGTGCTCGATGCCAGGGCCACGCGCGACGAGCTGGCGAGCGCCATCGCGGCACGCGTCGGCGCCCTGCTCGGGTTCGCCTGAGCGAACCGTCTGCGGGCCATGGCAGGATGGCGCCATGGGCGAGGTGTTCTCTGAACTGATCGGGCAGGAGCGAGCCGTCGCCACCCTCCGTCGCGCCGTTGAGGGGCGTAGCCACGCCATGAGCCACGCATGGCTCTTCGTGGGGCCCCCCGGATCCGGCAGATCCAACGCCGCCAAGGCGTTCGCCGCGGCCCTGCAATGCCCCGACGGCGGCTGCGGGCACTGCCAGGAGTGCCGCACCACGCTGTCGGGGGCGCATCCGGACGTCACCCTGCTGCGGACCGAGCAACTCTCCATCGGGGTCGACGAGGTGCGCGCGCTGGTGGGCCGATCGAGCATGGCCCCGGTGAAGAACCGATACCAGATCGTCGTGGTGGAGGACGCGGACCGGATCACCGAGCGGGGCGCCGACGCCCTCCTCAAGGGGCTGGAGGAGCCGGCGCCGAAGACGGTGTGGCTGTTGTGCGCGCCCAGCGCGGACGACGTCATCATCACCATTCGTTCGCGGTGCAGGGGCATCAAGCTGGTGACCCCCAGCGACGACGCGGTGGCGGAGCTGCTGGTGGCCCGCGACGCCATCTCCCCGGCGCTGGCGGCGCACGCGGCCCGGGCCGCGCAGGGGCACGTCGGCCGCGCGCGTGTCTTGGCGCGTTCGGAGTCGGCGCGGATCAGGCGCCGCGAAATCCTCTCCCTGCCCGGGAAGCTCAACTCCGTCACCGCGTGCCTCACCGCGGCCGAGAACCTGGTGTCCTCCAGCGCGGAAGAGGCGGCGGCGGTCACCGGTGAGCTGGACGCCAAGGAGCTGACCTCGCTGCAGGAGATGCTGGGCCTCGGCGGTCGCGGCGCCAAGCCGCGCAACGCGCAGGCCGCGGTGCGGGAACTCGAGGACCAGCAGAAGGCGCGAGGGAAGCGGCTGCAGCGGGACGCCCTGGATCGTGTGCTCACCGAGCTGACCGGCTACTACCGGGACGTCCTGGTGCGTCAGACGGCCCCTGAGGTTCCACTGGTCAACGCGGATCTGGCGGACGAGATCGAGCCGGTGGCGCGCCGCTCCACCCCGGAGCAGACGGTCCGCGCCCTGGACGCCCTCCTGCAGGCGCGCACGGCGTTGGAGGGCAACGTGGCGCCCCTGCTCGCGCTGGAGGCGCTCCTGATCAGCCTCTCGCTCGCTGCCCGGACCTGACCTCGCGGGCGTGTCACCCGGACTGCGGTGCGGTACTGGTGCCAAGATGAACAGCACGACTGCCCACGGATAGGGGAACTCATGTCCAACAACGATTGGGTCCAGGAAAGCACGCCTCGCGACGAGGAATGGACGGCCGAGCAGGACGAGTACGGCGTGCCGGTGGAACCAGCTGAGTGGGATGACTACGCCTCGGAGCAGACCGTGCCCGTTCCCCCCGCGCCGGTCCAGCCGGCCGCGGAGGTTGAGCAGGACGAGCCGCCCGTGACCGGCACCGACGCGGACGATGACAGCGTGGCTGTTGAGCCCGCCCAGGAGGAGCCGCCGGCGGTCGAGGCGGACCAGCAGCCGGAAGAGGAGTGGCAGGCGGAGGAGCCGGTGTCTGGGGATGTCCCCGCGGGTGACGGTGCAGACCAGCGTCTCGAGGACGAGTGGGCGGCCGACGAGGTCGATGCGGACTCCCCGGATCAGCCCGTCGCCGATGATGAGGTGGCTGACCAGGAGCCCGTCGTCAATGAGGAACCGGTCGTCGACCATGAGGCAGCAGCCGAGGAGCCCGTCGTCGAGGATGAGCTGGTCGTTGAGGATGAGGCAGCGGTCGAGGAACCCGTCGTCGAGGATGAGCCCGTCGTCGAGGAGGAGCCGGTGGCCGTGGGTTCCTTCGGCCGCCCGGTGGATCGCGAACCCCTGAGCGAGGACGACTCCGAGTCGACGCGGGCCATGCCAGTGCTCGCGGCCGCCGGGGCCGCCGGGACGGCGAGCGCCGCTCCTGGAGCTGCCCCAGCCGTGGCGGGCGCCGCCACGCTCGCCGGGCTGTACCGCGCAGACCGCGACCGGGCCGACGAGACCCGGGTGATCGACGGCTCACAGCGCCAGAGCTACGACGATGAGCTCGCGGAGGAGGAGCGCCAGGCGCACCAGTTGAGGGCGGACAAGGAGGCCCGCAACCAACGCCTGGGGCTGGTCCAGACCTCGGAGGCCAACGCTGTCCGGGACCCGAGCCCGCTCCGCCGCCGCGGCGTCGGCCACTTCGGCAGCTTCGGTCTCTTCGTGCTCCGGCTCGTCACCGCCGCGATCCTCGGAGTCGTGGGCTACCAGGTGCTCAGCGACATCGACGCCACCGCCGAGTTCCTCGGCGCAACCCTGATCCCGGAGCCGCGGCTGGTGGCGTGGATCATCGGATTCGGGCTCGCCGTGCTCGCTGTACTGCTCGTCATCGGGCTTGCCGTGCGGGTGGCGGGCCTTCTGTTGGCGGTGGTGGCCGTGGGGTCGTTGGCGTTCATCCGCTGGGGCCAGTTCAGCCCCTTCGTCGCCGGCATGGAAGGGTTCCTCGGGGACCACGACCTCCTCCTGGCCGCCGTCGGCATCCTCTTCCTCTCCCTGGGGGGCGGGCGTTGGGGCATCGACGGTGCGTTCGTCAAGGCAAGGGAGACCGCGCGGGAGGCGAAGCACTGACCGCTGTGCCGGGAGCCGGAGGCCACCGCCCGAGCGCTTGGGCCGGTCACTAGGCTGTGGGCATGGCACGGGTGATGGCTGTCGCCTTCGAGCGGTACGGCCAACTGCACTACCTCGACCCTGGGGACCGTCACTACGCGGTGGGAGACTGGGTCCGCTTCCCCACGCCCGACGGCGAGGAGGTGGCCCAGTGCGTCTGGGCACCGGAATCCGTGGCGGAAGGCTTCGAAGGGCTTCCCGTCTGCCCAGGCCCCGCCACCGCGTCGGACCTTGATCGTGACCGGGCGAACCGGCGGATCCGCACAGAAGCGGCAGGCATCGCCAAGTCGCTGATCGCGAAGCACCGGCTGCCGATGAAGGTGGTGGGTGTCGACTTCCTGGACCGTTCGCCTGATTTCGACCGCATTGTCGCGGTGTACTACACGGCACCCCACCGGGTGGACTTCCGAAACCTCCTGGGGGACCTTGCGCGGGCCCTGGATGCTCGGATCGACCTGCGGCAGGTGGGTGCCCGGGATGCCGCCCGGCTGATCGGTGGGGTGGGCAGTTGCGGCCGGGAGTTCTGCTGCACCACCTTCCTCACGGACTTCGAGCCGGTGTCGATGCGACTTGCCCGCGTGCAGGGCCTGCCGCCCAACCCCCTGCAGATCTCGGGCGCCTGTGGTCGGCTGATGTGTTGCCTGAAGTACGAACACCCGCTGTATGTGGATTTCATCCAGCGCGCGCCTGCAGTCGGGGAGCAGGTGAGCGTCGACGGGGAGCCCGGAGTTGTCACAGGACACAGCGTCACCGAGCAGATGGTCACTGTGCGCCACGGCGGCGGCGAGATCGTGCGCTGCCCGCTGGAGTCGGTATGTTCGACGGCGCGTGGGCGCAGCGCCTTTGCTGAGGGGTCGGCCGGGAAGGGTGCGGATGAGTAGGAGAGTCAACCTCGTCCAGGCGGTGCTCGGGATGATCGCCCTGGCCCTGGTGGCCACCCTGTTCATGGGCGGTTTCGTGGGGGGCACCAACCGGGATGAGCCTGCCTCGCCCAACACTCCAGGGCCCGCAACGCCGTCGGCGGTGGAGCCCGGTGCACGGATGCCGGGTGTGCCGGAGCGGCCCATCGCGGAGCATGAGACATTCCCGGCCAAGGCCGGGCAGAACGAGGACAGACTCCTCGACTACGAGCCAACGGGGCAACCGTCGGTGGATTTCCTGCCCTCAGCCGGGGACCTCCAGGCGTACGCCAGCCAGGTGGTGGACTGGGCGCTGTGCGACGACGGCTCCGGCGGGCAGTGCGCCACCGTGCAGGTGCCCCTGGAATGGGAGGACCCGGCGGGGGAGGCCATCGAGATCGCGGTCCGCCGGGTGGTCGACGGTGACTCCTCCCGGGGCCCCCTCTTCGTCAATCCCGGCGGCCCAGGCTTCGGCGGCCAGGATCTGGCGCAGCGCCTGGCGGGGAGATGGACCAACTTCGACACCATCGGCTGGGATCCCCGGGGCACAGGCGAGTCAACCTCGGTGGTCTGCGGCACGCTTGAACAGACCGACGAGATCATGGAACTCGACGCCAGCCCAGACGACGAGGCCGAGGATCTCGCGCTGCAGCAGGGTGCCGAGGACTTCGCCCAGCAGTGCAGGGACAGCTCAGGGGAGTTGCTGGACCACATCAGCACCATCGACGTCGTGCGGGACCTGGACCTCCTGCGTCACCTCCTGGGCGCCGAGAAGCTCAACTACGTCGGGGTCTCCTACGGCACGTATGTGGGCGCGATGTACGCGCAGCTGTTCCCGGGCTCGGTCGGCAGGCTGGTGCTCGACGCGGCGGTGGACATCACCGGCGAGGGGGACATCCCCCAAACCGAGGGCTTCGAGCGTGCGATGGGCAACTTCACGCAGTGGTGCGCCGGATCGGACCTCTGCAGCCTCGGAGACGACCAGGCCGAGATCACAGACGGCATCGACGACTTCCTCACGGGCCTGGACTCGGCGCCGCTCCAGGTGGAGGGGCGCATCCTCACGCAGACGATGGCGGCCACCGGCATCGCCTTGTATCTCTACGAGGACGAGGAGGCGTACCGAAGCCTGGACCAGGTGATCGCCAACGCCATAGCGGGAGACGGGGAGGCGCTGCTGTACTCGGCGGACCTCCTCAACGGGCGTGGGCCCGCCGGCTATGAGACCATCGCCTACGCGTTCCCTGCCATGGCGTGCGCGGACGCCGCGGACGAGGGCATCGCCCCTGTGCCGCAGGAGTGGCGCGACACCTTCGACGAGGCCCCCCTCATGGCGCCCCACATGGGGATGGGCTACACCTGCCAGCTGTGGACGGCCGAGTCGGCGCCCCAGATCAGGATCACCGCCCCCGGCGCGCCCCCCATCCTCGTGGTGGGCACCACAGGGGACTCCGCCACTCCCTACGAACAGGCCCAGTCGATGGCGGAGCAGCTGGAATCCGGAACGCTGCTGACCCTCGACGGGGCCGGTCACGGGGCCGTCACGGGGGACAACGCCTGCATCGCGGCGGAGGTGGACGCTTTCCTCTACGACGGTGTGGCGCCCGAGGACGGGAAGACCTGCTCCTGACCCGCTCTGGCGCTTTGCCCGCGGGCGTGGACGCCGGTATAGTTCCAGCTTGCCGCCGCCCTAGCTCAGTTGGTAGAGCGACGCTCTCGTAAAGCGTAGGTCACGGGTTCGACTCCCGTGGGCGGCTCCAGCGCCTGGCCCTGATCCACGGATCGGGGCCTTCGTGCTCCTCACAGGCACGCGAGCCGCACCGAAGCAGCCCGCCGACGGGATGGATAGAGTCTCCCCATGGCCCAGTACGACCTCCCGCTCGACGTCCTGCGTACCTACCGCCCGGACATCGCGGAATCGCCCACCTTCGACTCCTTCTGGGCAGCCACCCTGGCCGCCGACGAGCCGCCGGCGGTGCTGGAGGAAGCCCTGCTGGACAACAGGCAGGCGCTCGTCGACACCTACGATCTCACCTTCACCGGCCACGGCGGCGCCCCCGTCAAAGCGTGGCTGCACGTGCCGGCAGGAGCCACCGGGCCACTCCCCGCCGTCGTGCGCTACCACGGCTACTCGGTCTCCCGGGGGATGCCGCTGGCGCCCGTGTACGCGGTGGCCGGATACGCGCAGTTCGATCTGGACAACCGCGGACAGGGCTGGCATGCCGCCAGCGTGTTCGAGCGCACGCCGGACCCCCATGAGGACGCGGGAGAGTTCGGCCCCCCGGGACCCATGACCAAGGGCATCGCGTCGCGCGAGACCTACTACTACCGTCGGCTCATCACCGACGCGGTGCGCCTCCTCCAGGTGGCGGCGGGGCATCGGCTCGTGGACCCCTCACGACTGGTGGTCGCTGGCGTCTCGCAGGGCGGCTACCTCACGCTCGCGGCGGCGGGCCTGGCGCCCTCGGTGGGGATCGACCTCGCGGGGGCGATGCCTGATGTGGCGTTCATGTGCCACGTCCGCAGGGCTGTGGGGCTCACCGACGACGCTCCCTTCTCGGACATCGCTCGGTTCATCCGCGCAGCCCCTCACCTCGAGGACGCGGTGTGGGGGACCCTGTCGCACTTCGACGGCGTCTCGTTCGCCCGGCGTGCGCAGTGCCCCGCGCTGTTCTCGGTGGCGCTGGCGGACACCATCTGCCCGCCGTCGACGGTGTTCGCCGCCCACAACCACTACGGCGGCCCCAAGGAGATGGTGGTGTACCCGCACAGCGGCCATGAGGGTGGCCAGGATGTCCAGACGTGGCGCCAGCTGGGCTGGCTCGCGGAGCGATGAGAGAGGACCCGCCCATGAGCGATCACCTGTTCGGTGACGATCAGTTCCGTTTCGATGACCCGGTCCACCGCCGGTTCCTGATCGAGCACCGGCGAGGGCTGCTCGACTTCTACCAACCCCACGTGCGGCTCCCCTCTGGCGGCTACGCGTGGATCGGCGCCCAGGGGCAGGCGATGCCGGAGATGGGCGCGCAGCTGTTCATCGGCGCCCGGATGATGCACGTCTTCTCCCTCGCCGCCCTCGAGGGCCGCGAGGGTGCCCGCGAGGTGGTGGAGCACGGACTGGACTTCTACTTCGACGGTCCAGGCAAGGACCGCGAATTCGACGGCTGGATGCCGGTCGTCGGCGGGGACCATCCGCAGGACCGCAAGGAGCTCTACGGCACCGCGCAGCTGCTGCTCGCGGCCAGTTCGGCCACCGCCGCCGGCTTCAGCCGAGGGCGCGCGCTTCTGGACGCCGTCTCGGCCGTCATCGACCGCCACTTCTGGCGCGAGGAGGACGGGATCTGTGTGGAGGGCTACGACCGCACCTTCACCCACCTCGACGAGTACCGGGGCCAGAACGCCAACATGCACCTCACGGAGGCGTATCTGGCCGCCTACGAGGCCACCGGGGAGGTCACGTACCTCACCCGGGCGGCTTCCATCGCGCGACGCATCGCCGCTCAGTCAGCCGGCCGGGAGGAGGGTGCGTGGCGGCTGCCCGAGCACTTCAGCCCTGAATGGGAGCCGCTACCCCAGTACAACGCAGACGATCCCCGGCACGCCTTCCGGCCCTACGGTTCCCAGCCCGGACACTGGCTGGAGTGGACCAAGCTGCTGCTTCAGCTGCGGGGCCTGGGAGTGGATGAGCCCTGGCTGCTGCCTGCCGCGGCGGCGCTGTTCGACGGCGCGGTCCGCGATGCGTGGGCCGAGCCGGGCGGCTTCGTGTACACCGTTGACTGGGATGGCACGCCGGTTGTCGAGGAACGGTTCTTCTGGGAGGTGGCCGAGGCCATCGGAGCGGCCCGCTACCTGTGGCTCGCCACCGGAGACGTCTCGTACCAGGAGTGGTACGAGCGGTTCTGGCGCTTCGCTGACCGGCACTTCGTGGACCATGAGCGGGGCAGCTGGCATTCGGAGCTGGACCGCGCCCTCGTGCCGGTGACCCACACCTGGGAGGGCAAGCCGGACCTCTACCACGTCTACCAGGCCACCCTGTACGCTTCACTGCCGGCAGATCAGGGCTTCGCCGCGTGGCTCAATTCAGCCGGATCGACCGCCCTGGCTTAGGAGACTCCCCGCATCACCGCTGGAGGGGGCCTTGTAGGCTGGTCATCGCTTCCCCGATCCGGGGTACGTCAAGGAGGAACACCGTGTTCGACTGCGCCATCATCGGGGCCGGCCTGGCAGGGCTGGTCGCCGCGCAATACCTCACGGACCGAGGGCTGAACGTCACCGTCCTCGAGGGGCGCAACCGCGTGGGCGGCCGCGTCGAGAACAAGGTGCTGAGCGACGGCTCCTACGTGGAGCTGGGCGGCCAGTGGATCGGCCCCGGCTTCGACGAGCTCGTCGAGATCATCGACTCTCTGGGCCTCGAGACCATCGGCCTCCCCGCCCGCGGCAACCTGGTGGTCCGCCTGCGCGGGCAGGCCCTTCAGGTGCCGTCGAAGGAGGACACCCCGGCGCTGACCCCGTTCGAGGTCTCGGATCTCGGGCAGGGCCTTCTTCGGCTGCGTCGCCTGGCCGAGCGTCTCCGCGACGACCCGGCCTGGCGCAAGGCCAACGACGTCTGGCTCAAGCAGGATCTCCGGCGGTGGGTCACCACCAACCTGAGGACCCATGGCGCGCAGCGGCGCTTCGGAGAGGTATACGCCGCGGCGTTCGGGCCGATGCCGAAGGATGCCACGCTCGTCGAGGGCCTGCACCAGGTCAACTCCGGGCCGGACCTGGAATCCATGCTGGCCAGCAACGGCGGACTCCACCAGCAGCGCGTGCAGGGGGGCATGGCCGCGGTGGCAGAGGCGCTGGCCGCTCGGCTGGGCGATGTGGTGCGGCTCGATGCCGAGGTGACCATGGTGGAGCACGGTGAGCGTTCAGCCAGGCTCAGGCTGGCCAACGGCCAGCAGGTGGAGGCCCGGCAGGTGATCTCCACCCTGCCGCCGAGGCTCGCCGTCGCGCTGCCGCACCAGCCGGCGCTTGCGGCGTGGCGCGCGGAGGCCGCGGACAAGGTGGCCCCCGGCAACGTGATCAAGGCCTTCCTCATCTACTCGCGCCCCTTCTGGCGCGAGCTGGGCTACTCCGGCCAGTCCAGCGCCGACGAGGGCGCGGTGCGGGTCACCTTCGACACCACGTCGGACAACTCCGAGCGCGGGCACCTGATGGGCTTCTTCGAGGGCGCGGACGCCGACAGCCTGTCGCGCCGCTCCGTCACGCTGCGCGAGCGGGCCTTCGTAGACTCGGTGGTGCGCACGTTCGGTGACGTGGCCGCGTTCCCGCTGTCCTACATCGAGCGGGACTGGTCCGCGGAGAGGCTCACCGGCGGTTGCCACGGCGCGCACTTCGCTCCGGGGGTCTGGACCACGAACGGGCCCGTCCTCGCCGAACCCGAAGGCGTTCTGCACTGGGCGGGAGCCGAGTACGCCACGCGCTTCAACGGGTACCTGGAGGGTGCGGTGCGCTCGGGCCGCGAGGTGGCAGCCGTTGTCGCCCGGAACCTCGCCTGACGCACGGCTCGGCCGGCTGCGCCTGGTGGCGCAGGGCCTGATCACGCGGCCGTTCGGCACGCCCGCCGACGCGGTGGCCGCGCTCGGCGCCATGCAGGGCCAGGACCTGCCCGGGGTGCTGGCCTCGGCCGCTCTCCGGACGCCGCTGGGCATCGAGGCCGTGCTGTCGGACGTCACTGCGGGACGGCTGGTGCGGGGGTACCCCATGCGGGGCACCGTCTTCCTCCTCCCCGCTGCGGACTCGGCCTGGATCACAGAGCTGTGCGCCCGTCCGTCGTTGCGCATCGCCTCGGCCCGCAGCCACCAGTTGGAACTCGACGAGGCCCAGATCCTCCGCGCGCGCGACCTCGCGATCGAGGCGCTCGACGTCGGACCGATGCCAAGGGCATCGCTCTTCGAGCGCTGGGAGGCCCACGGGCTGAGGCCCAAGGGCGGCCGCGGCTACCACCTCCTGTTCCACCTCATCGCAGGCGGGACGCTCTGCTACGGGCCGTGGAACGGCGCGGACCAGGATGTCGTCCTCGCCTCCCGTTGGCTGCCCCCGGGGTCGTCGCTGGAGTCGCGGTTCAACGGGGATCGGGTCGCCGCAGTCGGCGAGCTGCTGCGCCGTTACCTGACCAGCCACGGTCCCGCCACCGTCCGGGATTTCGCGTGGTGGACGAAGTTGGGGCTCGCGGAGATCCGCTCGGCCCTGCCTCTCGTCGCGGGTGACCTGGAGGGCGAGGCCGGAGGGCCGGAGGCCAGCCGTTGGCGGCCAGGGCTGGTGGAGGAGGCCGCGACGCTGGGGCGCCGGGCGTCTGCGCCGCTCCTGCTGCCGAGCTTCGACGAGTTCGTGCTCGGATATCAGGACCGCCTGTTCGCCCTGACCGGGGCGGAGCACCACCGACTGGTGCCCGGCAACAACGGGGTGTTCAAGAAGTCGATCGTGGCCGGCGGCCTGGTCCGCGGCATCTGGGCCCGCGCCGGCCGTCCCGGGGCACGCAGGCTCGAGACGGAGGAGTTCACCGAGCTCAGCGCCACGGTGCGCGCGCAGCTGGCGGCCCGCTTTGTGGCCTTCCCCTTCGTCGCCCCCTGACCTGCACCCCCACAACACAAGGGGAGGGCGACGCGTGACGCGTCGCCCTCCCTCTGACAGTGCCGCTCGATCAGATGGCGGCCGAGCCCTTCTCTCCGGTGCGGATCCGGACGATCTCGTCCACCGGGGTGGACCAGACCTTGCCATCACCGACGGCTCCGGTGCGGGCGGCCCTGGAGATCACATCGATGACCTCCTGCGCCTCGTCATCCTCCACGACGACCTCGATCTTGGCCTTCGTGATGAAGTCGATGGTGTACTCGGCGCCGCGGTAGAACTCCTTGTGGCCGCGCTGGCGGGCGTAGCCGGAGCATTCGGTGACGGTCATGCCGGCCACGCCGTGCTGGGCGAGCGCGATCTGAACCTGGGTCAACATGGTGGGCTGAACGATTGCCGTGACGAGCCTCATGCCTGCACGTCCTCTCGGGGGATGGGAACGATCAGCGTCTGCCGAACGCCGTAGGTGGAGTAGCCGACAGCGCTGAGGTCGTATCCGGTTTCAGCGTGCTCGACGGTGTCGATGCCCTGGGTCTCAGCAGCCTCGGGCACCCGCAGGCCCATGGTCTTGTCCATCACCTTGGCGATGACGAAGGTGACCACGAAGGAGTAGACCATGACGACCACGGCGCCGAGCGCCTGGCGCCACAGCTGGTCGACGCCTCCGCCGTAGAGGAGGCCAGCCACACCGGCGGGGGAGTCCGGGTCGGCCAGGAAGCCGATGGCCAGGGTGCCGACGAGGCCACCCACGAGGTGGACGCCCACCACGTCGAGCGAGTCGTCGTAGCCGAACTTGCTCTTGAGGCCGATGGCGAAGGCGGCGGCCGCGCCGGCCAGGACACCGATGACGAGGGCGCCCAAGGGGCTGACCGAGTGGGCGGCGGGGGTGACACCGACGAGGCCGGCCACGATGCCGGATGCGGCGCCGAGGCTGGTGGCGTGTCCGTCACGCAGACGCTCCACCAGCAGCCAGGCGAGCATCGCCGCGGCGGCTCCGGCCAGGGTGTTGATCCAGGCCACGCCGGCCATCGCGTTAGCGCCCAGCGCCGAGCCCGCGTTGAACCCGAACCAGCCGAACCACAGGAGGCCGGCGCCGAGCATGACGAGGGTGAGGTTGTGGGGGCGCATGGGGGTGCGTCCGAAGCCCATCCGCGGGCCGATCACGATGGCCAGGGCCAGCGCCGCGGCGCCCGCGTTGATGTGGATGGCGGTACCGCCGGCGAAGTCGATGGCCTGGATGCTGTTGGCGATGAATCCGCCCTTCTCAGCGGTTCCTCCGTCGAAGCTGAACACCCAGTGGGCTGCGGGGAAGTACACCAGCAGGGCCCACACGGCGGCGAAGACCGCCCAGGCGGAGAACTTCATGCGGTCCGCGACCGCGCCGGAGATGAGGGCCACCGCGATGATGGCGAAGGCGGCCTGGAAGCCGGCGAAGACCATGGCCGGCACCGTGAAGGTGGCGAGCTCGGGATCCATCATGCCCTTGAGGAAGAGGAACTCCAACGGGTTGCCGATGAAGCCGCCGATGGAGTTGCCGAAGGCCATGGAGTAGCCGACGATCACCCAGAGGACGCCGACGATGCCCATCGTCGTGACCGACATCATGAGCATGTTGAGCACGCTCTTGGCGCGGACCATGCCGCCGTAGAAGAACGCGAGACCGGGGGTCATGAGGAGCACCATGGCGGCGCTCACCAGGACCCAAGCGGTGTCGCCTGCACTGATTTCGAGAACTGTCATGCCGCAAAGCTTGCAGTGCGCCTATTTCGGGGGGTTCGTCGTGGCGTAACGGTTGAGTAAGGGAATTCGCGGCCGACGTATCGATCGGGTGTCGCCGCGTTACCGTCGCGTTAAGCCCGTCGTCGCACGTGGTCCAGATGCACAGAGGAGAAGTCACCATCGGCCAGATCCGCCCACTCGCCGTCGAGGGTGAAGGTGCTGAAAGCCGAGGTGGGGAACCAGCACTGCGCCTGGTCCGCCTCAGCCCGGTTGCTGGCGAAGGCCAGCTCGGCGACGAGGCTGGGGATGGTGGGGGCGTGCCCCACCACGAGGAGGCCGGTGACGTCGGGGTCTGTCTCTCCGATCCGCTGCAGCATGGTCTCGGTGCCCTGGTAGTACAGCGCGTCCTGGAACTCGGCCGGGACGTCCAGGCCCAGGGCCGCGAACGTCTCACGGGTGCGCTGTGATGTCGACACGAGGGCGTACTGCAGGCCGAGCTCCCGCAGCTCCCTGCCCGCCTCCTGGGCGTCCTGAACCCCGCGCGGCATGAGGCGGCGGGCCTTGTCGCCGCCCGCATTGTTGTGTTCGGTCTTCGCGTGGCGCATCAGCACGAGTCGTCGCATGCGCCGAGCCTACGCCGCCGCACAACGGCGGGCGCGCCCTTCCGTCAGGGTTTCACCGCGACAATCAGGTCCCGCTTGATGGACGAATCGACGCGATGGCCGAAGCGCTCCCAGGCGCCGCCGGTGCGCACCATGAGGCCGGCATCGGACAGCATCGCCGCGAGGTCGTCCCGGGACAGGCCGAAGGTGTTCCAGCTGATCCCCAGCGCGCCACCGTGCATCAGCTGCCCGGCCCAGACCGGGATGGCCTCGCGGAGCAGGCCGGCGGGGGAGCGGTCCCGCTTGCCGGACACGCCGCGGACGTCCGTCGTGGAGCCGTGGGTGATGCCGTAGGGGGCGTCGGTGACGATCGCGTCGAACTTCTTCTTGCCGAAGAGGGTGGCGGACTCGCGGGTGTCGCCCACGAATGCGGTGACGTGCAGCGTTGCCCCGTCTGTCTTGATCTCCGCGTCGAAGCGCCTGCTGACGGCTTTGCCGTCGCGGCGCACGGGGGTGGTCTCGGTGGTGTGCTTGAGGCGCTTGCGGCGAAGGTAGGTGGTGTAGAAGGAGGCCATCTGCTCGAACGCCTTGGCATCACCCTCCACGCCGTAGGCGTCGTGGCCGAACAGCAGCGCCGTGGACAGCGTCGTGCCGCGGCCGGCGAGGGGGTCCAGGATCTGGCGTGGCCCGGTGGGCTCCCGGGTCACCGCTGCAAGGGTGACCCCCAGCAGGAGGTGCGTGAACTGCTCGTTGGTCTTGCCCTGGTACTTCGGGATGGTGACCAGGTCGTCGTCGAGCGCGAAGGTCCGAGGGAGCGCGATGGGCTGAAGCAGATCACCCGAGGACTCGAACAGCGCGAAACACGCCGACTGCCTGGCCACCGACTCCAGCTGGGCCTCGCCGAGGGCCGGGGCCTCGAAGGACAGGTAGCCGACCCCCGCCACCTCGGTGTCCGCGATGTCCTCCGCGAACGGGGCTGTCAGCTCGAGCTCGGCCGCCGTCAGCGGACCTGACTCGCCGCCGTAGACGCGATTGGCAGAGGGCATGCGCAACATGAGGTAACGAGGCATTGGCACAGTCTCCCACGCTCACGAGGGGGCGCCGCCACCACGCAGAAAAGCCCCGCCGTGGCGGGGCTTTCTGGACGCCCTGGTCAGGCGAGGTTCACGTGGTGATGCTCGTAAGGGGTGCCCTTGGCGCGCTCGAACGACGCCGCGACCTCGGCCTCGGCGTCCTCGCGGTTGGTCCACGTGGCGCCCTCGACCGACTTGCCCGGCTCCAGGTCCTTGTAGACGGAGAAGAAGTGCTCGATCTCGAGCAGCATGTGCTCAGGTACAGAGGACAGGTCCGTGATGTGCTTGCTGCGGGTGTCCGCCGTGGCCACGCAGAGGACCTTGTCGTCGCCGCCCATCTCGTCGGTCATGCGGAACATCGCGACGGCGTAGCACTCGATGAGGCAACCCGGGAACGTGGGCTCCGCGCCGATCACCATGGCGTCCAGCGGATCCCCGTCCTGGCCGAGTGTGGCCTCGACGAAGCCGTAGTCGTAGGGGTACTGGGTGGAGGTGAAGAGGGTCCGATCCAAGCGGATCCGGCCCGTGTTGTGGTCCATTTCGTACTTGTTCTTGGTGCCCTTGGGGATCTCCACAGTCACGTCAAACAGGATCCGGCGTCCAGGGTCCACCGGGATGAGGCCGACGGGTGCGTCTTCGCTCACTGGGGCACTCCTATAGTTGAAGGTGATGCCCACAGGTCACTGGGGCAGCTACCCCTGCAGGATACAGGCTCGGAGGACACCTTGCGGACTCGCACGAGGACGGTTCAGTCGGTGCTCGCCTGGCTTCTCGTGGGCCTGTTGCTGGCGGGGGCGTTCTCGGTCGCGGTGGTCCATCAGCCGTTGCTGACGGCCTTCGGCGTGCTGCGCAGTGGCGCCCCCAGCTCCGTCCCACCCACCCTGTTCTCCCCGTCGCCGACTCCCAGCCCGGACGCGGACGCCGCGGGCACGGGGCTCGCCGACGCCGCTGACCTTCCACCGGTGGGGGTGCTGCCGGACCGCGCCACCCTCGACGCCCGCCTAGCGGGGCTGGATCGTTCACGCCTCGTCGGGGTCGACGGGGGAGCCGTCCAGATCGCCTGGGAGGTGGTCGACGTAGCCACGGGCGAGGTGGTGGGCGCCGCCACCGAGACCACACCCCTGATCCCCGCGTCCAATACCAAGACGCTCACCACGCTGGCCGTGATGAACGCCTTCTCAGGGGACGAGCGCTTCGCCACGACCGTCGTCCAGCCCGCGCCCGGGCAGATCGTGCTCGTCGGAGGCGGAGACCCGATGCTGCTCAGCGAGCCGGCCGAGCCGGGCAGCTACCCCCAGCCGCCCACCACGCAGCAGCTGGCAGCCGACACCGCCGCCGCGCTCAAGGCGGCAGGCCAGACCAGCGTCACCCTCGGCTTCGACGCCTCTCTCTTCGAGGACTCCGGCTGGAACGAGACGTGGCCGGCCGGCTACCGCGACCAGGTCACGCAGCTCTCGGCCCTCTGGGTGGACGAGGGGCGGACGGGTGGACCGCGCAGCCGCACCCCCGCCGTCGACGCCGCGACACTGTTCGCCGCGCAGCTCACAGCAGCCGGCGTCTCCGTCACCGGCACGCCCACGCAGGTCGAGGCTACCGGGACGGAGCTGGCCCGGGTGGAATCGCTTCCCGTCCACGTCCTCGTCGAGACCGCGATGAACCGCTCCAACAACTCCTTCACAGAGGTGCTCGGATTCCAGCTCGCGCTCGCCACCGGCCACCCCGCCACCTTCGCCGGGTCGGTGGCCGCCATCGAGGAACAGCTCACCGCACTGGGGTTGTGGGACGACGGGTCCGTCCTGCGCGACGCCTCAGGACTGTCGCGCAGCAACCTGGTGACGGCCCACATGCTGGCGGCCGCCCTCCGCGCGATGAGCACCGACGCCAGGCTGTCGGTGGTCCTCGACGGGCTGCCCACGGCCGGCGTCACCGGCACCCTGGCTGACCGCTTCACCGACGAGGTCTCGCGCCCGGCGCGTGGGGTGGCCCGGGCCAAGACCGGCACCCTCTCCTTCGTCTCCACCCTCGCCGGCACCACGCTGACCTCGGACGGCCGCCAGGTCACCTTCGCCTTCGTCATCAACGGACCGCCCGACGGCGGGGCAGCCAAGCTGTGGGCGGACCAGGCGACGGGCGTCGTCGCGGCCTGCGGCTGCTGATGGAGCACGCCCCGATCGTGAACTGGGCCCTGGCGCATCGCGCCGCGACGGTGACAGCAGGCACGCTGCCGGCGGTGAGCCGCCCGGAGGCCGAGCAACTGGTGGCCGATCTCCGGGTGACCGCACGCCGGGCGGGGCACCTCGCCGCGCGCTATCTCGGGCTCGACAGCGCAGGCGCAGAGGTGGTCTCGGTGGTGGACTGGGCCGGGTGGGGTCGGGCAGTCCGGTCGATGACCGACGGCGCCGTCGCCGAGCTCAGGCTGCCTGCGCGGGCCCCGCATCCGCTCAACGCGATCAGGGGGATGGGCAACGGGCTGGCCGCGGGGTTGGCGCTGGGCGCCGTGAGCCGCCGCATGCTGGGCCAGTACGACGCCTTCACGGGCACCCGGGCCCTCTATCTCGTGGCCCCCACCGTCGTGGCACACGAGCGGAGCCACTCGTTCGTGCCCCGGGACTTCCGGTTGTGGATCGCCCTGCACGAACAGACCCACGCGCTCCAGTTCCAGGCCGCACCCTGGCTGCGCGATCACCTGAGGTCCCTGATGGCGCGGCTGGCCGCTGACGACGCGAACCTGCTCGAGGCCTTGGCCGGATGGCGCTCGACAGGCGAGGCCACAGCCCTGTTGACGTCGTCGGCCGGCCGCGCAGACCTGGCCGCCCTGACAGCGGCGATGACGTTCCTGGAGGGCCACGCCGATCACGTCTCGGACCGGGCGGGCCGGGGGCAGGTGAAGACCGTGGCAGTCCTGCGGCGGGCCTTCCACCGGCCGAAGAGCACCACCGTCCTCAGCCGCCTGGTCGGCTCGCTCAGCAAGAACGCGCAGTACCGCGACGGACTGGCGTTCTGCACCGCAGTGCACCGGTCGCGGGGGAAGCAGGCGCTGGCCCGGGCGTTCGAGTCCGCGGAGGCGCTGCCCACCCAGTCCGAGATCACGGATCCGGCCGCGTGGATGCGCCGGGTGCATGGCTAGGCGCGAGCTTGGACCGGCCGCGCTGAAGGTGGCCCACGCGGTCGCCGCTGCCCTTCCTGACTCCCCGGTGATCGTCGGCTGCTCGGGTGGCGCGGACTCGACGGCGCTCGCGCTCGGAGCACACTGGGCCGCCCGCCGGGCGGGCACCTCCGTGCGCGTCATCGTGGTGGACCACGGACTGCAGCCCGGCTCGGGCCACGTGGCCGACGCGGTGGTGGGCCGACTGACTGCGCGGGGCCTCGAAGCAACAGTCGAGCGCCTCCACCTCCGTCGGCCCCACGCCGGTGGTGTGGAGGCGGCCGCCCGTGAGGCGCGCCTCGAGGCGCTGGCGGCGCCCGGCCGGCCCGTCCTGCTGGGCCACACCCTCGACGACCAGGCCGAGACCGTGCTCCTTGGGCTCCTGCGCGGCTCGGGCACCCGGTCGCTGGCCGGCATGGCCGACGAGCGCGGCCCGTTCCTGCGTCCCCTCCTCGGGCTCCGCCGCGCCGACACCCAGCAGGCCTGCGCCCAGTGGGGTGTCGAGGTGTGGGAGGACCCCATGAACGAGGACGCCCGCTTCGCCCGGGTCGCCGCCCGCGGGGTGCTGCGGGACCTGTCCGTGGCCTGGGGCCGCGACCTGGCTCCCGCGTTGGCGCGCACCGCCACCCTGGCCAGGGCGGACGCGGACCTCCTCGACGAGCTCGCCCGGGCCGCCGTCGCTGACGCCGACGAGTTGGACGTCACCGACCTCAGCGTCCTGCCCGACGCGCTGCGGTGGCGCGCCATCCACCACTGGCTCGCGGCGTGGTCGCCGGAGGTGGGCATGGCGCACGTGCTGGCGGTAGCCAGCCTCGTCGACCAGTGGCGCGGGCAGGGGCCGGTGGCCGTCCCCGGAGGCGCGGTGGGCAGGCGCTCCGGACGGCTGGCGTTCCGCCCTGGCGCCCCGACACCGGGTGCGGACTCCGCGCCGGGACGATAGGCTGACCAATCGTGGATGCCGCTGACGTTGCAGATGACCTGGAGAAGGTGCTTTTCACCTCTGAGCAGATCCAGGCCCGGGTGGCCGAGATCGCCGAACAGATCGATGCCGATTATCAGGGCCGCAAGGTGCTGCTCGTCGGCGTCCTCAACGGCGCCGTCATGGTGATGAGCGACCTGCAACGCGCCATGCACAGCCACGTCGAGATGGACTGGATGGCCGTGTCGTCCTACGGCTCCGGCACCCAGTCCAGCGGAGTGGTCCGCATCCTCAAGGACCTCAGCGTGGACCTGGAGGGCCGAGACGTCATCGTCGTGGAGGACATCATCGACACCGGCCTCACGCTGTCCTACCTGATGAGCAACCTCGCCTCCCGCAGCCCCGCGTCCCTGGAGATCATGGCCATGTTCCGCAAGCCGGACGCCGCCCAGATCATGGTGCCGGTCAAGTACGTCGGATTCGAGATCCCCAACGAGTTCGTGGTCGGCTACGGCCTGGACTACTCGGGCCGGTACCGCAACCTGCGCGACGTGGGCACGCTCTCCCCACACGTCTACAGCTGATCCCCGTCCTCCCCGCCTCTGAACGCCCGAAGGGCCGGTTGAGGGCCGCTGGTAGTGTTTCGGTGCGCCACACTGTCGCCCTACTAGAACGGCTTTGACTGTGCAGAAGTTCTTCAAGAGCCCGATGGCCTGGATCGTGCTCAGTCTGCTCTTCCTCCTGCTCGGCATGCAGGTCCTCAGCAGCGTCACCGGGTACCAGACGGTGCCCACCTCCGAGACGCTCGCGCTGCTCGAGGGGGACCAGCAACTGCAGGAGGTCGTGCTGGTCGACGGCGAGCAGATGATCCAGATCATCGACGAGGCCGGCCTCAAGACCCAGTCGGCGTGGGTGGGCAACCAGGTCGACGACGTCGTCCCCCTGCTGAAGGCGCGCGAGGAGGCCGGCACCCTGGAGCGGTGGACCGCCAGCAACCCCAGTCCCGGTCTGCTGTCGATGCTGCTCTACACCGGGCTGCCCTTCATCATCCTGCTGCTGGTGTTCTTCTGGATCATGCGCTCGGTCTCAGGTGGCGGTCAGGGAGGCCCGCTGTCGTTCGGCAAGTCCAAGGCCAAACTGGTCACCAAGGACACCCCCAAGACCACATTCAAGGACGTGGCCGGAGCCACCGAGGCGGTGGAGGAGCTTGAGGAGATCAAGGAGTTCCTCGCCGAGCCGGCGAAGTTCCAGAAGCTCGGCGCCAAGATCCCCAAGGGCGTCCTGCTCTACGGCCCTCCCGGCACCGGCAAGACCCTGTTGGCGCGCGCCGTCGCAGGCGAGGCCAATGTCCCCTTCTTCTCGATCTCCGGCTCGGACTTCGTCGAGATGTTCGTCGGCGTCGGCGCCTCACGCGTGCGTGACCTGTTCAACCAGGCCAAGGAGAACGCCCCGGCGATCATCTTCATCGACGAGATCGACGCCGTGGGTCGGCACCGTGGCGCAGGCATGGGCGGCGGGCACGACGAGCGCGAACAGACCCTCAACCAGCTGCTCGTCGAGATGGACGGCTTCGACGTGCGCGGAGGAGTCATCCTCATCGCGGCCACCAACCGGCCGGACGTCCTGGACCCGGCGCTGCTGCGCCCCGGCCGGTTCGACCGTCAGATTAGCGTGGAGGCGCCGGACTTCGAGGGCCGCCACATGATCCTCCGGGTGCACGCGAAGGGCAAGCCGCTCGCCAGCGACGTGGACCTCGCCTCCATCGCCAGGCGCACCCCCGGCTTCTCCGGCGCAGACCTCGCCAACGTGCTCAACGAGGCCGCGCTGCTGTCGGCACGCCAGAACATGGAGATGATCCGGCAGCCGCAGCTCGACGAGGCCATCGACCGCGTGATCGCGGGGCCGCAGAAGCGCACCCGTCTCATGAACGACAAGGAGCGCCTCATCACGGCCTACCACGAGGGCGGCCACGCCCTCGTCGCCGCCGCCCTGCCCGGCAACGACCCGGTACAGAAGGTCACCATCCTGCCCCGCGGCCGCGCGCTGGGCTACACGATGGTGATGCCGGACTCGGACAAGTATTCGCAGACCCGGGGCGAGCTGCTGGACCAGATGGCCTACATGATGGGCGGCCGTGCCGCCGAGGAGCTCGTGTTCCACGACCCCACCACGGGCGCGTCCAACGACATCGAGAAGGCCACCAAGGTGGCGCGCGCCATGGTGATGCAGTTCGGCATGAGCGAGCGCGTGGGCGCGGTGAAGCTCGGGGGAGGGGACTCGGAGCCCTTCATGGGCATGCGGGGCACGGACTCCAGCCAGGAGTTCTCCCAGGCCATGGCCGCCGTCGTCGACGACGAGGTGGCCAAGCTCATCCACACCGCCCACCAGGAGGCGTTCGACGTCCTCCACGAGAACCGTGACGTCCTGGACGAGTTGGTCCGTCAGCTGTTCGCGCGCGAGACGCTGAACAAGGCCGACGTGGCGGAGGTCTTCAAACCGCTGCGCCGTCGAGACAAGCGCCCCGCCTGGACGGGCTCGGACCTGCGTCAACCATCCGACGTCCCCCCCGTCGACGTCCCGCAGGCGCCCGAGGCCCCAGCCGACCGGCCCCCGGTCCTCCCCTCGCCGCCGTCACCCCCGGCGATCGGCCCGGACTTCCAGCCCGGGGGCTCCACGCCCCAGCCGCCCGAGACTGGGCCCTCGCCCTGGGGCCCGCCCATCCCGCCGGCAGGGCACTGACATGGCCGTGGATCATGCCCGCGCCGCGGCTGCGGTGCGCGAGCTGCTCATCGCCATCGGGGAAGACCCGGAGCGTGACGGGCTGCTGGAGACCCCGGACCGGGTGGCGCGTGCGTGGGCGGAGCTGCTGGCCGGGCATGGCGTGGACGCCTCCGGCGTGCTGGGGAAGACCTTTGACATCGCCCACGACGAGATGGTGCTGGTCAAGGACATCGAGCTGGTCAGCACCTGTGAGCACCACCTCCTGCCCTTCACCGGCGTGGCCCACGTGGGCTACATCCCGTCGGAGAACGGCCGCGTGACCGGGCTGTCGAAGCTCGCCCGGCTGGTGGACATCTACGCGCGGCGACTGCAGGTGCAGGAGCGGCTCACCACCCAGATCGCCGACGCGCTGGTCGAGCACCTGGATGCCCGGGGCGTCATCGTCGTGATAGAGGCCGAGCACACCTGCATGACGATGCGCGGGGTGCGCAAGCCCGGCAGCCGGACCGTGACCTCAGCCGTGCGTGGGCTCCTGCGTCATCCCGCCACTCGGGCGGAGGCGATGAGCCTCATCATCGGCAGGTGACGCGATGACGCTGGTGATGGGGATCGTCAACGTCACCCCTGACTCCTTCTCCGACGGCGGGCGCTACCTGGACCCCGAGCAGGCGGTCGTGCACGCGAGGCGGCTGCTCGCCGAGGGTGCCTCGCTGATCGACGTGGGCGGTGAGTCCACCCGGCCGGGAGCGCAACGGGTGTCCGAGGAAGCCGAGCGGGCCAGAGTGGTGCCAGTGGTACAGGCGCTGGCCGCCGACGGGATCCGCGTCTCTGTGGACACCATGCGCGCCAGCGTGGCCAGGGCCGCCATCTCGGCTGGAGCCGCCATCGTCAACGACGTCTCGGGCGGGCAGGCGGATCCCGACATGGTGGCCGTGGTGGCCGATTCCGGGGCGGACTTCGTCGTGATGCACTGGCGAGAGCACTCCGTCGGCATGCAGCAGCACGCCGTCTACGCCGATGTGGTCAGTGACGTGATCTCCGAGCTGCTCGTCCAGCGGGACGCCGCGCTCGCCGCGGGCATCCCGGCAGAGCGGATCATCCTGGATCCCGGTCTGGGCTTCTCGAAGTCCTGGGACCACAACTGGACGCTGCTCAGGCACCTCGATCGTTTCCAGCACCTGGGACACCGGCTACTCATCGGCGCTTCCCGCAAGGCCTTCCTCGGGGAGCTGCTCGGCGGCAGGGAGCCCCAGGGGAGGGATGGCGCCACCGCCGCGGTCTCCTTCTGGTCTGCCTTGCACGACGTGTGGGCGGTGCGTACCCACGACGTCCTCACGCAGAGCGATGCGGTCGCGGTGGCCCGCAGGCTCCGGCATGAGGCGCCGCTCAGGATCACCTGAACGAAGGGCCCGGGCCGTCGGCCGCCGGAGTCCGTGCGGTAGGGTCGGGGCAGCCGGAGGGAGCACGACAATCGACCGCATCACGCTCACAGGAGTGACCGCGACAGGCTTCCATGGGGTCTTTCCCCATGAGCGCCGTGACGGGCAGCCCTTCATCGTCGACGTCACTTTGGAGCTTCCCCTCGAGACGTCCTCGGATCAGTTGGACGACACCGTGAGCTACGCCGACGTCGCGACCATGGTGGAGTCGGTGATCACCGGAGAGCCACGCAATCTAATTGAGACGGTGGCTGGGGAGATTGCGACGAGGTGCCTGGAGCATGGCAGAGTGGTGAGCGTCACGGTCACCGTGCACAAGCCGCGTGCGCCCCTCAGCCAGCACTTCGCGGATGTTGCCGTCACGATCAGCAGGAGTAGAGATGTCTAACGGCCCTTTCGATATCGATGTCGACACGCTGGGTAATCTTCGCCCCATCGCGAAGGTGGTTCTGAGCCTCGGCTCCAACATGGGGGATTCGGCCGCCATCCTGCAGGAGGCCGTCGACTACCTCGCCGAGACCCCGGACCTCATCCTGGTCGACGTATCACCGGTCTACGAGACCAAGCCGCACGGGGATGTTCAGGACCAGGACGATTTCCTCAACCTCGTCGTCGTGGCGGAATCCACACTGGAGCCGCTCACCCTCCTGGACCGGGCACAGGCCATCGAAGAGAACTTCGGTCGCACCCGCGAGCTCCGTCACGGCCCCCGGACGCTGGACATCGACATCATCATGGTGGGCAAGCGGATCTCGGAGGACAGCATCGAACTTCCCCATCCCCGCGCCCACGAGCGCGCCTTCGTGCTGGTGCCGTGGCTGGACATCGACCCGAACGCGGAGATCGCGGGCCACGGGCCCATCGCGGACCTCGTCGAGGAGCTGGACACGTCGACGGTGACCCGCCGCGACGACGTCGTGGTCACGGCCGTCACGGGATTTTGAGCCAGGGGCCTCGCCTCGGCCTGACCACCGCCCGTCAGGCCGTCATCTCGGTGCTTGCGGGGGCCGTCGTCTGCGGACTTCTGTTGCTGGGCTTCGAGGCCGCGGGGACGTTTCCTCCCGTGGTTCCCTGGTCCGTGCCCATCCTGATGGTGGTGCTGGCGGTGGGTGTCGCGGTGTACGCGCGGCTCCTTCCGAAGCGGATCGAGGAGCACCGCGTGCAGTCGCAGGAGTCAGTCGCGGCCCTGGCCATCGGCAAGTCCATGATCATGACCGGCGCCCTCCTCGCCGGGGCGCACGTGGTCTATGTGGCACGCTTCGTGCAGCTCTTCGACGCCCCCCTTCCGTCGGCGCGCGTGATTCAGGGCGTTGCCACGATCGTTGCGGCCTTGCTGTTGTCCGCTTCGGGGGCACTGCTGGAGCGGGCCTGTGTGGTGCAGGACAAGGATGACGACGACGACCCTTCGACGGGGGTTGCCTCGCCGGCGTGATCCCGACACGCCCGTCAGCCTGCCCGGAAGCGGACAGGCTGGGCAATACTGTGGCCGCATGTCTGGTCGACGCGCTTCTCAGAAGTCCACCGAGCGCACCCTTGCGCTCACGATCCTCGGCGTCGGTACCGCCGCCTCCCTCGCCTCCCTGGCGGGGGACCTGTGGATCGTCCGTGGCGGTGTGCTGGTCGCCGTTGTGATGGCATTCGCCGCGGTCTGGACCGCATGGCGGGAGCTGAGCGCGGAGCGGGAGCGGCACGCCGTGGAGATGAAGCATGAGGTTGGCCTCCGCTCCCAGCAGGCGGCACGCTTCCACGAGGAGTCCGTGGCCATGATCGGCCGCTTCAACGCTCGGGCGGAGAACCTGCAACTCGTGATCGCCAAGCTGCGCAGCCAGCTGGGTGCCGCGAAAGCCGAGCTGAGCTCCATGCGCGGCAATGCCGTCTGGCTGAGGGCGGAGGTGGCTGAGCGTCAGGCACGCATCGAGGCGTTGGAGTCCCGGATCTCGCGGCTCGAGGCCGAGGACACGGCCAACATCGTCGATCTGCCCCGCCGGGTCTCACCCAGCATCTACGACGTGTGGGGCCAGGACGAGCACCCCACCATGGTGGACCTGGCCAAGCTCAACCTCGACGGTCTGCCGGAGCTCCGCCGCCACGCCTGAGCTTGCCTCCTACTTGTCCGCATCGCCGACGGTGTAGCCCAATGTGGCTACCACGTCGGCGATGCTGTCTGCAGGCACGCCTTCGAGTGCCCGGCCCAGCGCGGAAAGGTTGCTGAACGACGGGGTGCGCAGGGCGACCCGCCACGGCGTCTGACCGCCGCGGGAGACCATCAGGCACGATGCGATGCCCCACGGCGCCTCAAGGTCCGTCGAGTGCTCCCCCTCCGGCACCTTGAGCCGGCGCGACAGCCTGATCCCGACGTCGCCCGGGGTCTGATCGGCCAGTGAACGCGCGCTCCGGATCATGGCGACGCTGCTGTCCAACTCGTCGATGAGCACGGCCAGGCGCGCCTGGCCATCGCCGGCGTGCCGGGTCGGCGCCGGGACGAAGACGGTGCCGTAGGCAAGGTAGCCCGACCGGCGGCGATCGAGATCCAATCCGCTTGCCCGCGAAACCGGCCCCGACAGCCCGTACCCGAGGCACGCGTTCCGGTCCAGGACCGCCAGACCGGAGAACCGTGTGGTGCGCGACAGTGCGGCGGCGAGGTCACCGGCCAGGCGGGCCACGTCGTCGAGCAGTGGCGTGAGGGAAGCCAGCCAGCCGGGCGGGGCGTCGGCGGCCAGGCCGCCCACCCTGCAGAGCATCGGATGGACCCGGTTGCCGGTCCAGGCGAGCATGCGGTCACGCAAAGCGTCCACCACCGGCCACAGTCGTGAGTTGAGTTCTCCGTCGGCGAGATAGCTGAGGAAGGACAGGTGACTGTGCAGGCGGGCGAATTCAGCCAGAAGTGTGCGCAGGATGGTGGCGCGCGGCGGGGGAGTCAACCGCATGGAATTCTCGATCGTGAGCACCAGGCTCAATTCCCCGCTGAAGGCCGCCAGCCAATCGTGCCGGTCCGCCAGCATGACCATGGCACGATAATCGCGGACCTCGAATAGTTTCTCCGCAGCCCGATGCCCGAATCCTGAGGTCACGTCGGCGTGGATTATGACGCCGGCCTCGATGTCTGCGGTCAGGGTGATCAGTCCCACGGAGGTGGGATGCCTGAGCCCCAGCGATATTGGAGTGTGCCCGGCAAGGGAAAGTCCGCCAATGGTGAATGAGCTCATCAGTGACACTGTATTCCCTCTTTCCATCAGGGGCTCTGAGGCGGTAATCTCTTTGAGGACTCTTCACCCCCCGAATTAGGAGTATTCATGGCAAAGCAGGTTCACGTCATCCTCGTTGACGACATCGACGGGTCGAGCGACGCCCGCACGGTTGAGTTCTCACTCGGGAGGGACGCTTACACGATCGATCTCTCCGAGAAGAATGCCAGCAAGTTGGAGGCGGTGCTCGCCCCCTACATCGAGAAGGCGACCAGGACGGGTCGCAAGGCCGCCCGTAAGCAGGCGGCGCGTCCGGGAAGCCGCGACACCAACGCCATCCGGGAATGGGCGCGGGCCAACGGCGTCCAGGTCTCGGACCGCGGCCGCATCCCGGCTCAGGTTCTCGCAGCCTACGAAGCGGCACACTGACCGTCCACGTTCGCGGCCAGTGAACCGTGGAACATTGGTTCCCTCGGGTACGTCAGTAAGCTAGAGGTGGTTGCTCGGCGCACGTCGCCGGGCCGCAGGAGGGAAATCACATGTTCGAACGGTTCACGGACCGCGCCCGGCGCGTCATCGTCCTGGCGCAGGACGAGGCGAAGCTGCTCAACCACAACTTCATTGGCACCGAGCACATCCTGCTCGGCCTCATCCACGAAGGTGAGGGCGTGGCGGCGAAGGCGCTCGAATCGCTCGGGATCGCATTGGAAGCGGTGCGCGAGCAGGTCGAGGAGATCATCGGCCAGGGCCAGCAGGTTCCGACGGGGCACATCCCCTTTACACCGCGCGCCAAGAAGGTGCTGGAGCTCTCGCTGCGCGAGGCGCTCCAGATGAACCACAACTACATCGGCACGGAGCACATCCTGCTCGGCCTCATCCGCGAGGGTGAGGGTGTCGCGGCTCAGGTGCTGATCAAGCTGGGCGCGGATCTCAACCGCGTCCGCAACACCGTGCTTCAGCTCATCACCGGCTATCAGGGGCGCGAGGCCTCAATGTCGGGCGCGCCGGAGACCGGCCCCGAAAAGGGCACCTCGCAGGTCCTGGACCAGTTCGGCCGCAACCTCACGCAGGCCGCACGCGAGAACCAGCTGGATCCGGTCATCGGGCGCGCGCACGAGATCGAGCGCGTCATGACGGTGCTCAGCCGTCGCACCAAGAACAACCCGGTGCTGATCGGGGAGCCGGGCGTCGGCAAGACCGCTGTGGTGGAGGGCCTCGCCCAGGCGATCGTCCGGGGTGACGTGCCCGAGACGCTCCGCGACAAGCAGATCTACACCCTGGACCTGGGAGCCTTGGTTGCGGGGTCCCGGTACCGCGGCGACTTCGAGGAACGCCTGAAGAAGGTCCTCAAGGAGATCAAGACCCGCGGCGACATCATGCTGTTCATCGACGAGATCCACACCCTCGTCGGGGCCGGCGCCGCCGAGGGCGCGATCGACGCCGCGAGCATCCTCAAGCCCATGCTGGCCCGAGGTGAGCTGCAGACCATCGGCGCCACCACCCTGGACGAGTACCGCAAGCACATCGAGAAGGACGCCGCGCTGGAGCGCCGCTTCCAGCCCATCCAGGTGGCCGAGCCGTCGGTGGCGCTCACGGTGGACATCCTCAAGGGCCTTCGGGACCGCTACGAGGCCCACCACCGGATCACCATCACGGACGAGGCCCTCGTGGCGGCCGCCACCATGGCGGACCGCTACATCCAGGACCGCTTCCTGCCGGACAAGGCCATCGACCTCATCGACGAGGCAGGCGCACGCCTGCGGATCCAGCGCATGACGGCGCCGCCGGACCTGCGCGAGTTCGACGACATGATCGCGGCCAACAAGCTCGAGAAGGACGCGGCCATCGACGCGCAGGACTTCGAGCGCGCCGCACGCCTCCGTGACGAGGAGCAGAAGCTCCGAGCCCAGCGGGCGGAGAAGGAGGAGGCCTGGAAGCAGGGCGATTCCGACATTCCGGCCGTCGTCGGCGAGGAGGAGATCGCCATCGTGCTGTCCGGCTCCACCGGCATCCCCGTCTTCAAGCTCACGGAGGAGGAGTCCCAGCGGCTGCTCCGCATGGAGGAGGAACTGGGGAAGCGATACATCGGCCAGCATGATGCGGTCAAGGCGCTCTCCCGCTCCATCCGGCGCACCCGCGCCGGGCTCAAGGATCCCAAGCGTCCCAGCGGCTCGTTCATCTTCGCCGGCCCCTCCGGCGTCGGAAAGACCGAGCTGACTAAGGCGCTCACCGAGTTCCTTTTCGGCGACGAGAATGCCCTGATCACGCTGGACATGAGCGAATACTCGGAGAAGCACACCGCGTCGCGGATGTTCGGCTCTCCTCCGGGATACATCGGCTACGAAGAGGGCGGTCAGCTCACGGAGAAGGTGCGGCGCAAGCCGTTCTCGGTGGTCCTGTTCGACGAGATCGAAAAGGCTCACCCGGACATCTTCAACTCGCTGTTGCAGATTCTGGACGAGGGCCGGCTCACGGACGCCCAGGGTCGAGTGGTGGACTTCAAGAACACCGTCATCGTGATGACCACCAACCTGGGTTCGCGCGACATCTCGAAGAACATCAATCTCGGCTTCACCCGTTCGGGTGATGCCGAATCGGGCTACGAGAAGATGAAGGCGAAGGTCTCGGACGAGCTGAAGCAGCATTTCCGTCCCGAGTTCCTCAACCGCGTGGATGAGATCGTGGTGTTCCACCAACTCTCGCAGGCCGACATCGAGCGGATTGTGGACCTCATGGTGGCGCAGATCGAGTCCAGGCTGAAGGACAAGGACATGGGCATCGAGCTCACGCCCGCGGCCAAGACGCTGATCGCCAAGCGCGGATTCGATCCGGTGCTGGGTGCACGCCCGCTGCGTCGGGCACTGCAGCGCGACATCGAGGATCTCCTCGCGGAGAAGATCCTCTTCGGTGAGCTGCAGGCGGGCCAGATCGTCCAGGTCGACGTCAGCGAGGAGGGCGCGGAGTTGCCCTTCAAGTTCACCGGCGTGGCGAAGGCGGACCTGCC
>DATITN010000062.1:0-2849 GCA_035467795.1 Arachnia sp. | reverse complement strand
CACCGCGAAGCTCCTGGCCGGCCGTCTGGGGCTCGGCTACCTGGACACCGGCGCGATGTACCGTGCGGCCACCACCGAGTATCTGCGCCGCTACCCGGACGGCGCCTCGAGTGAGGAGGCGGCGGCACTGGTGGCGGGCTGCGACCTGGTGGTGGAGACGTCTCCGGATGCGCCGACGTTCGTCATCGACGGCACCGATGTGACTCTCGAGATCCGTGAGCCCCGGATCTCGGCGGCGGTGTCCCAGATCGCCACCAACCTGGAGGTCCGTCGGCTGCTGACCTCCATGATGCGCCGCATCATCGAGCAGCACGGCGGCCGGATGGTCGTCGAGGGCCGCGACATCACCACCGTCGTCGCACCTGACGCCGATGTGAGGGTGCTCCTCGTCGCGGACCCGGCGGCACGCGTTGCTCGCCGAGCGGCCGAGGTGGCGGACCTCGCCACCGCCGACGAGGTGACGGACCAGGTGCTGCGTCGGGACCGCGACGACTCGACGGTGGCCAACTTCACGGAGGCCGCCGACGGGGTCACGGTGATCGACTCCACGTGGCTCAGCCCCGATGAGGTGGTTGAGCGAATCGTCGCGCTTGTCCGCTCCCAGTAGGATGGAGAGTCCGCACCAAGACCAAGGAGCCACTGTGAGCGAGCTGCGCAAGCCGATCGTTGCCGTCGTCGGGCGGCCCAACGTCGGCAAGTCGATGCTGGTCAACCGCATCCTTGGCCGACGCGAGGCGGTGGTGCAGGATCAGCCCGGCGTCACGCGCGACCGCGTGTCCTACGACGCCAACTGGAACGGCCGTGAGTTCGTGCTCGTCGACACGGGTGGTTGGTTGTCTGACGCCCAGGGCATGGCCGCGCAGATCGCGGAGCAGGCAGAACTGGCCATCTCGTTGGCTGACGCCGTGCTGTTCGTGGTGGACGCCCACGTCGGCACCCTCGACGAGGATGAGGCCGTGGTCCGCGTGCTGCGCCGATCGAACAAGCCCGTGGTCCTGGCGGCCAACAAGGTCGACGATCAGCGCCACGAGGTGATGGCCGCCACGATGTGGAACCTGGGGCTGGGGGAGCCGTACCCCGTCTCGGCCATGCACGGTCGCGGTTCCGGTGATCTTCTCGATGCGCTCCTCGCCGCGCTGCCCGAGGCGCCTCGGGAGGTCGAGGTCGAGGAGGCCGGGCCGCGTCGCGTGGCCATCGTCGGGAAGCCCAACGTCGGCAAGTCGTCCCTTCTGAACAAGCTGGCCGACCAGCAGCGGGTCGTGGTCTCGGACATCTCCGGCACCACAGTGGACCCCGTCGACGAGATCGTCGAGGTGGGCGGACAGGTGTACCGGCTCATCGATACCGCCGGCATCCGCCGCCGCGTCAAGGAGGCCAGCGGGCACGAGTACTACGCGAGCCTCCGCACACAGGCGGCCATCGAGCGGGCCGAGGTCTGCATCATGGTGATCGACGCCTCCGAGCCGCTCACGGACCAGGATCTGCGCATCCTCAACTCCATCGAGGATGCCGGGCGCGCGATGGTCATAGCGTTCAACAAGTGGGATCTCACGGACGAGGAGCGCCGCAAGTATCTGGAGCGCGAGATCGACCGCGACCTGACGGGGTGGCGCTGGGCGCCCACCGTGAACATCTCGGCGCTGACCGGGCGCAACGTGGACAAGCTGAGCAAGGCCATCGAGGCCGCGGCGGCAGGGTGGGAGACCAGGATCTCCACCGGGAAGTTGAACGCCTTCCTCGGCCGGCTGGCCGCTGCCCACCCGCACCCGGTGCGAGGAGGCAAGCAGCCGCGCATCCTCTTCGGCACGCAGGCCCACAACTGCCCGCCCATGTTCGTGCTCTTCACGAGCGGGCTCATGGACGAGCAGTACAAGCGCTTCGTTGAGCGCCGGTTGCGGGAGGACTTCGGCTTCGTCGGCTCACCGGTGCAGGTTGAGGTCCGAGCGCGGGAGAAGCGCAAGGACCGCGTCTGATCGACCCTGGTGGCTCTTCCCGAGGAGGCCGACGGTGTGGTTGGGTGGAGGTCAAACGCACTTGACCCCTTCGGGGCCGACAGTAGGAGACCATCATGGCAACCACCAGCACCGCGCAGGCACATTGGGAAGGCAGCCTCTTCGAAGGCTCTGGACAGGTCGAGTTGGTGACCTCAGGCCTGGCGACCTTCGACGTCGCATGGGGCGCTCGCGCCGAGTCTGGCCCAGGGGCCACCAACCCAGAAGAGCTCATCGCAGCCGCGCACGCCACGTGCTTCTCGATGGCGCTGTCGAACATCCTGGCCAAGAATGACACGCCCCCGGCGTCTCTGGATACGAAGGCCGACGTGACGTTCGTGCCGGGGACGGGCATCACCCGGAGCCACATCACGGTCGTCGGCCGGGTGCCCGGGTTGACCGCTGACCAGTTCCTCGCCTTCGCGGAAACGGCCAAGGTCGAATGCCCCGTGTCTATGGCGCTCGCCGGTGTCGAGATCACGATGGAGGCCAGTTTCGCGGAGTGAGCTGAGCTCCTGGAGGCGATCGGGCAGACGTCACCTTGACGGCTGTCCGTCGCTTGGGAACCGACAGGATGGGTCGATGTGCCAAGTCCGGGCAAAGTCGCTAAGCTGTGCGAGTTGCCAGAGATGGCGGCGGCGGGCTGTAGCGCAGCTTGGTAGCGCACTTGACTGGGGGTCAAGGGGTCGCAGGTTCAAATCCTGTCAGCCCGACGAGGTCGTTGGCCTTGTCAGGACCGCATTCAGTGGCCGCAAATCGGGTCGCGTGCCAGATACGTGCCAGATGCACTTTCCGGCGTCACCCTGAACTTGCCGTGAGTGGTCATAGCTAGACGCCACCGCCCCGAGTCGCGCAAGG
>DATITN010000061.1:0-4929 GCA_035467795.1 Arachnia sp. | reverse complement strand
GCAGCGGGTTGACCACGGGCGCCCAGACGTTGAGCGACATCCCGACGGGGTCCGCGGCGTGCTTGGCGCGCACCTCGGTGGAGGTGGCCTCCCCGAGTTCGCGCAGCAGGTCCGCATCCCAGGTGGCTGCCATGCCCACGGGCTGCGGGAAGACGGTGGCGGTGCCGGTCCACGCCACGCCGTGCAGCGCCTCGGCGCCGGTGTGGAACTCGGCCAGGCCGTGGTGGGGCATCGCGGGGTTGACCTGGTGGAGCAGGGCGACGCACTCGTCGTCGGAGAGCCCGGCCAGCGTCGCCTCCACCAGTCCCACGAGGGCGGGGCGGGTGATCGCGGATTCAGCCGACGGGCCGAGCGCCCGGCGTGCCGGAACGGCTGGGGCAGAACTGGCTGGGACGTGAGGTGTAGAAGCCATGAGGTCGAAGCCTTTCGATGCATGAGTGGCGGCGGTGCCCGCGGTGATCGTTGCCCCAATCATGCACTATCTACGCTGCGCACGCGAGATCGTTCGACGAAACTGTCGCGAGGTGTTGCGGCCTGAGCCGCCGTCGTGGTCTACTTATGTCGAAATGATTCGACGATGAATCGAAAGATCGTCCAACCCGATGGAGGAGTGCAATGCGGTTCGGCGCGCTGAGCTCAGCACCCCTGGCGGGCAGGCCCGGTCACTCGACGCGCGGCGCCACCAGCCTGCGCTCCGGCAGCGAGCGGTCGTTGACCAGGCCCATCAGCATGTCCACCGCGGTGGAGCCGATGGTGGTGCCGGGGATGTCGATGACCGTCATCGGCAGCAGCGGTGCGAGCAGCAGAGACTTCGGCCCGATGGCCACCACGGCAACCGAGTTGGCCACCTCGGGGCCCCGTCGGGCCAGCGCCGTGATCACGCCCGGCAGGGCCGCCTCGTTGTGCACGATCAGCCCCGTGATGCCCGATTCCACCAGCTCGTCGATGAGCGGAGACGCCTCGAGGGGGTCGTCGCCGCAGGCCAGGCGTTGCAGCGTGATGTGGTGCGCCTCGGCCTCCCGCTCGGCGCCGCGCGCCAGCCGGACCGCGTACGAGGTGCCGCGGCTGTGCACCGCGGGCGAGGAGCCGATGAGCGCGATCCGCGTGTGCCCTGCGGCGGCCAGCTTCCGCACGGCCATGGAGCCGGCGTTCTCGAAGTCGAAGTCGATACAGCTGAGCGAGCCGGGATCCTCAGGCATCCCGATCAGCACGCTGGGCTGCCGCAGCGCCGCCAGCGTGGGGAGGCGGCTGTCGCGGGATTCCACGTCCATGACGATGAAGCCGTCCACCATCGAGCGCAGCGAGACGCCCTCGATGCCGGAGGCGTCCGGCTCGGTGACCAGGAGGACGTCATGCTCGTAGTGGCGGGCCCGCGTCGCGATGCCGGCGACGAACTGCATGATCACGTCCACGTTGACGCCCGGGCGGAGCGGGGTGACCAGGCCGAGCACGTGGGTCTTGGACGACGCCAGGGCGCGCGCGCCAGCGTGGGGCCGGTAGTTGAGCTCGTCGATGGCCTTGAGCACCCGCTCGCGGGTGGTGTCGGAGATGGGACGCCGGCCGCTGAGTACGTACGAGACGGTGGATTGCGAGACGCCCGCCTTGCGCGCGACCTCCTGGATTCCAGCCATCGACACCCCTTGTCCCAGGGCGGGAGCGGCGGGGTGTGGCCCCATCAGCCCGACGGGCTGGCGCCGTCGACAAACGGCCCTGTGCCCCACCAGCGTAGGCCCGCGCAAGCGTTTCGACCAAGCGGGGGCGCGGACGCGCCACCCGTCCCTGACGGGCCCGGAAGAGCGGTCTTCCGCGGCCTCGTCGCCCAGCAGTTTCCCGCGCGGCACCACGTCGTGTCGCGTCACTCAGAGAGGACCCGAGCATGAAGTTCACCGACGGCTACTGGCAGATGCGCCCCGGCGTCACTGCGCTCAGCCCGCGCAGCATCGCCGACATCGTGGTGGAGGACGGCCGGATGGTCGCCCATACGCCCACGCGCGTCATCGAGAGCCGCGGCGACACCCTCAACTGCCCGGCCCTCACCATCACCGTCGACTCGCCGGCCGACGGCGTCATCGGGGTGACCATCGAGCACTGGGACCAGCCCACCCCCGGGCCGAGCTTCGCGCTGTCCGGCGGCGGGCATGAGGTCTCGATCGTCGAGACCGACGACGCGGTGTCGCTGACCAGCGGCACCCTCACCGCGACGCTGGGCAGGGAAGTGCCGTGGGACCTCCGCTTCGTCGGCGCGGGCGGGCCGCTCACGTCGTCGACGGGGCGCTCGCCGTCGGCCCTCACCAACCCGGACGGGCGGCGGTTCGTGCGCGAACAGCTGGCCATCGCGCCCGGCGAGCACCTGTACGGGCTCGGCGAGCGTTTCGGGCCGCTGATCAAGAACGGCCAGAGCGTGGAGATCTGGAACGCCGACGGCGGGACCTCCAGCGAGCAGGCCTACAAGAACGTGCCGTTCTACCTGAGCGATCGCGGCTACGGCGTCTTCGTCGACACCCCGGACCACGTCTCCTATGAGCTGGCCTCGGAGTTCGCGTCGAGGGCGCAGTTCTCCGTGCCGGGGCACCGGCTGCGCTATCTCATCATCGATGGCCCCACCCCGGCCGACGTGCTGCGCCGCTACACCGCGCTCACCGGCCGCCCCGCGCGGGTGCCCGCATGGAGCTATGGGCTGTGGCTGTCCACCAGCTTCACCACCGACTACGACGAGGCCACCGTCACCTCCTTCATCGACGGCATGGCCGAGCGGGACCTTCCCTTGTCGGTGTTCCACTTCGACTGCTTCTGGATGCGCGCCTTCCACTGGACAGACCTGGTGTGGGACCCGGCCACGTTCCCGGATCCGGAAGGGATGTTGTCGCGGCTGCACGAGCGCGGGCTCAAGGTCTCGGCTTGGATCAACCCCTACATCGCGCGGCGCTCGGTGCTCTTCGAGGAGGGCCGGGAGCTCGGCTTCCTGGTGAAGCGGCCCGACGGGTCGGTCTGGCAGTGGGACATGTGGCAGGCCGGCATGGCGCTGGTGGACTTCACCAATGCGGAAGCCTCCGCCTGGTTCGTCGACAAGCTGCGCGGCCTGTTGCGGCAGGGCGTCGACTGCCTGAAGACCGACTTCGGCGAGCGGATCCCCACCGACGTCGTCTGGCACGACGGCTCGGACCCTCAGCGGATGCACAACTACTACGCGCACCTGTACAACAAGGTGGTCTTCGACCTGCTGGTGGAGGAGCGCGGCGAGGGCGACGCCGTCGTGTTCGCCCGCTCCGCCACCGCCGGCGGGCAGCAGTTCCCGGTCCACTGGGGCGGCGACTGCGAGTCCACCTTCTCTGCCATGAGCGAGTCGCTGCGCGGCGGGCTCAGCCTGGCGGCGTCGGGCTTCGGGTTCTGGAGCCACGACATCGGCGGCTTCGAGGGCACCCCGGACCCGGCGGTGTTCAAGCGCTGGCTGGCGTTCGGGCTGCTCAGCTCGCACAGCCGCCTGCACGGCTCCAACTCCTACCGGGTGCCGTGGGCGTTCGACGACGAGGCCGTCGACGTGGCGCGCAGCTTCATCCGGCTGAAGATGCGGCTGATGCCGTACCTGGGCCAGCTGGGCGAGATCGCGCACCTCGAGGGGCTGCCGGTGATGCGGCCCATGTTCCTCGAGTTCCCTGAGGACCCTGGCGCGGCGATGGTCGACCTGCAGTACATGCTGGGCGATCAGTTGCTGGTGGCGCCGATCTTCACCGACGACGGGACGGTGTCGTACTACGTGCCCTGCGGGCGCTGGACGCGGGTGCTGGACGGCGGCGTCGTCGAGGGACCGGGCTGGCGCACCGAGACGCACGGGTTCGACTCGCTGCCGCTCCTGGCGCGTCCGGGCTCGGTGATCCCGTGGGGCGCCGTCGACGACCGGCCGGACTACGACTGGGCCGACGGTGTGGAGCTGACCGCCTACGGGTTCGAGCCTGGCATGTCGCGGACGGTTGAGGTGTCGCGGCCGGACGGGTCGGTGTCGCGGTTCGAGGTGGTCGCGGACGCCGACGGCGAGGTGTCGGCCACGCTGCTCGACGGCTCGGCCCCGGTCTCGTCCTGGACCCTCACCGTCCGCACTCCGTTCCCTGAGGAGTCCCGCCCCACTCCGTTCCCTGAGGAGGTCGCCGTCGCGTAGCGACCGGCGGCCGTCTCGAAGGGTCGTATCGTGACGTCTCCGGGGACCCGGCGCCTCACCTGAGGCCCGCTGGTCGTGCAGGGATCCGGGATCCGACGCCCGGGAGTCTCGTGGTGTGGTCGGGTTGGCGGCGTGTGGTGGGGGCCGGGCCGCCCATGATGCCGGCGGCGGCGCTTCGCGCTGCGACGCCGTCATCAACGCCCACCCAACCTGCCCCGACCCCCACCACCCGCCGCCCTGCTGTCCCCGTCGGTCGGCCGCCTGGCTGATGCCTCGTTGGCTGAGGTGCCGCGCAGCGGCCTCGAAGCCCAAGGAAAGTCGCCTTGTCAGGTTGCGTTTCTTAGGCTTCGAGGCTCGTCGCTGGCGCTCCTCGCTCCTCAGCCAGCGGTGCGGGTCGCGTCGCCAGGCTTGTGGTGTCAACGCAGGCGCCACCGCGGTCGCCGCCGCGCGGCGGGCCAACACCAGAGCCCAGGTGAGTGCGAGGGTGGGGGACGGTAGGGCGGATCGTGAGATGTCCGCGAGGGTGGGGGACGGCAGGGCGGATCGTGAGATGTGCGCGAGTGTGGGGGACGGCAGGGCGGCTGCGCGTCGGGGTGCCCAACCCGAGGATCACCAGACTGGCGTCCCGCCCGAACTGACTGTTGTCAGGGCCGCCCTGTCGTCACACGCACTGACCCGGCCACACCACAGGGAATCGAGTGCGGGGAGATGGGAGGCGAGGCCCGGGCGGCCTCCATTGCCCGACCCCTGAGGAACTCGCCAGAAGATGCGAACGG
>DATITN010000060.1:0-3427 GCA_035467795.1 Arachnia sp. | reverse complement strand
CCGATGAACTCGACTTCGAACAGGGTCCAGCGGGTCAGGCTGAAGTAGAGCGACGCGAAGGTCGGGATGGCGAAAAGCGCGATGTAGAGCGCGGCCGCCGGGAAGTGGAACCAGGTCGGGTAGGGGCTCTTCATCTTCTGCCGCTTGGCAGGAGGGTCGAGCTTCGCCTCCTCGATGGGCGCACTTGTCTGTGACAGGGATGACATCGTTGTTCTCCTCTAGTGGGGGGCCGGTGGCTGCGGGCCACCGGCCCCCTTCTGTGGAACTCTCACCGAGGGCGAGAGGCTGGGGTCACCAGCCCTCGAGGCCCAGCTGCTGCGCCTGCTTCTTGACGTCCTCGTCGTAGGCCGCGGCGCCTTCTTCGGCGGTGGTGATCTTGGAGCCGACCTCCACGAGGATGCCCTCGAGGTTCGGGCCCTTGATCGGGGAGATGAACTCCAGAGCCAGCCCGGACTTCCCGTCCTCGACCCACTGCTGAACGTCGGTGACCATGGGGGCCACGTCGTCGGGAAGGGTGCAGGTGCTGATCACGTAGGGGCCACCAGGCTCGGTCTCGTTCTGCAGCTCGCAGCCCTTCTCGGAGTTGAAGAAGGCTACGAACTTCTTGGCCGCCTCGAGCTTGGCGCCCTCGGTGGTCTTCGGGATGTAGATCGCGTTCGGCTCCCAGATGGTCAGGGCGGTGTCGGCGGCATCGTCAGCCGGAACCGGGAAGACGCCCATGTCCTGCATGGCATCGGGGAAGTTCTGGCGCAGGTTGCTGAGCGCGACGCTGGTCAGCATGGGGTAGTGCGCTGCGGTGCCGTCGACCAGCGCGGCCATGGCGTCGTCGTTGGTCGCGGAGGGGAAGTTCTCGTTGAAGAATCCGGCCTCTGCGACGTCCTGGAGGTGCTGGAAGCTCTGGAACGCCGGCTCCTCGGCGTACCTGCGCTGCCCCGCGGTGTACTCGGTGGCCCAGTCGGGGTCAGCCGAGGTCACGTTGGCGAACGAGCCGAGGACGGTGAGCTGGGACGTCCAGCCGTCGCCGTAGGCCTGATAGAACGGCACGATCCCGGCGTCTGCGATCACCTGGTTGTTGGCCATGAACTCGTCCCACGTGGCGGGAACCGTCAGGCCGAGTTCGTCGTAGATCTTCTTGCTGTAGATGACGCCGCCGGCCTGCGCTGTGCCCGTGGGTGCGCCGTAGACGCCCTCCCCTGCGGACACCGATGTCCTGAAGTCCTCGTCGACGTCGGCCATCCAGGGCTCGTCGGACAGGTCCACCAGCGTCGCCTCAGGGTTGAGCGCCTGGAGCAGTGAGCCGGAGTTGTATGCCATCACGTCAGACATCTCGCCGGTGGAGAGCCGGGTCTTGACGAGGTTGTCGCCCTCCGCGCCGCCGGGGTTGGCGTCGAGGGTGACCGTGATGTCGGGGTTCTCCGCCGTGAAGGCCTCGACGAGCGCCTCGGCCTGGGCGACCGCGGTTGCGTCGCTCCAGGTGAAGTAGGTCAGTTCGACTGGGCCGTCCTCCGACTCGGCAGGAGCGGAGCAGGCCGCGAGCGCCAGCGTGGCGACGGCTGCGGTCGCCAGGGCTGCGCCCAACTTCTTCGAAACACGGAACATGTGCGTTTACCTCCTTGTAAAGACTGCGGGTCCATTCCCGCCATGCAGAGTGTCAACCGGTTGACATGTCTCCCGGTCTCGCCTCCACAACAACGGTAACTGGCGCGTGCAGACTTTGTCAACCGGTTTACGTAAACCGGTCAACATCTCCTGTTAGACTCACCCCATGACCTCCGACGAAGCAGTCCGTCATTCCAACGGCGTGGCCCCAGCGGCATCACCTCGACGGCGTCCGTCGATGGATGATGTGGCGCGCGCGGCGGGCGTGTCCAAGGGGGCGGTCTCCAAGGTCATCCGCGACGCCTACGGGGTGAGCCCGGCCATGCGCGAGAAGGTGGAGGCCACCATCCGGGAGCTTGGCTACCGGCCCCGGACCGCGGCGCGCGTGATGCGCGGATCGAGCTTCAGCATCGGCCTGGAGATCCCCAACCTGGGCAACGAGTTCCTGACCCAGATCATGCAGGGGTCCGCGGCGCGCCTCGTCGGCACGGGCTACCAGCTTGTGATCACGCCCGGACTCGGCGAACTCGGCGGCACCACGGTCCTCGAGAGCCTCGTCGACAGGCAGGTGGACGGGCTCATCGCGATCTCCCCTGAGGTCACACCGCAGTGGTTGGAGGACCTGGCGCGCGACATCCCCGTCGTTCTCATCGGCCGGCACGACAGGTCCGAGAACTACGACACGGTGACCGACGACGATGAGTCCGGGACGCGGCTCGCCCTGGACCACCTGCTCAGCCTCGGGCACGAGCGGATCGCGCACCTGACTCTCAGGATGGCCAGGGAATCGGTCGACGCCCAGCCACCGCACTCCATCCGACGCCACACCTACGAGGCGGTGCTTCGGGAAGCGGGGCTTGAACCCGTCGTCGTCTACTGCGAGGGGGACGACGACAACCCTTACGTGGCCACGAGGGAGCTGCTTGAGAGGGACCCCTCGATCACCGCGGTCTTCGCCGGCCACGACGCGCTCGCCATCGACGCGCTGCGGGCGGTAGCTGACCTCGGCCTCACCGCCCACGACGTCTCGATCGTGGGCTACGACGACATCCGGATGGCTGGACACCCGCTGGTGTCACTCACCACGGTGGCCCAGTTCGGCGAGTCCATGGGTGGGGTCGCGATCGACCTCCTCATGGAGCGCATCAAGTCCGGCCGAACCACCCCCCGGCACCGCGAGCTGCAACCCGAGCTGCGGGTGCGTTCGTCGACGCGGCCCGCGAGGTCGCGGTAGCCGGCTGTGACCCTACTCGCGGGCGGAGGAACGACCAGCCCTACCCGCGGGCTGAGGAGCGAGGAGCCAGCGACGAGCCTCGAAGGCTACAAAGAGTGACCTTGTCAACTCACTTTTCTTAGGCTTCGAGGCCGCTGCGCGGCACCTCAGCCAGCGGGTTGGGCACCTCAGCAAGCCGGGGAGGTTGAGCTGATCCGCGACACCTCAGCCAGCGGGTTGGGCACCTCAGCCAGCGGGGAGGTTGAGCCGATTCGCGACACCTCAGCCAGCGGAACCGGATCAGTCCTGCGGAATTCGACCCTCCAGCGCCCAGGCCAGGAACTCCCTCAAGTCGCCGGTTTCGCCGTCGCGACCCCCGCGCCCGATCACCAGCGGCGCCAGCGTTGGCTCCAACTTCACCCCGCGGAGGCGTTCCATCAGCCCGCCGGGGACGGTCAGGGAGTAGTAGTTGCCTTCGGTGTCGATGCCGACGGAGTGGTTGGTGCGCAGGTACCAGCCCACCTTGTCCGTCTTGACCGCGTGACCGCTCAGCGTCCGCGCCTGCAACGGCCGGGGCTCGAGCCCCTGGGCGCGCGCGGCGACGATGAACTCGTC
>DATITN010000059.1:0-5299 GCA_035467795.1 Arachnia sp. | reverse complement strand
GCGGATCGAATGGGGCAGCAGCTATTGCCCTCGCAACTCCATGCGGTCTGACTGCAGGGTGAGCTGCTGGTTGGCCTCGTTGAGGCGGACGTAGAGCCTCGGCGGGCCAGCTCCTGCATCGGGCATGTCCGATCCGAGGAGCACGAGCTTGTCCCCGATGAACACCACCAGACTGTCCTCTATGACGACGAGTTGGACCCTGTTGGGGGCGCGGGGGTTGATGTCGTCGACGAAGGTGGGCGCAAGGAGTGTCGACGAGCCGCTGGAGAAGGCGATGGTCTCACTCTGCGGGCGGATCGCGACCAGTACCTCCTCGCCGACTGCGCCGAACATGACTCCTACCTCGGAGTCTCGCTGGGCGGGAATGCCGAGATCGGCAACGAGGGTGAACTGGGTCACGTTTCTCGGGACGCCGTTGTAGCAGTAGGCGGGTCCCCTGCCCGAGACCACCTTTATCTGCAGGCTTCCCGACGTCATCGTCGTGGTGCACGAGATGCCGTCCGCGTAGTCGGTTGCTCCGAGAGCCCAGCCATAGTCGTTGTTGTCGAACTCGTCCCGCACCAGGAGCGGGAGGGCGAGGGACAGGCTGCGCAGCGACTCTCCCGCGCTCACCACCTGATCCCGGATGTGGGGCGCAAGAGTGGAGATGACGGAGAACGTGGGCTGACCTGGCAGGTCGCTCGCCACGGTTGACGCGCTGGGCGACGAGTTGACAGTCTGCGAAGGGGATTGGGAAGCGGAGGTCTGGGAGGCGGAGTGGGAAACGGTCGGGGGAGGCTGCTGTGGGCCCGTCCGGTCTGCAGACTGGAACAGCATGGTCAGAACGGTACCGACGATGGCGATGGCGGCGGCGATGACGGTGGCCCACCCGGGGTCGAGCCTGCCAAGGAAGCCCCGCCTGTTTTCCGGCGCCGAGGGAGCGGACTCCTGCGGCGGGGTGGGTTCTGACACGGGTCCTCCCTCGGGCATCCGGTGGGTGCCAGCGTAGCCAAGGCGCACCCAGCCAGGAAGAGCGAAGATCGACCCGTCGCCGTGTCCCTCCCGGCCCGGCTGTCGTGGTGGCGGTATGTGAGCATCAACAGCGAAACCGCGGACGCTCAACCCTCGAGGAGGCCCAACTCCAGCGCCCGCAGCACGGCCCGCGTCCGGTCCCGCACCCCGAGCTTGAGGAACACGCTCGAGAGGTGGTTCTTCACGGTCCCCGAGGCCAGGTGCAGGGCGGCGGCGATCTCCGCGTTCGAGTAGCCCGCCGCCGCGAGACGCAGCACGTCGGTCTCGCGCGAGGTCAGCGGCTCGGGGCGCTCGTAGGCCTCCACGCCTGGGGGGCGGGCCGCAGCGGCGCGGAACAACCGGTCCGTCAGCCCTGGCTGCAGCAGCGTCCCGCCGGCTGCCAGCGTGCGGATCGCCGCGACGAGCTGTTCGAGGGTGACGTCTTTCAGCAGGTAGCCGCGGGCCCCGGCGCGGAGGGCCCGCAGGACGAGCTCGTCGTCGTCGAACGTGGTGAGCACCAGCACCGGCACTCTCGAGCCGCGCTCCGCCAGCGCCTCGAGAGTGGCGATGCCGTCGCGGCGCGGCATGCGAAGGTCGAGGAGGAGCACATCGACGTCGGTGCCGGCCAAGAGTGCGAGCGCCGCGTCGCCGTCCTCTCCCTCGCCCACCACCTCGATCTCGTCGCTCAGCCCCAGCAGGCTTCGGATCCCCTGCCGCACCAGCGTCTGGTCGTCAACCAGCCCCACCCGGATCATGGCGCCGGCACCCGCGCGGTCACCGTGAAGCCGCGACCCGGCGCGGACGCCAGCTCGAGCTCCCCGCCGAGTTCCTCGAACCGCTCCGCCATCCCGGTCAGCCCGTGGCCCCGCTCGATGCGACGCACCCCGGCGCCGTCGTCGTGGGCATGGAGCATCAGCCCTTCGCCGTCGGACACCACCTCCACCTCGAGTTTCGTCGCGCCGGAGTGCCGCACCGTGTTGGTGGCGATCTCCTGCACCGCACGGACGACGGCGAGCCTTCGGGCGTCGTCGAGGGGCGACTGCTCCTGCACGCGCAGATCGACGGCGAGGCCGAGCCGTTCCATCACGTCGCGCAGGGTGGGTTCGAGGCCCGTGCGAGCGTCGCGCAGCTCGCCGACGGTGGTCCGCACGTCCCCGAGGAGGTCCTTCGCGATGGTCCGGGCGCGGAGCACGTGTTCCCGCCCGGCCCCGCTGACCTGGTGGGTGGCCACCTCCAGCTCCAGGGCGAGGGCGGTGAGCTGGTGGCCGAGCACGTCGTGCAGATCGCGGGCGATGCGGAGCCGCTCGGCCTCCCGGCTCGAGGTGGCGAGCAGTGCGGTGGCGGCGTGGAGGTCGGCGTGCGCGGCGGCGAGCTCGGCACGAGCGGTAGCCTCGCGCCGGGCGGTGGTGACCACGAGCGCAGCGAACACCTGGAACGCCAGGTAGGCGAGCGTCTGGAACACCACGTCGGTCGCCTCCCATGCGGCGAGCACCCCGCCGACGGGGATGACGAGGGTCTGCGCGGCGACCAGCGCCACGACGGCCCGCGACGGCAGGTCGAAGGCCGCCACCGCCGTGGTCACGACGGACAGCAGGGCGGTCCAGCCGAGGTGGGGCGCGAGGAGCCACATGGAGGACGCCGTGAGGAACAGCAGCGCGACCGTCACGCTGGACGGCCACGGCGGCCGCCGGCGGATCAGGTCGGCGCCCACCAGGAACACGCCGAGGTAGGCGAGGTAGGCCGCCCACCAGGCGGCGACGATCGCCGGGTTGGCGCTGATCTCCGCCCGCGCGGCCAGCACGGCCACGCCCACCACCAGCACCGCCACGAGGCCGGCGCCTGCGCTGAGGATCTCCTCCGCCTTGTTCGCCACACCCCGATGCTACGAGAGCCGGGCGCGCCGGGGGACCTGCCATTGGTCATGGGTACATCTCGTGCCGACCGGCACATCCGCCCTACCCCACCCGATCCCTAGCGTGGTGTGTGACGAAAGGAGAGCACCATGACAGTCCTGGAGATGCAGGGGGTGCGGAAGGAGTACGGCGAGGTGACCGCCCTCGACGGGATGGATCTCGCCGTCGAGCGCGGGGAGATAGTGGCCGTTCTCGGCCCCAACGGGGCGGGCAAGACCACCACGTTCGAGCTGTTGCTCGGGCTGATCCGCCCCTCTGCCGGCGCGGTGAGGGTCCTGGGCGACGAGCCGGGGCCGAGGGTCCGCGGCCGGATCGGGGCGATGCTCCAATCGGCTGGGCTCCCCGAGCAGGTGACGGTGCGCGAGCTCGTCAGGCTGATCGGGCGGAGCTACCCGCAGTCGCTCGACGTCGACGACGTGCTCGGCCGCACCGGCCTGACCAAGCGCGCCCGCCGCACGGTCACCACCCTCTCCGGAGGCGAGCGCCAACGCCTGCTCCTCGCACTCGCCCTCGTCGGGGCGCCGGAGCTCCTCCTCCTCGACGAGCCCACCGCGGCGATGGACGTGGCGGCGAAGCGCACCTTCTGGGAGCAGGCCCGGGCGCTCGACGACGCCACCATCGTGTTCGCCACCCACGACCTCGCGGAGGCGGCGGCGGTCGCGGATCGCGTCCTGGTGGTCTCCCAGGGCCGGCTCGTCGCGGACACCACCGCCGACGCACTCACCAACCACGGCAACGAGGACCTCGAAGAGGTCTTCCTCGCCCTCACCGCGGAGCGATCCTCCGCCTTCGACGACGGAGACGACCGATGACCACCAACCACACCACCTCACGCCAGAGCGCCCCGACGGCGCCCACCCGTCGCCCGGCCCGACCCAACGGCAGCCTGGCCGGTCTCGCCCTCCTGGCGGCGGCCACCGAGCTGCGCGCCAGCCTGCGCACGCCTGAGTTCGCTGCCGGGGCGATCGCGATCCCCGTGATCCTGTACGCGATGTTCGGTCTACCCAACGCCGCGGGCATCCTGCCGGATGGCACCGTCGTCGGCCTCGTGATGGCCGTGTCGATGTGCGCCTACGGCGTGGTGTCGCTGGCGATCTTCACCTTCGGCGAGGACGTCGCCAAGGAACGCGGCCGCGGCTGGACGCGGACCCTGTCCGCCACGCCGCTGCCCACCTGGGTGTACCTCGCGGGCAAGCTCGCCAACGCCCTGGTGCTCGGCACCGTCATCGTCGCGGCCATCGCCCTGCTCGCGTCCCTCCTCGGCGGGGCTGACCTGCCACTCGGCACCTGGGTACAGGTGTGGCTGCTCATGCTGGCCGGCGTGCTGGCGTTCAGCACGCTCGGCTTCGCCATCGCCTTCGTCGCACGGCCACGCGCCGCGGCGATGATCGCCAACCTCGTGTTCCTGCCGCTGGCCTTCGCGTCCGGGTTTTTCGTGCCCATGAACCAGCTGCCCGAGGTCCTCCGCGACATCGCGGCCTTCCTGCCCACCTTCCACTTCGGCCAACTGGCCCACCATCTGGTGATGCCCGCGTCGGACGTCGCATTCTGGACCGGTGCGGAGACCCGCCCACTGTGGGTGCACGTGGCGTGGGTGGCGGGATCCGCCGTCGCCCTCGGCGCGATCGCGCTCCTGGCGTCGCGGCGTGAGTCCGTCACCCGGCGGGGCTGACCCCCTCGACGGGGAGCCCGGCGTCCCGCCACTGGGGGTAGCCGCCTTCCAGCCGAACGGCGTTGCGTCCGCTGTCGCGGAGCCTGGAGACGGCGGTGGCGGCCATGACGCAGTACGGGCCGCGACAATAGGCCACGACGGTGGCGTCGCCTGGCAACTCGGACATCCTGGCTGAGAGTTCGGCCAGCGGGATGTTGAGGGCGCCGTCGACGTGGCCGGTGGCGAACTCGCTGGCGGGCCGGACGTCGACGAGGACAACGTCGCCGGACCGGGAGAGCGTCTCGAACTCGTCGAACGCGACGGGGCGCGTGCCGTCCGCCTGGCTGAAGAACGCCTCGCTCAGGGAGGCGACCTCCGCCACCCGGTCCTCGGCCAGCGAGACCAGCGTGCGGTAGGCGGTCTCGACGCCCGGGTCTGCCAGGCGGTAGACCCTCGCGGTGCCCTCCACCCGCCGCGACACCAGACCGGCGGCGGACAGGATCTGCAGGTGGCGCGACGTGTTGGCCACGCTCGCGGCGATCTGCTCTGCCAGTGAGTCGACGTTGCGCTCCCCCTGCGCGAGCACGTCGATGATCTCGACGCGCTTCGCGTTCCCGAAGGCCGCCCCCATGCGGGCGAAGTGGCCGAACACCTCGTCCTTGAACTGACGTCCGTCCATCCCCCACACCTCCTCAACGATTCATGCGAATAGTAGTGCAGTCTGGACCGACTGCTGCTAGGATCC
>DATITN010000058.1:0-4015 GCA_035467795.1 Arachnia sp. | reverse complement strand
GACGGGCGGATGGCGATCGGCATGGGCTACACGTTCGCCCAGGTCGTCGTCGCTGTGCTCGGAGTGCTGACGATCACCGGCGAGTACGGCACCGGCATGATCCGCTCCACCTTCGCCGCGGTCCCCACCAGAGTCTCAGCGCTCGGAGCCAAGGCGGTACTGGTCGCCGTCGTCGGGTTCCTCCTGGGGATCGCAGGCGTCACCGTGTCCTACCTGGCCAGCTATCCACTGCTCGGCGCCGACGGCGCGGCTCCCCTCACCGACCCGGAGGTCCAGAGGGTCTTCTGGGGAAGCGGGTTGTACCTCGCGGGGGTGGGGCTGCTCGGGCTGGGAATCGGGGCCATCATCCGGCGCACCGCGGGCGCGTTGACGCTCACGCTCGCCGTCCTGCTGATGCTCACCAGCCTGTGGCAGCTGCTGATGATGACGTCGGACTGGTTCATCGCCAGCTACCCCTACCTGCCCGCCATCGCCGGGGAGAGGATTGTCGCGCCCGAGGTCACCGCCGTCGTCGCCGGCGCGCCCGAGGCACTGGGCCCATGGACGGGCTTCGGCCTCTTCATGGCCTACATCACCGTGACGTTCCTCATCGCCGGATTCCTGCTCCGCCGACGCGACGCCTGAGGAGCCAGGGAACAGGGCTCACGCCGCCTGGGCGAGCCCCCGGCCGGTCTCGTCCACGGTGACCTGCTCAGCCCGCTGGCGGGCGGCCAACCTCGCGAAGGCGCCGCCCGCGGCGAGCAGCCCTGCGTAGGTGCCACGCTCGGCGATCCCTCCGGCCTCGAGGACCACGACCTGCTCCGCGTGCTCGACGGTGGAGAGGCGGTGGGCGATCGTCAGGGTGGTGCGGCCCTCGGCCAGCCGGTCGAGGGCCTGCTGGACTTCGGACTCGGTGGTGTTGTCCAGCGCGCTGGTGGCCTCGTCGAGCACCAGGACCCGGGGGTTGCGCAGGATGGTGCGGGCGATGGCCAGCCGCTGCTGCTCGCCGCCGGAGAAGCGGTGTCCGCGCGCACCCACCATGGTGTCCAGCCCGTCGGGCAGGCCAGCGATGAGCGCCGAGATCCGCGCCGACTCCAACGCCTCCCAGAGGCGGTCCTCAGCGGCCGCCGGGTCCGCCAGGAGGAGGTTCTCCCGGACCGTGGCGTGCACGAGGTAGGACTCCTGGCTGACCACGCCGACGATGCCTGCCAGATCCTCGGGCGCGAGGTCGCGCACGTCGACGCCGTCGATGGTGATCCGGCCGACGGAGGGGTCGTGGAGACGCGGGATGAGGGAGCCGAGCGTCGACTTCCCGGACCCGGTGGGCCCGACGACGGCGGTGGTGGTGCCGGCGGGGATGGCCAGGTCGATGCCGCGCAGCACGGGGGCACCGTCGCCGTAGGAGAAGGTGACGCCCTCGAAGCGCACCTCGCCGCGGATCGCTGAGGGGTCCAGGCGGACGGGGTGGGCAGGCGGCTGGACCTCGGGGACGAGGTCGAGGAACTCGAAGATCCGGCTGAACAGTGCGGTCGCGGTGACCCACTGGACGCCCACGTTGAGCAGGCCCATGACGGGCCGGAACACGCTCGCCTGCAGCGCGGTGAACGCCACCAGCGTGCCGATGGTCATGCCGCCCGAGGCCGCGGGGAAGCCGGCGGCGAGGTAGATGGCGGCCGGGATGGCCGCGAAGATGATGCCCATCGTCGCCATCCGCCACTGACCGGCGAGCTGCGAGCGCAACTCCAAGCCGACGAGGCGATCCGAGGACTCGGTGAACAGCTCGCCGTTGTGCCCGGTGAGGCCGAGCGTCTTGGCCAGCCGGATCCCGGAGATGGAGAGCCCCTCCTCCACCTGCGTGTGCAGGGTGGCGAGCTCGCGCTGGCGCTGGCTGGTGATGTCGCGGCGCAGGAGGGCGACGCGGCGGCTGAGGAGGATCGCCGGCGGCAGGACCACCAGTGACATCAGCGACAGCCGGGGCGAGAGCGCCACCATGGCGGCGGCGGTGGCCACGGCGGTGGTGAGGTTGGAGGCCACCGAGGTGGCGGTGCTGGTCACCACGGACTGCATGCCGGAGATGTCGTGGGTGAGGCGGGACTGGACGTCGCCGCCGCGGGTGCGGGTGAAGAAGCCCATCGACTGGCGCTGCAGGTGGGTGAACAGCGACGTGCGCAGGCTGTGCATCACCTGCTGACCCATCCGGGTGGCGAGCCAGGTCTGGATCACGCCGATGACGGCCGTGACGGCCGCCACCGCGACCATCGCGCCGGTCAGGAGGCCCAGCAGGCCGAGGTCCTGGTTGGGGAGGGCGTCGTCGATGACGCCTCGGACGAGGAACGGCTGGGCGAGGCCGACGATCGAGGACGCGCTGATCAGCAGCACGACGATGAGGATCGTGAGCTTGTGCGGGGCGAAGAGTGCGGCGACGCGCCGCAGGTCTACGGGGTGCTGGGCCAGCTGGCGCCTGTCAGCCGGGTTGACCCGGGTGGGACCGCGCCCGCCCTCGGACCCGCCGCCGGGAGAAGTATGGGGGGCTGCCATGAGGCATCGACCTCCTGCGAGAAGGCGTGGAGTGGTTCACACGCATTACTGAGGTTACCTCACTATGAGGCTGGAGGGCAACTCTGCAGTAGGCTGGCGGGATGGACGCCCCGCACCCGGACCACACCCAGCCGCAGGACCTGGGCTCCCTGTTTCACGCGGCCTTCCGCGGGCTGCGGAGCTCCTGGGCCGAGCAGCTGGCGCCGTGGGAGATCACGCCGTTCCAGTGGCGGGCGCTGCACACCATGGCGCGTGCCGACGGCGGCCTGCGCCTGAAGGACCTCGCCGAGCGGCTGCGCATCGCGCCGCGCTCGGCCACCGAGGTGGTGGACCAGCTGGAGTCCGCGGGCCTCGTCGACCGCACCCCGGACCCGGGCGACCGTCGCGCGGTCATCGTCGCACCCACCCCGCACGGCCTGGAGATCCACGACGCGGTGATGTCGCAGCGCAAGGAACGCTCGGAGGAGTACTTCGCGGTGCTGTCGCCAGCCGAGCAGGACCAGCTCGCCGCGCTCCTGACCCAGCTGGCTGGGCCTCATGGGGAGCATCTCCCGCGGTAAGTCGCCGCCAGTGGGCACCTCCCTGCCCACCCCGGAGCGCACAGGCCCGCACTGGGGGACGGTTTCCGCGCGGTTGGAGAGCGGAACGCCTGCGCCAAGGACTCGATGACCCGCACAGGTCACGGCTACGGTTGCGCAATGGTGTGGACGCGAATACTGCCGGGCGCGGTTCTTGTGGTGGCCGTGATGGCCGGCGTGCTGAAGGCCGGCGGCGCCGTCGTGGCCGGGCATTGGGCCTACCTGCTGTGGCTCGTCATCGCCGCGGCACTGGGAGTGGGCCTGCTCTGGTGGGGCGCCAGGGGCTCGACGCCGAAGCCGGGTACCGCGCGGACGATCCGGCGCTGGGCCGCCGCGGCGCTGGGCGCCGGCTTCGCCGCCGCGACCTTCTGGCTGGCGCCGTATCCCGTGGATGTCGTGGACATGGCGAGCATCGAGACGCCACCGGGAGTTGTGGTCACCTCGGACTTCACCTCGATCCGCCTCGGCCCCACTGAAGCGGAGCCGAAGGGCGCCGGCGTCGCGTTCATCCCCGGCGCCCTGGTGGACCCGCGGGCCTACATCCCCCTCCTCACTCCCCTGGCGCGGGCCGGCCACCCCGTCTACATCGCCAAGCCGCCGCTCGGGATCGCCTTCCTCGCGCCCGGTGTCGTCGCGCGGGCCGAAGCCGCGTTCCCGGACGTCTCCGCATGGGTGGTGGCCGGTCACTCGCTGGGCGGGGCCGTGGGATCACAGCAGGCCGTCGACGACGGCGCCGCGGGCCTGATCCTGCTCGGGTCGTTCCCCATCGGCGACCTCTCCGGGTCGGACCTGTCCGTGCTCAGCGTGTCGGGGAGCAACGACGGCCTTGCCACTCCCGCCGATGTCGAGGCGAGCAGGGCGAACCTCCCGGACGACGCCCAGTTCGTCGTGATCGACGGCGGAGTCCACGCCCACTTCGG
>DATITN010000057.1:0-20588 GCA_035467795.1 Arachnia sp. | reverse complement strand
AGCACGGCCGACGAGGCGGAGTTGCAGGCGATCACCAGCGCTTTGACACCCTGGGCGACGAGGAAGTCCAGGCCCTCCAGCGCGAAGGCCCGCACCTCGGCGATGGAACGCGGCCCGTAGGGGGCCCGCGCGGTGTCGCCGAGGTAGATGAAGTCCTCGTTGGGCAGCTGTTCGACGAGCGAGCGCATCACAGTGAGGCCGCCGAAGCCCGAGTCGAAGACGCCGATGGGCCGCTCGATGAGCTGACTAGTCATCGGCGGGCTCGAAGTCCATCGGGTCCATGCTGACGCCCAGCCGCAGGCACGTGGTTCGCGATTCCATGAGGTCGTCCAGGAGGAATCCCAGCCACTCGATGAGGTCGTGCAGACCTCCGGATTCGACGGCGGCGTCGTCCGGCTCCGCGAGCCGCTCCGGGCCGGCCAGCTCGGTGTACCAGAAGAGCCGCAGCGCGCCGAGCACCTTCGCCCAGTCGTCGACGCGGCCCAGCGCCACGGGCACATGGCCCTCCCACCCCTGGAGGTCCTGGGCGACGGCGCGGGCGGCGGCCACCCGCGCGCGGGCCTGGCTGTGGATCGAGTCGCGCCAGAAGTCGTCGGCGCCCTTGGCGTCCGGAAGCGCCGGCGGGAAGAGGCGCACCAGCCGCGGATTGCCGAGCATCCGGTTGGTGGGGTCATCGGAGAGGTCCGACACGATCTGCTCGAACGCGTCATCGCTCTCGGTGGGCAGCAGCGTGACCACCTGGGCGACGTACAGCTCGATCATCGAGCGCAGCCCGTCTGCCCGGCCGTCGTTGCCGTCGAACGCCCAGACGATGTCGTCGGGTTCCAGTGTCATGACTGCTCCATCGAGGCCCACAGGTTGTAGCCCTGCATCGCCAGCACGTCTCGCTCCATGGACTCGCGGTTGCCTGTGGAGACCACCGCCTTCCCCTCGTTGTGCACCTGCAGCATGAGCTTCTCCGCCTTGTCCAGCGGATACTTGAAGTACTCCTGGAACACGTAGGTGACGTAGCTCATCAGGTTCACGGGGTCGTCCCACACGATGGTGACCCACTGGCCAACCGTCAGGGGGGTCTCCGCGGGCGCCTCGAGGATCTCGACTCCGCCATCGCCTGCACTGCTCATGGCCCCAGGATAGGGTGCCGTTCATGACCACCGCGCTGCTCACCGATCACTACGAGCTCACCATGGTGCAGGCCGCGATGAACGCCGGCACGGCCAATCGGCGCAGCCTCTTCGACCTGTTCACCCGCAGGCTCCCCGAGGGCCGCCGATACGGTGTGGCGGCCGGGCTGGGCCGCGCCGTCGAAGCCATCGAGCGGTTCCGGTTCGACGAGGCGGAGCTGAGCTGGCTCATGGATCGCGGCATCATTCAGGACAACCTGGCCGAGTGGCTGGCCAACTACCGCTTCACCGGCGACATCTGGGGCTATCCCGAGGGCGAGGTCTACTTCCCCGGCTCGCCCGTGCTCTCCGTCGAGGGCACCTTCGCGGAGGCGTGCCTGCTGGAGACGGTGCTGCTGGCGATCTACAACCACGATTCGGCGATAGCCGCGGCCGCCTCGCGCATGACGTCGATGGCCGGCGACAGGCCGTGCGCCGAAATGGGGTCCCGGCGAACGCAGGAGTGGTCCGCCGTCGCCGCGGCCCGGGCCGCCTACGTTGCGGGCTTCGCCTCCACCTCGAACCTTGAGGCCGGCCGCAGCTACGGCGTCCCCACGATCGGGACCGCAGCGCACTCGTTCACGCTCCTGCACGACACGGAGGAGGACGCCTTCCGGGCGCAGCTCGCCACCCTGGGAGACTCCACCACGCTGCTGGTGGACACCTACGACATCGACGCCGCGATCCGGCTCGGCGTTGAGCTCACCGAGGGCCGCCTGGGCGCTATCCGGCTGGACTCCGGGGATCTGGCCATCGTCGCCCGCCAGGCGCGCGACCTGCTCGACGATCTCGGCGCCACCCACACGAAGATCATGGTGACCTCGGACCTGGACGAGTGGCAGATCGCGGCCCTCCAAGGTGCGCCGGTCGACGGCTACGGCGTGGGCACGGCCCTGGTGACCGGCTCAGGGCATCCCACCTGCGGGTTTGTGTACAAGCTGGTCGCGCGGGCCGACTCCGACGCACCTGATGCGCACATGACGCCGGTGGCGAAGAAGTCCAAGGGCAAGAACACGCTGGGCGGTCGAAAGTTCGCGATGCGCCGCCGCGGGGCTGACGGCCGGGCCGAGACCGAGGTGATCGGACTGGGTACTGCGCCCCGCAACGACGGCGACGACAGGGACCTGCTCGTGCCCGTGATCCAGGGCGGCGAGGTGGTCTACAGGGCCACCCTCGACGACGCGCGCCGCAGGCACCTGGACTCCCTCGCGGAGCTCCCTGTGGGGGCGCTGCGGATCTCGAAGGGCGAGCCCGCGCTCGAGACGCTGATCCTCGATGAGACCGGAGACGAGACCACCAACCCGTATCAGGCGGCGCCGGTGGTGCACAACATCTGACCGCGACGAGGTGTTGCTCAGCGAGGTTGTCGCTCAGCGCGTGACCACGAGTTGCCCTCGACCGGTTCGCCGCTCCATCGCTGGAGGACGACCGGGCCGCTCCGGCCGCCATGCGGTCACGAGCCAGTATGCGTCGCCCGCCCTGTCGCAGATCGCATCCACCTTGAGGCGGACGCGCGAGTCGATCCAGACCGGGACGCCGTCGTGGCCGGTCCTGACCCCTGAGACCGTGTCCAGTTGACTGAAGGCGAGCGAAGCGCCGAGCCCGAGGCACTTGGCGGTCGCCTCCTTGAGGGACCACATGCGATGGAACTCCCGGTCGCGGGACCCATTGATCTGTCCTGCGAGATGCCCAAGCTCGGCGGGCGCCAGGACCCACTCGGGCGACTCGTACCTCAGGTCCTCCTGCCGTGAGACGTCGACCCCGATCAGCAGATCCTGCGCCAGTGCGATCGCGACGAGGTCGCCGGCGTAGGAGAGGCTGATGCTGGGCTCCTTCGCGGGGCCGTGCAGGGCGGGTGCGCCACCCGGCCGGGCCGAGAGCCACCACGCGTCGGGGTCATCACCAGATCGACGTTCGGCCTCGTCGCCCTCGAGCAGCAGGCGGACCACCGCCCGCGACGCGAGGTAGCGCGCACGGCGCTCCGGCGAGGAGATCGCTGCGAGCGCGGCCGCGTCCGACCGGCTGAGAAGGGCGCCGAGGCGCTCGGCTTTCTCCGAGCAGGCGGAGAGCGAGAAGGTGTGCACGGCCACTCCAGGAGACGGGATGAGCAGCGGCGCGGCACGGAGGCGGTCCACGAGGGGATCCGCGACCTGTACCGCGGGTTCCGCCGCCGTCAGCGCGCGACGCGGGCGTGTCTGTGCCGCACCTGTCACGCGTGGCTCCACCGCGGCTGCGGCTGATGGCACCGGCATGGCAGGGTTGCCGTGCCAGCGCTGGCCAGCGGGGACCTCTTCACCCTTCATGAGGAAGGCGTCCGACTCGATCACCGAGCCGTCACCGATCTTGGCCCCGTAATGGACGAATGCCGCCGGGGCCAGGGTGCACCCGTCACCGATGGTGATCATGTCGGACTTGAAGGTGCCGTCCTCGAGCGAGTGCGACTGCGCGATCGAGCCTGCGTTCAGGGTGCAGTAGTCCCCGACCGTCACGAGCGATCGCTCGACGAAACTCGACCCGTCGTCGAAGAGCTGCCTCCCGATCCGTGCACCCTGCAGGCGCAGCACCCATCCCTTCAGCGGCGTCCCGTTGAAGAGGCCGGCGCCCACATTGGAGCCGAGCTTCCAGAAGCGCTCGTGGCGCCAGAAGTAGGGGTCGTACAGCGAGACGTACCGGGGGCGCATACGCCGGAAGCCCAACGAGGCCCACTCCAGCGCAGCGAACCATGCCACAGAGAGCCCGGGCAGGCAGAACACCACCAGAGCCGTCGGCCACCAGCCGTACTGCACGTGCAGATCCAGCCCCCACAGCACGCAGACAGCCGTGACCACACGAAACGCCCAGCGGCTCAACAGCGTCCAGACGATCGTCATGGTGTTGAACCGCAGCTTGTCCCGCAGCCGACGCTCGTACTCAGGCCCGGACTTGAGATCGTCGAAGGTGAGATCGCGGGCGACGCTGCGTGGAATCTCGAAGGACGGCGAGCCGAGCAGACCGACGTCGTGGCGGGTCTCGCCTGAGACCGGCACGAGCACCTTCGTGGCCAACAGCAGGTTGTCCCCGATGCGGGCGTCCGGCGGGACCAGCACGCCGTTGCCGAAGAAGTTGTCGCGCCCAACCACCGTCGGGCGGACGCAGAACGCCGTGGCGGAGAACTCGGCGTTCATCAGGCTGAGCCCGTCCGACACCATGGTGCCGGTGCCGATCCGGACGAGGTAGGGGATGTCGTGGCGCACCGCCATCCCGAAGTTGGTCCCTGTCTGGTGGACGGGCTTGAGCGAGTAGCCGAGCCGCTGGAGGAAGCCGGTGATGTAGTTGCTGTCCCCGAGGAGCGGGATGAGGCTGGTGTTGGTCAGCCGCCGCACCGTCCGGAACGCCCAGTAGTGGATGCCGTAGAGCGGGTAGACGCGGCCGGGCTGCAGCAAGAGGTTGATCAGGCGGGGGACGGTGCACACGAAGAGTTGCCGGACGAACAGGCTCAGTGGCATCAGCAGCAGCGACGCGCCCAGCACGATGACGTTGAGCGGCCACAGGTCCCAGGGCAGTCTCTCGACGCTGAGCAAGGCGTCACCGACGATCGGGAACGCCCTGAGGAGGTACGCCACCACGACGAGGGTGACCGGTGCGACCACCAGGACGGGCAACAGGATGGTCCCCAGACCCCACAGCACCCCCGCCCGGGGCCGCCGCCGGACCTCTGGGACTGTGCGGTAGTCATCGGTGGTCGGGATCGCCGGCGTGCCATGCCATCGTTCGCCGTCGGGGATCCGCTGTCCGGGCATCAGGCTGGAGGCATGCCCGAGCTGGGCGCCCGCCCCAATGGCGGTGTCGATGTCGAGGACGCCGTCGCCGCCCACGTAGGCTCCGGCGCCGATCGTCACGGGGCCGCTCCGGATCACGCCCGATTCGACCCGGTAGCACGAGAACGCGGCACCCGGCAGGACCACGGCGTCCGGCCCGATGGTGAGCAGGTCTGCGAAGGGAGGCAGACGGTTGGTGTGGATCACCGCACCGCGCCCGACCCGGGCTCCCAGCAGGCGCAGGTACCAGGCGAACAACGGTGTGCCGGCGGCCAACCGGATGGGGCTGAGACCGAGCAGTTGCCGGACCACCCAGAAGCGGAAGTACCCCAGCCCCCACACGGGGATGCGCTGCTCCGTGGCCCGTCCGAGCAGGGTCCACTTGGCGATCAGGGGCAGCAGGAACAGGAAGCCCATCACCACGGCCGAGAAGGTCATCGACCGCGCCGCCACCTGGATCGCGCTGTCTGCCGCCGTGTACCACTCGAACAACGTCACCGTCATGAACGCCGACACGCAGCTCAGCAGGGCGAACGACAGGATCTGGGCCAGGCCGATCGCCGCATACTGGACGTTGCCCACCCGGTGGGGCGGCGCGATCGGAGCGGCGGGCGGCACGTCCGGGCGGACGCGCTCCCCGGATGCCATGGCCGCGGCCAGCGTCCGGACGGTGCGGTGCAGGTAGACGTCCTTCATGACGGGCCGCCCCAAGGCCGGGCGCTCGCGCACCCGCGCACAGAACCGCGCCATGAGCAGGGAGTTGCTGCCGAGGTCGTCGAAGAAGTCTGCCGTGACTGAGGCCCGGTCGAGCCCCATCGTCTCGGCCAGGATGGCCGCCAGCCCGGCCTCGGCGGGTCCGTCTGGCGGCGTGTACTCGTCGGCGCCAACTCGGTGGCTGATCTCGGGTGCCGGCAATCGCTTGCGATCCACCTTGTCGGAGGGGAGCAGCGGCATGGCGTCGAGCTCGGTGAACCACGTCGGCACCATGTAGGCGGGCAACTGGTCCCGCAGCAACTGGCGGATGTCGCCGGCGTCAAGGTGCCCGGAGTCGGTGCGGCGGCAATAGTAGGCGGCCAGCTCGAGCCGTTCGGGTGCCGGCCGGAACGGCTCCACGACCGCGGTGGCAATGCCTGGCACCTGCATCAGCACCGATTCGATCTCGGTGAGCTCGATGCGATAACCCCGGATCTTCACCTGAAGGTCGATGCGCCCGAGGTACTCGATCTCGCCCGTGTCGTCGATCCTGCCCAGGTCGCCGGTGCGGTAGAGACGACCCGACGGGTTGTTGGGCAGGCCGTGGGTGTCCGGGATGAACGCCTTTGCGGTCAGGTCGGGGCGGTTGAGATAGCCGGGCGACAGGGCGATGCCGGCGATGCAGATCTCGCCCACGTCTCCGGGCTCAACGATCCGATCGCTCTCGGGTTCGAGGAGAACGATCGAGTAGGTGGGAAGCGGTACGCCGATGGTGACGTTCCGCCCGGGATCGAGGACGGTCCAGGTGGCTGTGACGGTCGCCTCGGTGGGGCCGTACACGTTGAGGAAACGGCGTCCGGGCCGATGCCACCGTGCGATGAGGTCCTGGGGGCAGGCTTCGCCCGAGACCAGCAGGAACCGCAGTTCCGGCACGTCCTCCTCGAGAGTGGCCAGCAGGGTGGGTACGCACGACAGGCCGGTGATGCGTCGTTCGAGGATGAACTCCCGCAGCTCGGCGCCGACGAGCGCGCCACCCGGCGGGCGGGGCACGAGGGTGGCGCCGACCATCCACGGCACCCAGATCTCCTCCACAGAGAAGTCGAACGCGATCGTCATGCCCTGGTAGAAGCGGTCGGTGCCCTGGATGCCGTACACCTCTGCGGCGACGCGGACGAAGTTGCAGATGCTCCCGTGCTCGATCGGGACGCCCTTGGGCCGTCCGGTCGACCCCGAGGTGTAGATCGCATAGGCGAGGTCCTCGCGCGGGGGTTGCCTCTCCCAGGGTTCGAGACGGTGGCCCGGCTCTGCGGCCACGGCGTCGACGACGGCGTCGAGGGCAAGGATCTCGCCTTCGACCATGGTCAGGGCCTCGCTGAGGCGGGTGGTGGTGAGCACGCGGCTCACCTCAGCGTCGTGGCAGATGTAGGCGAGCCGGTCGGCCGGGAAACCGGCGTCGAGCGGAACATAGGCCGCGTTCAGCTTGAGAGTGGCGAGCATGCCCAGGTAGCCGTCGATGCCCCGGTCGAACAGCAGCCCGAGGCGATCGCCGGCCCGCACACCCCGCCCTGCGAGGTGGCGCGCCAGCCGGTTCGCGGCTGCATCCAGCTCAGGGTAGGTCCACGTCTGTCCCCCGTCGTCCACCGCGAGGCGGTCTGCCTGTCCCTGCTCGACCAGCCGGTCCACCGCCGCCTCGAAGAGGTGGTCGAGGCGTTCCCCCGGGGCCCAGCGGATCTGCTGGTCATGGCGCGGGTCGACCAGGACCTGGGCGCGGGAGATGACGTCGGTCATCCGATCCCCCCGATCCCGGTGTCAGCTGGCCAGCTCTGGCACGCGCCAGCGGGTCAGTTCCTCGGCCAGCGCTTCACGGACGATGCCCAGGCCACGCTCGAGAAGGTCGTCCGGGGTGGTCAGCGGAGCCATCACCTTGATGATCTCGTCCCTGGCACCGCTGGCCTCGATCAGCAGCCCCCGCTCGATGCAGCGGCGCCGCACCGCCGACGACAGTTCCTCGTCGATCACGTCGAGGCCCTGCATCAACCCTCGGCCCTTGCGGCGCAGGCCGGGATGCATGCCGGCCATCTCCGACAGGTGTGCCTCGACCAGCGTGGAGCGGCGGCCGATGTCGCGGGCGAGGTGGCCGTTCGACCAGAACTTGCGCACGGCCACCTCGGCTGTGACGAAGGCGTGCGCGTTGCCCCGGAAGGTGCCGTTGTGCTCGCCCGGCTGCCACTGGTCGAGCTCCGGCCGGATCAGGACCGCAGACATCGGCAGGCCCATGCCGGACAGCGACTTCGCGAGGACGATGAGATCGGGTACGACGCCGGTGCCCTCGAAGCTGAAGAAGGTACCGGTCCTGCCGCAACCCGCCTGGCAGTCGTCGACGATGAGGAGCGCGCCGTGTTCCGCGGCGAGGGCGGCGATGCGGCGGAACCACGCAGCCGACGCGACGTTCAACCCGCCCTCGCCCTGGACGAGCTCGAGAAGGATCGCCGCGGGGGCGGCAACGCCACCGGAGGGGTCCGCCAGCATCCGCGCCAGCAGGTCGCTGGTGTCGGTCCCATCGCCGAGGTACTGGTCGTAGGGCATCCGGGTCACCCCGTGCAGGCCCTGCGCCGGCCCCATCTGGTGGTACTGGCTCGCCGTCGCGGCAAGCGCCCCCGTCGAAACCCCGTGGAACGCGTTGGTGAAGGCGATCACGTTGGTGCGCCCGGTCACCCGACGGGCCAGCTTGAGAGCTGCCTCGACGGCGTTCGTGCCTGTCGGCCCGGTGAACTGCACCCGGTGCGGCAGCCCTCGAGGCTCCAGGATGACCTCCGCGAAGGCGGTCAGGAAGTCATGCTTCGCCCCGGTGTGCAGATCGAGCCCGTGGGTGATTCCGTCCCGGCCGATGTAGGCCAGGAGGGCTGCCTTCATATCGGGGTCGTTGTGTCCGTAATTGAGCGTGCCGGCGCCAGCCAGAAAGTCGATGAACTCACGGCCCTCGGTGTCGCGGACAAGACTTCCCGAGGCGGTGGACAGGATGTGCGGGAAAGCACGGCAATAGCTACGGGCGGCCGATTCCCGCTCCATAAAGATGTCGCGTGAAACTAATGGCTGTCTGTTATGCATGGCAATTCCCCCCTAATAGATGATGTCCAACGCCTAGCCAGACACAGTTGAACGAGTACTGGCCAATGGTGTGACCGGGATCACCGACAGCAGCAATGCTGGATCCCGGAGCCCCCATAAGGGATATTGCTCGCCTGTGAGCCCGCTGTCAATGGCGGAATCGATTACCTAGGAAAGGTATTCGGTGAGGATCCGTGTCACCACCACGGAATAGAGACCGAGCCGCTCGTCGACGCGGCCGGGAAATGTTTCGTCGAGATATGAAATGGTGTCGTACCGGGTGTGCATGATCGCGCCCTCGTCCCCATGCCGTGGGTCGACCTGGGTGAACCCGTCCTCGTCGCCGAGCTGCCAGTTGGTGGCCTCGAAGTAGATGAAGGGGATTCCTGCCTGCTGGAAGGCCACGTAGTCGGCGTCATCGTGCAGGTCGCGCACCGGCACGGTATCCATGCTCTGGCCCGCCTCGTCGGCCGCCCGCCTGGCCCAGTCCAGGAGCGCCTCGGCGTCGCCGTAGACGTACGGGATGTCGCCGATGGAGACGCTGTCGATGTTCACCATGGCCACGATCGAGTCCCGGGCCTCGGCGTCGAGTTCGTCGACGAAGTGCGCGGAGCCGAACATGTCGTCGGCCTCCTCGGCCCCGAAGGCGACGAACTGGATGGTGTAGGGCGTGTCGACCGAACGGACGGCCTCTGCAGCGGCGAGCAGCACACCGACACCGGATCCGTTGTCGTCAGCACCGTCCCCTTCGTCGCCCGAGTCGTAGTGTGCACCCACGACGATCACGTCGTCGGACTGACCTTGTTTGGTGGCCACCAGGTTCGCTGAGGATTCCTCTGACCTGCGCTCCCAGAAATTGAACGGCTGCGTCTCGACGGTGTAGCCCAGGTCCTCGAATGCCGACTGGATGTACTCACCGGCCCGGCGTTCCGCGGGCGTGCCCGAGTAACGGGCACCTACGCCGTCGGCCAGCTCGGTCATGTGCCTGCGTGCCGCGGCCGCCAGAGAGTCGGCCTCCGGTGGGTCGGCCTCCGAGGGTGTGCCCTCCAGCGCCGGGGTGGGAGCCACCGGGCCCGCCTCCAGCGGACTGGCCGCCTGAGAACCCGTCCCCGTAGGCCTTGCCCCGGTGACCGTGCATCCGGACATCAGCGCGGCGGCGATCAACCCCGCGATTACGGGGCTCAGAGTCGGTGTCGCTCGCCTCGACATAGAGCCCATTGTGCGCCAGGCGTCGCGGCACCGGGTGTGTCTCCTGGGGAAAAGCAGCCCCACGACATGACCGACTCGCGGTCAGCGGTCCCAGCGCGACTCCGGCTGCTCGTCGAGGCCGTTCATCACCGCCGCCAGGCGGCGCGGCAACTGCGCCTTGAAGATGTCCTCCAGCGAGATCCTCTTCCCGCGAAGATCCGAGAGCGGCACCCGCCAGTTGGGGTACTCGTCCACCGTCCCCGGCTGGTTCTGCGTCTGCCGCTCCCCCACCGCGTCGGTCAGCGCCGCGAGCAGCACCTTCGACGGCGTGCGCAGGAGGAACTTGTGCAGCGCCAGCAGCACCTCCACCTGGTCGTCGGTCTGATCGGGCGAGAGGAGTCCATCCTCGACGAGCTTGGCCAGCCAGCCGGCCTGCTCGCGTTGGGCGGTGTCCAACTCCTCCCGGAGCGGCTCGGTGAGCAGACCCAGGTGGTCCCGCAGCCGGACGTGATCTCCGGCGAGGTAGCCGAGGGTGGGGGGGAGGTCGTGGGTGGTCACCGACGCCATGCAGTACTGGCGCCACCACTGGGAATCCAGCGGTTCGCCCTGCATCCCCGCCTCGAACCACAGCACCGAGGTGCCGAGGATGCCCCGGCGGGACAGGTAGTCACGCACCCAGGGCTCGACGGTGCCGAGGTCCTCGCCGACGATCAGGGCCTGCGCGCGTTGCGCCTCCAACGCCAGGATGCCCACCAGCGCCTCATGGTTGTTTCGGACGTAGGTGCCCTTCGTGGGGCCAAGGCCCATCGGCACCCACCACAACCGGAACAGTCCGATGATGTGGTCGATCCGGACCCCACCGACGCGCCGCAGCGCCGCCGAGACCATCGCACGGAACGGGGCGTAGGCCAACTCCTCCAACTTGTCCGGGCGCCACGGGGGCTGTCCCCAGTCCTGACCGGCCTGGTTGTACTGGTCCGGCGGCGCGCCAACGCTCATGCCCGCGGCGAACACGTCGGGCATCATCCACGTCTCGGCGCCCTGACGGTGCACCCCCACCGCGAGGTCCGTGACGATGCCCACCGGCATGTTGACCTCGGCAGCCACGGTCTGCGCGGCGGACACCTGCGTCTGGGCCACCCACTGCAGCCACTCGAAGAAGTCCACCTCGGCGGCGTGCTCCTCGGCGTAGGCGGCCACCTCCGGCGACGAAGGCCGGCGAAGCTCCTCAGGCCACTCGGTCCACAGCTGACCGTGGGTCAGGCACAGGCAGGACCAGAGCGCGAAGTTGCGCAGCCCGCTGCCCTCGCGGCGGCGGAAGTCGTCGTAGGCGATCCGCCTCGCGGAGCGCATTCCGGACTCGTGGATGAGCCGCAGCGCCTCGATCTTCAGCGGCCAGATGGCGTTGCGGTCCACGATGCCCGATGACTCCGCGGCGGCCTGCGCCTGCCGTCGGAGCGCCTTGATCCGCATCCGCATGGAGCGGCCGAGGGTGGCGTACTCCTCGATCGCCTCAGGACGGATGTAGATCGGGTTGATGAAGCGGCGGCTCGCCGGGAGGTACGGCGAGGGCTCCATCGGAGGGACGGGCTGGGCCGCGTGCAGCGGGTTGATCAGCACGTAGCCCGCGAACTGCTTGGTGCCGGACCAGGTGATGAGGTCCGCGAGATCCGCGAGGTCCCCGATGCCCCAGGACTGCCGGGAGGTCACCGAATACAGCTGCGTGCCGTATCCCCAGATCCGCTGGTTGCGCATGGCGGGCGGAAAGCCGACGAACGAGGGCGTGACGATCAACGCGCCCGTGTGCACGCCGGTATCCGTGTGCGCCACCACGTGGTGATAGCCGGTGGGAAGATCCTCGCCCAACCAGAACGTGGCCTCCCCGATGGCGACCCCGTCCACCCATCGGTCCGGCGCGAAGTTCTCGGACTGCCACGCGGGGCGCGTCTCCCCCGATTCGAGGCGCACCTGGACCCGGACCTGCGTGCCGGCGGGGACGTGGATCGCCACGTGCACGCCACGTCCCTCCTCCACGACAGTGCACGAGGGGACGGTGCGCAACCAGCGCTCGTCCTCGAGCCTGGTCAGTGCTGCCCCTGCCGACTCCGGCGTGCCCGCCTCGACGTCGAAGGCGGCGAGCACCGACACGATGGTCTCGGCCGGGATGGGCACGTGGCGGCCCTTCCAGTCCCAGAACTCCTGGGCGATGCCGAAGCGCTCGGCCAACTGGGTCAGGCCGGGGTGGAGGTCATTCACGATGAGGGCCCTTAGCGGATCTTGAGGACGTGTGTTCTGGCGATCATGTCACCGAGCGTCTGCTTTTCGCGCGTGAATGCGGCGAAGAGCCCGTTGATCACCCAGATCACCTCGTAGAGGATGGCGCTGACGATCCCACGCACCGCCGCAGTGCCCCAATCGAGCTTGGAGTCCGCGGGGGCGCCCGCCTTGACCACCCGCATCCCGAGTGCCAACTGGCCGACGGTCGCGCTGAGCGTGCCGTACAGGACCGTCCGGTACACCGCCATCAGCGTGGCCCCCAGGATCGCGCTGTAGAGCATCGCGGTCCAGAAGTCGTCGCCGGGGAGCGGAAGCTCGCCGACGGGGTTTTCCGCGAAGACGGTGAGGTCGCGCTGCCACCGCAGCAGCGCAACCTCGAGCGCGGCGTTGAGGCCGAGGGCGCCCGCGACGATCTGGGTGAGGATGCCCAGGATGATGGAGTCGATGATGAACCCGAGCACGCGCCACCCGAAGCCTGCGTAGGGCCTCTCCTGCTGGTAGCGCGTGTCCCCCATGGGCGTGCCGTAGCCCGGCTGTGCTCCGTAGCCCGGTTGCGCGCCGTACGGCTGCTGCGGATGGGGCTGGGGGTGCGTCGGCGGCGGAACGTGCGGGTCCCGCGTGGCCTGGGACCAGGCGATGCCGTCCCAGAAGCGCTCGCCTCCGGAGCCGGCCGGGTCTGGGTACCATCCTGCGGGCGGCTGCTGGGGGGTGTAGGTCATGGGTCCAAGGATGCCACGAGCAACTCGTTGCGGATGCGCCCGATCCGCCTGCTGACTGCGATGGCAGCCACCGATGCCACGCTGAGGACCATCAGCGGCACCGAGTAGGCCAGCTTCGGCGGCTCAACGATGAGCAGCGCGGTGTAGAGGCCACCAGCCAGCGCGGTGATCACCGCGTTACCCACGGATTCGGCCACCTGCATCGAGGACTGGTTGCGGCCCTGCTGGAAGGCCGACGAGAGACTCATCACGGCCACCGCCGAGCTGGGCATCGCGAGGCCCATGCCCAGGCCGCCCACGATCCAGGCGCCCAGCCCCACCCACAGCGGGAGCGCCGGCCACCAGGCGAAGGCGGTGATCGCCGCGATGCCCACCGTCGAGCAGGCCGCGCCCACCGTGACGTACGCGTCGCGGTGCAGCCGCACCCACGCCTGGGACTGCAGCCATGAGCCGAGGGTCCATCCGATGCTGCCGACGGTGAGCGCCAGCCCAACCTGGAACGGGGTGAGCCCGCGCAGTTGCTGGAGCGTGACCAGCAGGATGGTCTCGGCTGCGAAGAAGGACCCGGCCTGGATGGCTCTGGCGAGTACCACGCTGGGAATTCCCGGCCCTACGCCGAGGGTCCCTGGGGCGAGGATCCGCGGGAGGCCCCACACCAGCGCCGCGACGCCGAGCACGGCCGATGCCGCGCTGAACCAGCCGAGGTCCTGCCCTGCCAGCAGGATGAGCGAGGGCCCCAGCGTGACCGCCACCGTGGGCCACACCGCGATGGGCGCGACGGCGTCCTCCCCTGCGCGGAACCGCGCCTGGACGGTGCGCAGACCCGGTCCGGTCATGAGGAACGCCACCGTCACCAGCGGAAGCATGGTGGCGAACACCAGCCGCCAGTCGTACTGCGTCAGCCACGCCGCGAACGGTGGGCCGATGAACGCCGGCAGCAGCCAGCAGAACGAGACCAGGGCCATCACGCGGGGACGGTCGCGGGGCTCGAACCCGTGCGCCACGGTGACCGACAAGGTGAGGTTGAGCGCGCCCGCCCCGAGGCCCTGCACCACGCGGGCCGCCAGCACCACCCACACCGTCGGCGCGAGCCAGCCCAGCACCAGACCCACGGCGAACAGCGCGAAGCCCGCGTACATCGGCAGGGCCGGGCCGTGGGTGTCTGCCACCCGACCGCTGACGATGGTGGCCAGAAGCATGCCCGAGATCATGGTGGTGAACGCCCACGGGTACAGGTGGGCGGAGCTGAAGGACTCCATGATGGTGGGGATTGCGGTGGCCAGCCCGATGGACTGGAAGGCCACCGAGAAGACCGACAGCATGATGCCGACGATGAGCATGCGCTGCCCAGACCCGGTCATCGCCCACCTCCGCCGACTAGCATAGGGGGCATGACTGAGCTCGCCCCCGGATCACAGACCGTCACTCAGGAGCGCACCGAGCAGTTCGAGGACGGCGACCAGGACCGCTTCTCGCACTACGTGCCCAAGGAGAAACTGGTGGCCGCCATGGTCAATGGCACCCCCGTCGTGGCGCTCTGCGGCAAGGTGTGGGTGCCGACGAAGAACCCCGAGAAGTTCCCCGTCTGCCCGGAGTGCAAGGAGATCTGGCAGTCCATGAACCCCGGCCAGTGAGCCGGCCTCAGTAGCGGTAGCTGTCCGGCTTGAACGGGCCGTACGGGTCCACCCCGAGGTAGCCGGCCTGCTTGTCGGTGAGCGTGGACAGCTCCACGCCGAGGGCGGCCAGGTGGAGCCGGGCCACCTCCTCGTCGAGGTGCTTCGGCAGCGTGTACACGCCCACGGGGTACTCGTCGGTCTTGGTGAACAGCTCGATCTGGGCGAGCACCTGGTTGGTGAACGAGTTGCTCATCACGAACGACGGGTGCCCTGTGGCGTTGCCGAGGTTCAGGAGCCGACCCTCGCTCAGCACCAGGACGGAGTGTCCGTCCGCGAAGCGCCACTCGTGCACCTGCGGCTTGATCTCGATCTTCTCCACGTCCGTGCGCGTCTCGAGGCCGGACATGTCGATCTCGTTGTCGAAGTGGCCGATGTTGCCGACGATGGCCTGGTGCTTCATCCTGGCCATGTCGTCGGCGGTGATGACGTCGCAGCAGCCGGTGGCGGTGATGAAGATGTCTGCACGCTCCACCACGGAGTCGAGCGCCGCCACCTGGTACCCGTCCATCGCGGCCTGGAGGGCGCAGATGGGATCGATCTCGGTGACGATGACGCGGGCGCCCTGGCCGCGCAGCGACTCGGCGCAGCCCTTGCCCACGTCTCCGTAGCCGCACACCACGGCCACCTTGCCGCCGATCAGCACGTCGGTGGCCCGGTTGATGCCGTCGATGAGGGAGTGCCGGCAGCCGTATTTGTTGTCGAACTTGGACTTGGTGACCGAGTCGTTGACGTTGATGGCTGGGAACAGCAGCGTGCCCTCGCGGGCCATCTCGTAGAGGCGGTGGACGCCGGTGGTGGTCTCCTCGGTGACGCCCTTGACGGAGTCTGCGAGCGCCTGCCAATCCACCACGCCCTGAGCCTGGCGCAGCGTGTCCAGGACGACGCGCCGCTCCTGGGGGTCGCCCTCTGCGGCCTCGGGGACCGCGCCGGAGCGCTGGGCCGCGACGCCCTGATGCACCAGCAGGGTGGCGTCCCCGCCGTCGTCGAGAATCATGTTGGGCTGACCGCCGTCCGGCCACTGCAGGATCTGGCGGGTGCACCACCAGTACTCCTCCAGCGTCTCGCCCTTCCACGCGAACACGGGAATCCCGGCGGCGGCGATTGCTGCAGCCGCATGGTCCTGCGTGGAGAAGATGTTGCACGACGCCCACCGCACCTCGGCGCCCAGCGCCACGAGGGTCTCGATGAGGACCGCCGTCTGGATGGTCATGTGCAGGGATCCGGCGATCCGGGCCCCGGCCAGCGGCCGGCTTGTGCCATAGCGTTCGCGCATGGCCATCAGGCCGGGCATCTCGTGCTCGGCGAGGGTCATCTCCTTGCGGCCGAACTCGGCGAGGGACAGGTCAGCTACGCGAAAATCCACGTCGCCACTCTACCCGGCCGACGGGGCCTCCCCCGACGCGGCGATGTGGGCCAGGGCGAGGTCGTAGCCACCCACCCCGCAGCCGATGATGATGCCCTGCGCTCTGGCCGAGAGCACGCTGTGCTGGCGGAACTCCTCGCGTCCGTGGACGTTGGAGATGTGGACCTCGACGTAGCTGGGCACCAGTGCGGCCGCGTCTGCTACCGCGTAGGAGTAGTGGGTCCAGGCCCCCGCGTTGAGCACGACGGCGGCACCGGCGTCTGCCGCCTCGTGCAACCACCCGATCATCTCGCCCTCGTGGTCCGTCTGGCGCACCTCCACCTGCAGCCCCATGCCGCGCCCCGTCTCGACGAGATGGGCCGCCAGCTGATCATGGGTGGTGGCGCCGTAGACCTCCGGCTGCCGGGTGCCGAGGCGGCCGAGGTTGGGACCATTGAGGACGAAGACCGTGCGCATGGCGCTAGTCTGCCAGCCCGATCTCAAGGTAGGCGGCGCCGTAGAGCCCGCGCTGCAGCAGGGTGACGTAGCGCTCCACGTCGCTGAGGGCCAGGTCTGCGTCCCCGGAGGACAGGCGCGCCACCCGGGCGCCGACGGACTCGGCGCGGGCCGCCAGCCGCTCGGCCACGCCGCTGAGTCGATCGGTCAGCTTGTCGTCGTCGAGCAGGACCAGGCAGGGCTGGGCCTCGGCGTCGCCCTCGAGGGGATCCGCGAACGGGTCCTTCGGCCTGACCGCGCGCAGCAGGGTGTCGAGCTCGGAGGCGTCCGCTGCCAGGGCGGGCCTGCCGGAGGCGCGGCGGACGGCCTCGGCGATCCTCCGCGAGGCCCGGCCCGCCAGCACCGTGCCGCCCCAGATCAGCGGCAGCGTGTCCGCGAGGCACAGTGCCATCTCCTTGCCCGGATTCACCGACAGGTCACGGCCGGGGGCGCAGGCCTCCGCCACCAGGTCCGCGGCGTCGGCCACATGGCCGGTGTGCACGGCGGGCCCGAGCCCGAGGTCGCCCAGCAGCGACAACACCCCCACCGCCGCGGCCAGGGAATCCGGCTCCAAGGTGGGGATGAGTGTGGTGACAGAGGACGAGGTCAGCTGCGCCAGGCGCGAATCCAGCGGCGCCGCGACGATCATCATCGAGCCGCGCCGCACGGCCTCGGCGGCGCACTGCAGCACCCATTCGGGGGTGTCGTGGTCACCCAGCACGACGGTCAGGTCCAACGGGCCCACCCACGCGGGGAGGCCGGGTCCGGGCCATGCCATGAACGGCACCGGGCAGGCCACCTCCAGCACGGCGCGCACCAGGCGGGCCTCCGCGCCGAGCGCCAGGATGCCGCGGGGCCTGTCCGCCCGCTCCAGGTGGCCGACCGGTTCCGACAGGGCCGCGCGCCGGATCCTGGCCCCGGCGGAGGCCAACCGACGGAGACCCTCATGTGCCTCGAGGCCCGGGTCCTCCAACCTCGAGTCGTCGAAGAACTGCCCGTTCACAGCGTGCTGCGTGCCTGGTCGATCAGGAGCACGGGGATGCTGTCCCGCACGGGGTAGGCCAGGCCGCACGCCTGGTTGGTGCACACCAGCTCGTGCGCGTCGTAGTCCACGGCGAACTTCGCGTGGCAGGCGGGGCACGCCGCCACCGCCATGAACTCGGGCGAGAGTTCCATCGTGTTGTCTGCCATCGTCCTTGACCTTCCTTGGTTCTCGGTTCGAATCTACCCGGCCCGGACGAGCCCGAGCACCTCGTCGCGCAGGGCGCGCATCGTGGCCTCGTCGCGGGCCTCCACGTTGAGTCTGAGCAGGGGCTCGGTGTTGCTGGAGCGCAGGTTGATCCACCAGCCCGCCTCAGGGTTGCGGACGCTGAGGCCGTCCAGCCGGTCCGCCGCGCCCCGCCCTTCGAAGGCGGCCGCGACGCGGGCCGTGCACGCGCCTGCGTCGGTGACGGTGGAGTTGAGCTCGCCGGAGCGGTGGTAGCCGTCGAAGACCGCTGCCAGCGCGGACAGGGGCCGGTCCGCCTGCCTGACCAGCTCGATCAGGTGGAGGGCGGCCAGCATGCCTGTGTCAGCGGACCAGAAGTCACGGAAGTAGTAGTGGGCCGAGTGCTCGCCGCCGAACACGGCCCCGGTCTCGGCCATCAACGCCTTCACGTAGGTGTGGCCGACCATCGACTGCTCCACCCGGCCGCCGTGGCGGGCCACGGCCTCGCCGACGCACCATGACGTGATGGTGTTGGTGACGATCGTGGAGCCGGGATGCTTGGCCAGCTCCGCCACCGCGATCATGGCGGTGACCACCGACGGGTCCACCACGCCTCCGAGCTCGTCGATGATGAAGCAGCGGTCCGCGTCTCCGTCGAACACCAGGCCCAGGTCTGCGCCGTGCTCCAGGACGGCGCGCTGCGCGTCCACCAGGTTCTCCGGCTCCAGCGGGTTGGCGGGATGGTTGGGGAAGGTGCCGTCGAGCTCCAGGTAGAGGCCCACCACGTCCAGCCCGCGTCCCGCCAGAGCCGTGAGCGCGGTGTGTCCGGCCATGCCGTTTCCTGCGTCCACGACGACGGTCAACTCGCGATCCCCCGTGGGCGGGACCAGATCCCCCAGCTTGTCCGCGTACGGCTCGAGGGCGTCGAGCTCGCGGTAGCCGCCCGTGGGCTCGGGGCCGAGAGCAACGGTGGCGGCGACATCCCGAAGGCGGGCCATGAAGTCCGCCGGCACCGGCCGCGCGTCCGCCAGGCAGAACTTGATGCCGTTGTAGGTGCTGGGGTTGTGGCTGGCGGTGAACTGGACGCCAGGGAGGCGCAGCCAGCCGGAGGCGAACCACAGCTCGTCTGTGGAGCTGAGACCGATGTCCACCACCGAGGCCCCGGCGCGGCGGGCGCCGTCGGCGAAGGCGAGCGAGAGCTCGCGGCCCAGGGTGCGCATGTCGCGGCCCAGCACGAACTCGGAGGGGCCGAGCAACTCGACGAACGCGGCGCCGAGCGCCCGGGCGCCGTCGACGTCCCATTCGGGAGCGTGGCCGACGACGATGCCTCGGATGTCGTTGGCCTTGAAGATCTGCGGGGCTAGCACGCGGGCCAGCCTATCGCCTGGAGCGGGGCCGCTCAGTCGATCGTCGGCACGAGGCGCAGGTGCCCACCGCGACCGCCCTGCGGCAGCTCCGGGGCGGCAGGGAGGGGTGCCGGGACCGGGTCGTCGTGGCGCAGCCCGATGGCGCGCACGGCATCGGCCAGGGCCATGAGATCGTCTGACGGTACGTCCGGGGCGTGCCCGCGACCGTCGAGCGGGAGCCGGATGACCTCCCAGCCTTTGGGGACGCTGGTGCGCTCGGCGTGGACGGCGCATAGATCGTAGGAGCCGGGCTCCGCGGCCAGCGCGAGGGGCCCTAGCACCGCCGTGGAGTCGGCGTAGACGTAGGTCAGCGTGGCGAGGGCGGGGGCCACGCACGCGGTCCGGGAACATCTGCGCACGGGCTGACGCTACCCGACCACGGGCTAGGGTGGCGGCATGCCACGCAGACGAGACCGGCACGGGCGCGGGATTCGCGGCCCCCTGGCCGCCCCCAATCAGTGGACCGGCACAGCCGTGCCGTTGAGCCGGCCCTCCCGCGTGGACTTCTTCAACGACTGCGTCACCTCCGCCATGGCCGCCATCGCGGCAGTGGCGCCGGACGCGCTGAACGGCATCGTCGTGGGCGTGGAAGAGGTTCCGCACCTGAACGTGGCCTGGTCCGGTGACCGCGTGCCGCTCTCTGCCGCCCTGGAATCCAGCCGGGGCCGCCGGGCGCAGATCGTGATCTTCGAGCGGCCGCTCGAGCATCGGTCATCCTCGCGCAGCCAGCTGCGCCGGCTGGTGCACCGCACCATCGTCGAGCAGCTGTCGACGCTGACGGGCCGCAGCATCGACGAGCTGGTGGGCGGCGCCTCCTGGGACGACGAGGACTGAGCGGCCCGGTCAGCGCAGCGCCGGGCGCAGCTCCGCCGGCAGGGTCTGGACGTCGGCGTCGGCGGTTGGGCCGACGGGGACCACCACGGTTCCCTCGGGCGTCACCGACGCGGCAGCGGCGAGCACCTCGGCGCTGGAGGTGACGGAGACCACCACGGGCCCCCCGTCCGGGACCGGCACCGTGATGCTCTGCCCCGGCCCGATGCTGACCTGCTGGCTGGCGGTCTCGCCCCCGACTGGGGTGAGGCCGACGTCCGCGGTGAGTGTGTCCGACCGGCCCGGGTTGCTCAGCAGCAGGTTCCCCGCCCCGGGGACCAGCCCTGTCAGGTCCGTGCCTGGCACCTCAGCCACGACCGTGGCCTGAGCGCCAGTCGCTCCGGTGACGAGCGCCGCCCCCACTGCCACCGTCGAGGTGACCCGAACTGCCGTCGGCTCCCCCGCCAGGGGTGCCGTGAGGTCTATCGAGATGGTGCTCATCGCCGGGATGGAGAGCGAATCGGCCACCGCAGGCACGTACGGCCCGGCCGGCCCCATGCCCTCGATGGACACCTCAGTGCGGTTCTCCGTAGGGTTGCTCACCAGGAGCCTTGAGGACGTCGCGCCCGCCGGGGCCCCGGTGATCAGGTGCTCGGTGGCCACCGTGGTGGGCGGCGCGAACTGCGTGGGGCGGCCCTCCACCGCAG
>DATITN010000056.1:0-2803 GCA_035467795.1 Arachnia sp. | reverse complement strand
TAGCCACTCGCGGGCCCCGCCCCGTCGAATCTGGTCCTGGAACAGGCTCACCAGCGATGCCACGAACACCAGGTTGAACACCAGCTGCACCGTCACCAGCAGGCGTGCGAGCTGACCCTCGGCATGGATGTCGCCGTAGCCAACGGTGGACATCGTCGTCATCGAGAAGTACAGGGCGTCGAGTCGGGTGGTGAGCCCAATGAACTGCCCCGGCTGCTGGACGGTGAGTAGGAAGTACCCGAAGGAGAAGATCACCAGCACCAGCTCGAACGCGAGCAGGAGGTGAACCGGTCTGAGGCGCTTCGCGGCCTGGCGCACCTCGTTGAACACGGCCCCGGCGACGGCAGCAAGGCACACGGCGCCCACCACGAAACCGAGGACCGTCCCGACGGGGGCGTCACTGGCGCTGACCGGCACCAGGAAGTAGAAGGTCAACACAGCCGCCGGAAGGAGCATGCGGCTGAACACGAGGCGCCAGTTCACCGCGTCAGTCTAGGAACACAGGGCCGCGAATGTCGGATCCAGGCCGCTTCGCCGGCGCCATTGCCGGCTTCCGCCGTGCGCTTCCGTGTTCGGCGGATCTGGTGTCGTAGTCGGCACCACATCCACCACCGGAGCGCCCCGTGGATCAGCGGAGGGGCGAGAACAGATGTTTCGTCTCGCCGGCGAGTGGGTAGGTAAGGAACACCAGGGGTCAAGGTTCTATTGGAAGGCGAGGCGATGGCAGACAGGAACCTGGACGGTCTCTACTACGCGACGATGCGCGACATGGACCGCGCCGAGCGCCACATCCGACGGCATGCACGCTGACGCTGTTCTGGGAGACCGCTACCGCCTCTCGCGCCTGATCGCCTCCGGCGGGATGGGCGAGGTGTGGCAGGCACACGACGCCGTCCTCGACCGCGAGGTGGCGGTGAAGCTGCTGTCTGCGGGGGAATCCGACCCCTCGGCGCTGGAGCGCTTCCGTCGTGAGGCGGTGGCCATGGCCGCACTCCAGCACCCGAACACGGTGCTGGTCCTCGACATCGGCACCCATCACAGATGGACCTACATCGTGATGGAACTCCTCTCGGGGCCGACGCTCGCCCAGCTGGTCGCCTCCCGCGGCCCCCTTCCGGAGGCGGAGGTAGCCGGTCTTGGGGCGCAGGTGGCGGCCGGTCTTGAGGCCGCCCACCGCGCGGGCATCGTGCATCGCGACATCAAGCCGGGCAACCTGATGATGGGCGCCTCCGGGGAGCTGAAGGTGGTCGATTTCGGGGTGGCCCGCTTGTCCCAGGCCGCCGCATCCGCCCTCACCGCGACCAACACCATCATCTGGAGCGCCCTGTACCTCTCCCCCGAGCAGGCGGCCGGATCGCCGGCCGACGAGCGGAGCGACCTCTACGCCTTGGGATGTGTCCTCATGACTCTCGCGACGGGGCGGCCCCCGTTCGAGAGCGAGCACCCGATCGGGGCGCTCCACCAGCATGTGCGGGTTGATCCACCACTTCTCCGCACGCGACGACCCGGCGCGAGCGCGGCCCTGGAGGCCTTGATCGGCGAGCTCCTGGCCAAGGATCCGGACGATCGTCCGGCGTCGGCCGCCGAGGTCGCCGTCCGGCTGAAGAACATCGAGATGTCGGTACCCGACGCTCCGGCCGGCCTGGAGTCCCATGAGTCGGAAGTCACGGCTCGGATGACCGGCTCAGCAGCGTTGATGCCCGTCGCAGGCTCCGCCCGTGCTGAGCCGCGGCATGCGCATGTATCGGAGCCCCAGCCGGCGCGGGGGAGGGCTCGAGCTCCGTGGGTGGCGGCTGGCGTCCTTGTCTCGAGCGCGCTTCTGGCCGCGATGGCCCTGACTCAGGGCGCGGATCCCGCCGGAGACGCGCGGACCTCCGTGGCCGACTCCCCCGCCGCGTCTTCCAGTGCCTCGCCGCTGCCATCGCCCTCGACGACTCCCTCGGCCACGCCCGACAGGTCGGAGACCACCTCGCCGACGCCGCCTCCAGCTCCGGCTCCGGCTCCGGCTCCGGCCTCCACACGCTCCGCCGTCGGCCGGGACTCCACGCCTCCCGTCACCACCAGCGATGACAAGCCAGCCCGCGGCAAGTCCGACGAGAAGAAGGCGACCACCGCTGCCGACGCCAAAGCGAAGGAGAGGCCAACTCAGGCCGGGAAGAAGTAGGTAGAGGGACCATTGGGCACGCCCCGGCTGCCACAGCCCCGGACCGTGGTGGTGCATGGCGCGATCAACCAGCGCCGATGGGAGCGTGTCCGGGAACGTGTCGGGTGGGCGGATCAGATTGTCGCGGCGGTGGGATTCGTCTCCGGGGCGAAGCGTTGTGACAGGAACTCGACGAGTCCCGCTGGATCAGGCTCGTCCTCGTCGAGGATTGCAGTCAGGGCTTCCAACTCCGTCGCTTTGACAGGGTCCAGCCCACCGAAGACACTCAGACCGTCCACCGTCGAGGCAACGCGGGTGCAGTAGTACTCCCCGGCCTCGACCCGACGGCTCCAGTCCAGCTCCGTGACCTCCTCGACACCGCCGGTCCGGACATCGCGAAGGGTGATGGAGCGGCCGGGGATCGCCGAGACAACCTCGTACGCCGAGCGTCGAGTCAGCAGCCACTCCTGCGCCAGCAGCAGCTCGTCCGGGGGCAGAAGCGCGCCGCGACGGTCCAGGTACTCAGCGAAAACGCCTCCCTCCCACAGGGCGACGTCGAGGATCAGGCCCTCCTCCAGCGCCCGGTCGAACCCTTCGGTCTCGTCCCAGTGCTGGGCACGTGCCTCGGCGAGATCGAGGATGAACGGCGTGTCCTGCTCG
>DATITN010000055.1:0-3137 GCA_035467795.1 Arachnia sp. | reverse complement strand
CGAACGCTCGATGGTGACGGTGGAGTCGCGGAACCCGTACACGCCGCCCCCGGCGCCGCCGGGCACGGAGTTGTCGCGCACCGTGCTGTCGCGCAGCACGAGTGTGGCGCCTTCGCCGGTGTAGATCCCGGCCCCGCCCTTCCAGTAGTCGATGCCTCCCGTGGTGACCTGGCTGTCGGCGACGACGACGGGGTCGAGCGTCAGGTTCCCGTTGTTGAGCACGGCGCCCGCGAGGTCAAAGCCGTAGCCGTCGCGCAGTGTGAGCCCGCTGACAGTGGCGGTGACGCCGGTGTTGACGACGAGCGCACGCGTGGCGTCCTGGCCGCTGACGGCCACTCCGGGCGCCGCCGATGCGTCGATGGTGACCTCCTTGCCGAGCGTGAGCTCGGAGCCGCTGAGGATGGTCGCACCGGCCAGGTCCTCGGCGAAGGTAACCGTCCCGTCGGCGCACACCGCGCCCAGCGCGGAGCGCAGTGACCCCGCACCTGTGTCCGCGTCGGTGGTGACCTCCATGGCCGAAGCGCAGGTCAGGCGAAGGTCGTCGATGAGGACGGACTGGCCGCGCTTTGTCTGGGCGCTCAGGGTGATCGCCCGGACATCGGCGAGGTTGAGCGTGGCTCCGTCCTCGTTGGTGAACGAGCTGAAGGGGACCGTCACCGTGTGCCATCCCGCGACGTCGTCGCGGAAGGTCGAGGTGAACGTCACCGGACGGGCCACCGGCTGGAAGACCCGCACGTAGTCGATCTTCAGGGTCTGCGGGAACACCGTGTCCTCGCCCACCGCCCCGCCGAAGTTGCCGCCGACGGCGGTGTTCATGATGAGGAAGAACGGGTGCTCGAAGACCCACTGGTTCGGGTCCACGTCGGCGGGAGCGGCGTCGTGGAACTCGATGCCGTCCACCGTCCAGGTGATCTCGCCCGGTGCCCATTCGACCGCGAAGGTGTGGAAGTCGTCGGCGACGGGGACGTCGAAGTCGTAGGTGCCGCCGAAGGACTGGCCGCCGGAGTAGCCCGGGCCGTGGATGGTGCCGAACACCGTGTTGGGATTGCGGCCCACGTTCTCCATGATGTCTATCTCACCCGACGCCGGCCACGGGTTGCGGTTGATGTCGTTGCCCAGCGCCCACACCGCGGGCCAGAGCCCTGATCCGCTGGGCACCTGCACGCGCGATTCGATCCGGCCGTACTGGAACTCGGCCTTGTCCTGGGTCACCAGGCGGGCGGAGGTGTAGAGGCAGGGGCCGTAGTAGCACTGCGGCGCCGTCTCGGGGTCGGTCGCCCGCGTAGTGATAACGAGGTTGCCCTGGCCGTCGGTGGCGACGTTGTCGGTGCTGTCGGTGTAGTACTGCAGCTCGTCGTTGCCCCACCCGGGCTTGCCGATGATCGTGCCGTCGCCGATCTCATGGGTCCAGATCTCGGGGTTCGGCGCGGTGCCGGCGGGCGTGTTGAACTCGTCGGCCCAAGCGAGCTCCCAGTTCGCGGGGTCCGCGTCGCCGTCCTGCGTGGCGTTGTTCTCGATGCCGACGCTCACCTTCTTGCCGCTACCCGTGCCGTGGTAGAGGAACTCGAGCCCGGCGGAGCTGCTCCAGTCCTGGGCCGCGGGGAACTCCCTGCGCACCGCTGTGTTGCCCGACGTCGGGAGGGAGGCGTCGAGCACGTTCTCGAATGCGCCCTGCTCGGGCACGGCCAGCGCGTCGCCGGCCGCGATTTCGCGGGTCTTGACCGTGGCGCGCTTGCCGGCGTCCCAGAAGTACGCGCCGGCCTCGAACCCGTCGACAAGGCTGGGGTCGTAGCTCTCGTCGTCGAGCACCAGGACCCGCGTCAGCGGGGGCCGTCCCATGTCGGCGCCCACAGGATTGCTCAGCTCGACGACCACTCCGCGCTCGCCCTGGTAGGCGTCGTCGTCGATCGTGGCGACCTCGAGAGTCGCGCGGGTCTGGTTGGGTGCGAAGGTGACCGTGCCGGAGGCCGGCACGTAGTCGCGCTCGGGCGTCGCGGTGCCGGTGGTGGTGGCCCAGTCGACGGTGACCTGCTCGGCCGATGGCTTGCTCAGCTTCACCTCGACCATCGCCGTCTCCCCCTCGATCACCTGAGTGTCTGCCACCGAGAACCCGACAGTGAGAGGCCGCTCCGGGGCGACGCCGTAGAGCTCGAAGTCGTCGAGGTAGTACGACTGGGGGCCGCCGGTGGCCAGCGTGCCGAACGCCCAGCCGTGGATCTCGGTCAGGCCGAAGTCGTCGTTGGGGGCTCCATTTCCGATCTCCTTGCGCTTCATGTCGGCGAACGGCAGCTTGATCGTCTTCCAGCCGGAGAAGTCGTCGACGAAGGCCGCGCTGAACCGCTCGCCAGTGTCGGTGGTGGAGCCGGGGGCGGTGTTGTCGATGACGTCGACGAACAGGTTCGTGCCGGTGTTCTGGCCGTAGAGCTCGAACTGCAGGCCCTCGAAGGCGCTCCAGTCCTGGGACACCCACTGGGTTGAGGTCTGGTCCTCGAAGCCGTGGATGATCACGCCGAAGGAGTCGACGTTGAAGTCGCCTCTCAGTACGTGGTTGCCCTCTGTCGCGCCCTCTATGGGTGCGGGCGCGGACGTGGTGCGCTCGAAGGTCGTCGTGCTCTTCGGATCCGTGGCGACGAAGAAGCCGAGGGGCACGCCACCGGGCGTGGAGGCGCCGGTGACCAGGGGAGCTTCGAAGTCGTCCACGACGGGAAGTTCGGCGGCGAAGGCGGAAGGAACGGTGAGGAGTGAGAGCAGCAGGGTCGACGCCAAGGCGGCGCCACCTGCTCTCGAGATGGAACGGGACCCCGGTCCGGACATGCGGTGGCCTTTCGTGAGGGTTCTCCACGGGCATCGTCGCCCGTAGAGAGCGCTCCCAGAGAGCGCTCTCTCAGAGAACCACAGAAGTCGCGTCGAGGCAAGGGGTCAGGCGGATTCGCGCGTCACCAGGGTGACCGGAAGAAGCAGCCGGTCCACGAAACGGACCTCGGGCACACCGTCGTCCACGGGGAGGATCCTGTCCGGGCGGGCAATCCCGAGAAGCATCCGGGCCATGGTGCGACCCTGCAGCACGGTGTCTTGACGCACCGTCGTCAGCGGCGGCTCCGCTGCGGCCGCCAGCGGGATGTCGTCGAAACCGACCA
>DATITN010000054.1:0-3876 GCA_035467795.1 Arachnia sp. | reverse complement strand
AGGCGAACGCGGACCGGTCCGTCGTCGACGGGCTCCAGCGGTGGTACTCGCACCAGTTCGCCCTGTCCGGTGGCGACGAGCTGACTCCCGACCCCGCGGCGATCTACGGCACGCCTGTGGAGTACCGGACATGGTTCCAGGTCGCTGTCCATGAGATCGGCTGAGCCACCCCGCCTTCCCGCTGGTTGAGTCAGCCGGCGCGGAGCGCCAGCTGCGTCGAAACCCTCTGGCGCCGGTTCGAGGACCGTTCCCGGCTGTTCCCGGATCCCCAGCCAGGCGGGATTTGTAGCTCCGCGATCCCTCCCTCCTCCAACTCGCCGCGCGAGCGGAGGCCGCGATCGGAGCAGCCGTTGCCCGCCCACGTCGTCGTTCGCACAATGGCCCGAGGGGCGCCGTCGCCCCAGGGACGGAGGGGAACCATGACCGACTTCTACCGCGCTGCCCCGGGTGAGACCGCGCCGCCCATTCCGGACGGGCCAACGCTCTGCAACGGGACCACCGACATGCGTGTGGTGCACAACGCGTTCCTCTACGGGTACAGCGACGCGCCTGAACTGATCCGCTCCACCCGTGCATGGGACTCGCGACGTTCCGAGTTCGTGGGCCACTACATCGCGGAGATCGACGCCACCCTGCACACGCACCACGAGTCCGAGGACGAGCTCCTGTGGGGACGGCTGGAGCAACGGGCACCGGGCTGCGCGCTGCACGTGGGGCAGATGCGGGCGCACCATGCGGAGGTGTCGCGGCTGCTCGCCAAGGCAGCGCCGCTGCTCACCGCCTGGCGGGCGAGCGCCGACCCGAAGGTGGGCGACGAGCTTGCCACCGCGTACGAGGAGCTCCTGGAGGTGCTCAAGGTGCACCTCCGCCGCGAGGTCGTCGAGGTGGTGCCCGTAGCCGAGAAGGTGATCACGGCCGAGGAATGGAAGAAGATGGGCGACCACTCGATGGACGCCATCCCGAAATCGCGGCTGCTCGTGCAGCTGGGCATGATGCTGGCTGCTTCGCCGGGAGAGTCGCGCCAGATGTTCGACGAGCTGCCGCTGCCGATCAAGTTCATGTACCGGCTCGTCGGGAAGCGGCAGTTCGAGCGCCAGTTCCAGGAGCTGTTCCCGGGCCGCGCCGTCCCGCAGACCTAGCCTCCTCCGGCTCAGGGGCGCTCAGCTACTTGTCACGCTGAGTGTCGAGTACGACACTCAGCGTGACAATTTGGGCGCAGGAGTCGCCGTCGTGAGGCGCGGGTCCTTCGGGCATCGTCGGCAATGCCCGACGACCCCCGCCTGTCCCCGCGACCTCAGCGCCGTCGCCACCTGCGCAGCCACGGCGCATGTCTGTCCCACCACCGCGTTCCAGCCGTAGCGGAGCGTGAGGGCGCCGTCGTCCAAGAGCCGCTTGTTGTCGCGCAGCATGTCCTTTGACCAGTCGGTGTGATCCCGCGCTCCGTCGAGCTCGATCACGAGGCGCTCCGCCTCGTACCTCACGTCCATCCGTGTCGACCCTTCGACCACCTGCCGCTCGCCAGGCGGGAGACGATGTCGCGCAAGGACCGCTTGGCTGAACCGCCACTCCAGGGCGCTCTCGATTCCCTTCCCTGCCTGGGTGCACAGCTCGGTCAAGACCGCGGAATGACGCGTGCGCTCGCGGGATCGCAACTCCGACAGGACACGCTCGGGCAGGGTCTTTCCCTGGGCGAGGGCCCGGGCCGTCGCCGCGACAATCGCGTCCTCCGTCGCCCGCCCGGCCAGGTCGATCAGCGATCGCTCGACGGTGGTGCGCGGCGGGGTGCCCAGGGACCTGGGGCGCCCCCGTCGAAATTCCACCGCCCACGTGCCGACGGCGAAGTCACGTCTCCTGGAGGGTGCCCAGACCGCGAGGGTCGAGGGTTCGTCGCGGACCACCTTGTGCAGGTAAGCAGCCGCATCGGCGCCCAGCGCCGCCGTCGGGCCGCCGCGCAGTAGTCCTGCCCACGCCGCGGTCAGCCACGTAGGTGCGGTGGTCAGGAGAATGCCTGGTGAGGGCTGCTCCCAGTCCGTGGACATCCGCCGGATCACGCTGGCCGTCAGACCGGCGCCGATGAGCTGGTGCGTGGTGATCACGCCCGACTGGGCGCGGATGAGGGCTTCGAGTTCGGGGGTGAGGGACTGCCTGGGGTGCACCTACCTGAGGCTGCCAGCTGGGGCGACGCGCACATGCCTCGGAGGTGAGGCGGACAACACTTGTGCGGTGATGGACAACACCACGCACCGTTCGGGCCCTCAGGCGCGCTCGACCCACGAGGGGAGCATGTCCCAAGGCCTAATTGTCACGCTGAGTGTCGTACTCGGCACTGAGCGTGACAATTAGTTGCTTGCCGCTGCCCTCGCGCCAGAGCGACGGCGACTGCCTCAGCCGGCCGCCGGGAGGGGCATCCCGCAGACGTAGGCGGCCTGCGCGATGTGCTGGGCGGCGTCGTCGATGATGCTGACCAGCCGCACCCCGCGCGTGACAGGGGGATTCCAGCGGCGGTCGACGATGTGGTCGAGGTCCGTCTCGTTGAGGGTGCGGATGTAGTCGAGGAGCGCGTCGAGGGTCGATCCCACGTAGTCCTCGAGGAGCTGCGGATCCACGACGACGACGGCGCGGGCCTCGTCCCCACTGTGGCCGTAGCCGACCCCGTCGCCCAGCGCGCCGAGAGCGAAGAGGTCGCGGAAGCCGTCGCGGGTCCAGACCTCGTCGAGGCCGGTGAGGTGGGCCAGCTGCAGGTCGATCTCACGCCCGGTGTGCCAGAGCAGCCAGGCCACCGAGTTGGCGTGACCGCCCGGGTGCGCGTTGAGCGTCTCGTCGGCGAGGTGAAGCGCGCCGAGAGCGTCGCGGGGACGGGAGGCGGCGTCGAGCAGGATGTCGATGGCGTTCATGCGCCCATTCTGGCGTGAGGGGCGCTCGTCAGCCGGCCGAGCCCGCGACCGCGGCGCGCAGGGTCTCGCCCCACCGTCGGGCACGGTCCAGCTCGCCGTCCTTCAGCGGCCCGTACTTGCCCTGCACGATGAACCCCTCCGGCTTCGCGACCCGCCGGTAGCCCTTCGCCTCGAGCTCCTTAGCGATCGTCGGCGCCCCCTTGCCGAAGGGGCCGCGGACCTCGGTGTCGAAGGAGGCGAACCCCGCGGAGCCGGCCGGCAGTGCGTCCATCCATGCGCGGATCGACGGCCCACTCAGGTCCGGGGCGGGGGAGCCCGGCTCGGGATGCTCCCGGATGTCGTTGCGCGTGCGCTCCGAGGAGAGGTGGAACGCGAACACCGGCCCCCCCGCGACAATCAGGTCCGCGTCGGCAACCACCTCGGCCCCGGCATCCTTCGTGGGCAGCGCGACGGCGCCCTCCCCGATCCCCTCGGCCACCGCCCGCGCAACCGCGGCGGTGTTTCCCCACAGTGATTCGTAGACAACAACGGCCTTCATCGCCCGTCCTTCCAGTCCTCCCATAGCCTACGCCCGCCGCGGCCTTCCCCGAAGCGGTGGACGGGTGAACCCGCGACACCAGACCGACAGGTCCGAGTACTACCCAACGTGGGTGATGTCCAGCCACCCCCTCGCGGAGAAAATGGCCGGACCGACACGAAGGAGTTACTCGATGGCGAAGACAGTGTGGGCGACGGCGCTGGTGGGGGTCACACTGCTGCTGGCCGCATGCGCCCCCTCCGCAACACCCCAGGACGCACCCGCAAGCGAGGATGTGAGCGGCAGCATCGTCGGGACCACGTGGCTCCTCGACACCCTCGGCGGGGAGGCGCCCGCGGAGGGCTCCACGGTCACCGTCCACTTCGCCGACGACGGAGCGCTTTTCGGTTCCGGAGGCTGCAACCGCTTCGCGGGCACCTACGAGATCGACGGCTCGACCCTCAC
>DATITN010000053.1:0-23772 GCA_035467795.1 Arachnia sp. | reverse complement strand
CACCTCGACGAGCCGCTACGCATCCTGTGCGACTCGCAGTACGTCATCAACTCTCTCACCAAGTGGTTGCCTGGCTGGAAGCGCAAGGGGTGGAAGAAGGGCGACGGCAAGCCGGTCCTCAACGTGGAGCTGATGAAGGAGCTCGACGCCGCGCTCCAGGGGCGCACCGTCCAGTTCGAATGGGTCAAGGGCCACGCCGGACACTCGATGAACGAGGCTGCAGACGAGCGGGCCCGCGCGGCGGCCACCGCCTTTCAGCGCGGAGAACCCGTCAACCATGGCCCGGGTTTCCCGGACACCCACCGTCCCCCCGGGCGCCGAGACTTCTCGGTGGGGCAGACGGAACCGGAGCCCGACCTCTTTTCGACAGCGCCCCCCGAGGAACCCGTGCCGGCCGCCGTGCCTGGTTCCGCGTCGCCGCGCACCAAAGCTGCTCTCGTTCGCCTCACCCGCGAAGCGGCCGCCGACCCTGACGCGGCCAGGCTCCACCGCGACTTCGTCGCGCACGGGGCCGACGGCGCCCAGACCCGGAGTCTTCCCTGGCCAGCTGTGGATGAGGTGCGGTTCCTCGCCGTCGACACGGTGACGGCCGGGGCCGGTCTGGTGCGGTGGGCGCAGCAGGACCTGGTGTGTTCGGGGCTGTGGGTGGAAATCCCTGCGGGGTGGTCGCTGCGATTCGCCCAGGCCACCCGGCAGGTCTGAGGGGCCCACGGGCAGAACCCGCCCCGGTCCGGGTCGTCGGTAGGTAGAGTCCGAATGGCCGGCCACGGCCACCCGGCCGAGCGGCGGAAGGGAACCGTCATGACCACCTACCGCGTCGGGTACTTCGTCGGGAGCCTGTCCTCGACCTCCATCAACCGCGTGCTGTCCAGGGCCCTCATCGCGGTGGCGCCCTCGGACCTGGAGTTCACGGAGATCCCGATCGGTGACCTCCCGCTCTACTCGCCGGACCACGACGCCGCCTACCCCGCCGAGGCGCAGGCGCTGAAGTCCGCGCTCGCCTCCGCCCAGGCCGTGCTGTTCGTCACCCCCGAGTACAACCGCTCCATCCCCGGGGCGCTGAAGAACGCCATCGACTGGGCGTCCCGCCCCTGGGGCCAGAACTCGTTCGACCACATGCCGGCGGCGATCATCGGCGCCTCCATCGGCAACATCGGCACCGCGGTGGCCCAGCAGAGCCTCCGCGCGGTCCTCGCGTTCTGCAACGCCCGCCTGATGACCGCCCCGGAGGCCTACATCAAGCTCGACGGCTCCAGCATCGACGCCGACGGGACGGTCACCGACGACGGACTCAAGGACGTCCTCACCGCGTTCATGGGGGAGTTCCGCGAGCACATCGAGCGGGTGCTCACGGTTCTGCCGCGCGAGTGAGCCCTCAGCGCGCCGATAGGATGGCGCGCATGAGTCACGTTCTTGCCGCCGTCGCCTGGCCTTACGCCAACGGCCCCCGCCACATCGGTCACGTCTCCGGATTCGGCGTCCCCTCCGACGTGTTCTCGCGCTACATGCGGATGGCGGGTCACGACGTGCTCATGGTTTCGGGCTCCGACGAGCACGGCACGGCCATCCAGGTGAAGGCGGACGCGGAGGGGCTCACCCCGCGCGAGACGGCCGACAAGTACCACCGGCAGATCGTCGAGGATCTGCAGGGGTTGGGCCTGTCCTACGACCTGTACACCCGCACCACCACGCCCAACCACTACCGGGTGGTGCAGGACCTCTTCACCGCCCTGTACGACAACGGCTACGTCACTGCCAAGACCCAGATGGGCGCCATCTCGCCGTCGACGGGCCGGACGCTGCCGGACCGGTTCATCGAGGGCACCTGCCCGCTCTGCGGCTACGACAACGCCCGCGGAGACCAGTGCGACAACTGTGGCAACCAGCTCGACCCGGCGGACCTGATCAACCCGAAGTCCAAGATGAACGGCGAAACTCCGCAGTTCGTCGAGACCGAGCACTTCTTCCTTGATCTGCCTGCCCTCGCCCCGATGCTGGGCCAGTGGATCGACAGCCGCGAGGACTGGCGACCCAACGTGCTCAAGTTCTCGCACAACCTCCTGGCGGAGATCCGGCCCCGCGCCATCACCCGCGACCTCGACTGGGGAGTCCCCGTGCCCCTCGACGGCTGGCGCGACGCCCCCATGAAGCGCATCTACGTGTGGTTCGACGCCGTGATCGGCTACCTCTCTGCCTCTGTCGAGTGGGCCAGGCGCACAGGGGACCCGGAGGCGTGGCGCACGTTCTGGAACTCCACCGAGGCCCGCTCCTACTACTTCATGGGCAAGGACAACATCGTCTTCCATTCGGTGATCTGGCCGGGCATCCTGCTCGGCGCCAACGGCCAGGGCACCCGGGGCGGCGAGGTCCGCCCGTCGCTGGGGGAGTTGCAGCTGCCCACCGAGGTGGTGAGCTCAGAGTTCATGACCATGAAGGGCTCCAAGGTGTCCAGCTCGCGCGGCGCCTCGATCTTCGTCGGCGACTTCCTCGCCGAGTTCGGACCGGATGCGCTGCGCTACTACATCGCGATGGCCGGGCCGGAGAACCAGGACACGGACTTCACCTGGGACGAGTTCGTGCGCCGGACCAACTTCGAGCTCGCCAACGAGTGGGGCAACCTGGTCAACCGCTCGATCTCGATGGCGCACAAGAACGTGGGCGCCGTTCCCGCGGCAGGCGAGCTGACCGACGCGGACCGCGCGATCCTCGACGAGTCGCGCACCGCGTTCGAGGTGGTGGGCGAGCACATCGCCGCCCGCCGATTCAAGGCCGGTATCACAGAGGCCATGCGGATCATCGGCCTGGCCAACAAGTACCTGTCCGACCAGGAGCCGTGGAAGCTCAAGGACGACGCCGCCCGCCGCGACACCGTGCTCCACGTCGCACTCCAGGTGGTCTCGGACTGCAACACGCTGCTCACCCCGTACCTGCCGCACTCCGCGCAGAAGGTCTTCGAGGCATTGGGGGGGCAGGGCGTGTGGGCCGCGCAACCGCAGATCGTCGAAGTGAGCGACGGCGACCTCACCTACCCCACCCTGCAGGGCGACTACGCCGGCCAGCAGGCGGTGTGGGAGGCGCAGCCGATCGTGGCCGGCACCCCCTTGTCGAAGCCGTCCCCGCTGTTTGCGAAGCTCGACGACACGCTGGGCGTCACCGGGCCGAGCTGGGCCCCGATCCCCGGCTGATCCTCACCAGGAGCCGCCGCCACCGCCGCCGAAACCGCCGCCCCCGCTGAACCCGGAGAAGCCGCTGGAGCCGCCGGTGGCCGAGCTCATCCCGTCCATCCGGGCGGCCTGCATGGCGTCCGACATGGAGTGGGTGAGGTTGTTCATGGCGCTGGCGAAGTAGTAGCCGTGCATGAGGTCCGCACCCACGTACCACGAGGTGTTGGCCTGGTAGATGCCCTGCGCTCCGAGGTCTGCGAACAGCTTGGACCAGCGGTCCGCCACTCCGAAGACCATGGCGTAGGGCAGGTACTTGCTGAAGATGTCCTCCCCCTCCTCGAACTGCAGGGTGTCCGTCTCCGCGGTGCGCAGGTACAGCTCGAAGCCCTTGGCCTGCGCGAGGTACGCCGACCCGGTGGCGGTGCGCTTGCGGAACTTGCTGGACATCACGATGAGGCCGATGCCGAAGACGGCCAGGGGGATGCCGATGAGGCCCCAGCCGAACGCCGCCCCGATGAAGGTCAGCAGCACGCCGGCGCCGATGGCCAAGGCGCCCAGCACGATCGGCACCATTTGGGCCGTCGTGGGGTTGCCCTTGAACCACCCCTTGCTGACGACGGAGGCGTACAGGCCGTTGCGGGCGTCCGGCAGCACCTCGGCGAACTTCGCCTTGCTCAGCTCCTTCGACGTCCGGACGCTGCGTCCCTGGAACAGATCAGCCAGCAGCTTCTCCTCGAACGGCTCCATGGGGCCAGGCGGCGCGTGCAGCGCCTCTAGCGTGAAGTCCTTCTTCGACTGCGAGATGATGCGCAGGTAGCCGCGGACGGCGAGGTCCACGATGGTGGCAGACACGTCGACGTTGTCCGCCGTGGTGTCCATGAGGGTGCCGATCTCGCCCGGGGTGGCGCCCTTCGGCGGGTGGAACTGCACGGTCACGGGGAACTTGCCGCTTCGCGTCCCCACTCGCTCCTCCTGGCCGGCCAGCGGCGTGAGTCCGGGGGTGAGGCCCAGGTAGACGTCGTCGCGGGCGTGACGCCGACGCACTGCGATCAGCCCGACGATTGCGGCGATCAGACCGGCGCCGGTCACGGCGCCGGTGGCGGGGGTGAACTCAAAGGCGTTGGCCGCGGTCACTCGACGGGCCTTCTCCTGCGTCACGCCGGGGAAGGTGCCGGCGGGGTAGCCCGCCACCACCTGCATCCGGTTGTTGGGCGGCAGCGAGTCGAGGGTGTAGGTGGCCGCGTCGACCGACTGTGTCGCCTCACACGGAGTGTCGGCGGTGGGGCCGTAGAAGCAGGCCACCTGCTCCAGCCCCGCGGGGCCGGTGACGTCGACGGTGATGTTGGAGAACCGCGATTCCCAGGCGGGGCCGATGACGTCCCAGTTGAACTCGTCGAGGCCGCTCACCGGGTGATCTGTGGCGATCAGGCCGGTCACGTCGTAGGTGAGGGTGTAGTCCTGGGGCGTGGTGTTGAAGATGTTCTCATTGCCGATGCGCAGAGACAGCATGTCGGCGCCCTGCTCCTGGAGGACCTGGGTGTTGGCTCCCGTCGACGAGGAGACCGAGATGTTGGAGTACCGGAACACGTAGTTCTCGTCGGGGTTTGCGCCGTCTTCCTGCAGCGTGGGCAGCAGAATGTAGGGCCCGCGACCCCTCAGCGCGGAGAAGTCCATGGTGAAGTCGATGGTGACGCCCGCGACACCGTCGGTCCTCAGGACCACGTCCACGTCGTAGCGGGTGATGGGCGCCGAGTCCTCGGCGGCCGCCGGCACCACCCCCACCCAGGCCACGGCGAGGGCGATCAGTAGAGCGAGGAGACCGGCGCGAAGCTTCGTCATGCCATCAACTGTATCCATGCTGACGAACAGCGCGCGCGGGATCAGCCGTCCACGCCGAGGGCTTCGGCCATCTCCCGCCGCAGCTCAGCCATCTGCGCCGCCGCGACCAGCCGCGCCGCTCGCACGTCGACGGACTCCTGTGCATCCAGCCGGACCTCCAGGTAGCACTTCAACTTGGGCTCGGTGCCCGAGGGACGGGCCACCACGTGCACCCGGTCTCCGGTGAGTTCGACGCCGTCTGTGGGGGGCAGCGTGTCCGAGCCGTGGGCGAGGTCCAGCACCGTCACCGGGGCCCCGAGGAGCGTCGACGGTGGGTTGCGCCGCAGCCGCGCCATGGCGTCTGCGATCAGCGACCGGTCGGCCACGCGCACCGACAGCTGGGAGGTGGCGCTCAGGCCGTGCTCGCGGGCGATGTCGTCGAGCAGGTCCGCCAACGCGCGGCCCGAGGCCTTGAGATCGGCGACGATCCGCAGCACCGTCAGCGCGGCGGTGATCCCGTCCTTGTCCGGGACCGCGCGCGAGTCGACGCAGTAGCCGATGGCCTCCTCGTAGCCGAAGGCCAGGTCCGGCACCCGGCCGATCCACTTGAACCCCGTCAGCGTGGTCACGTGAAGGCGACCCGCGCCGCGCGCCATCCGGCCCAGCAGCGTCGAGGAGACAACGGAGTTCGCGAACGTGCCGGGCACCCCGCGTGCGATGGCGTCGTGGCCGAGGATGGCGCCCAGCTCATCCCCGGTGAGCATCCGCCACGCACCGTCGACCATCGCGGCCACGGCGCAGCGGTCAGCGTCCGGGTCGTTGGCGATCACCACGTCAGCGCCCGCGGACTCCGCCAGGGCCAGCGCCAGGTCGATGGCGCCCTCCTCCTCCGGGTTGGGGAACGCGACGGTGGGGAACTCGGGGTGGGGCTCGGACTGCTGCGCCACCTCGACGGGGGCGGGCAGCCCGACGGCTTCCGCGACCCGCCGCACCGTCTTCGCGCCGACGCCGTGCAGCGCGGTGTGGACCCAGACCAGCTCCCTCGCGGAATCCGCCGGGTACAGGGAGGCGGCCCGCGCCACGTAGGCGTCCAGGAGCTCGGCGGTGATGTCGCGGCGCGCCTCCGAGCGGGGGAGCGTGGCCCACCCGTGATCGGCCACGGCGGCGATCTCCGCGGCGATCTCGGCATCCGTCGGCGGCACGATCTGCGAGCCGTCGCCGAGGTAGACCTTGTAGCCGTTGTCTGCGGGCGGGTTGTGGGAGGCGGTGACCACCACGCCCGCGACGCAGCCGAAGTGCTGGATGCCGAAGGCGACGACGGGGGTGGGGGTGGGCTCGTTGGTCCAGAGCACCTCGAACCCTGCTCCGGCCATCACCTCGGCGGTGTCGCGGGCGAACTCGTCGGACTTGTGCCGGGCGTCGTGTCCGACGATGACGCGGCCACCGGAGTGGCCGTGCGCGGAGAGCCAGGCGGCGAAGCCGGCCGCGGCCTGCGTGACCACCACCCGGTTCATCCGCGCCGGTCCCGGCCCAAGCGGTCCGCGGAGGCCGGCGGTGCCGAACTCGAGCGGTCCGGCGAAGGCGGAGGCGAGCTCCGCGAGGGCGGGCTCGCGGATGGTGTGGTCATTGGCCTGGGCCCTGACAATCAGCTCGTCCAGCCGGCCGGCGGTGTCGGGGTCCGGGTCGGCGTCGCGCCATTCCTGGGCGCGGGTCAGCAACTCGCTCATGTCAGAGCACCTCCAGGATCCCGGCGAGCAGGGCGGCCAGTCGGGGGCCCGCGTCGCGCCCGGCCTCCAGCACCTCGGCGTGGCTGAGCGAAGACCCGCTGAGCCCGGCCGCGGCGTTGGTCACCAGCGACAGGCCCAGCACCTCCATGCCCGCCTCGCGTGCCGCGATGGTCTCCAGCGTGGTCGACATGCCGACGAGGTCCCCGCCCAGCACGCCGGCCATCCGCACCTCCGCCGGCGTCTCGTACTGCGGGCCGCGGAACTGGACGTAGACGCCCTCAGGTAGCGACGGGTCCACGCCCCGGGCCAGGTCCCTCAACCGCCGCGAGTAGGCCTCGGACATGTCGATGAAGGTGGCGCCCCGCAGCGGCGTGGCCCCCGTGAGGTTGATGTGATCGGCGATCAGCACGACGGTGCCCGGCGCCCAGGCGGGGCGGAGGCCACCGCAGCCGTTCGTCAGTACGAGGGTGGCGGCGCCCCAGGCGGCAGCGGTCCGAACCCCGTGCACCACGGGGTCGACGCCGCCGCCCTCGTAGAAGTGGATGCGGCCGGTGAACGTGGCCGCGACCTTCCCGGCCGCCGTGCGGGCCAGCACGAGCTGCCCGCCGTGGCCGGTCACCACAGGCCTGCTGAAGCCGGGCACCGCCGAGAGCTCGATGCTGCCGAGCGTCTCCCCGAGCCGGTCTGCGCCCGATGACCACCCGGAGCCCAGCACCAGCGCCAGGTCGATGCGCTCCACGTCGAAACGGGAGCGGAGGAAATCCGCGGCCTCTGCGGCCAGCTCGAAGGGTTCGCTCACCCGGTCCAGCATAGGCGCGTGCCCTGCTCCCCACCCCGGGCGCTGTGGAAAGATGGCCCCGTGACGAAGGTAGTGATCATCGGTGGCGGACCCGGCGGCTATGAGGCTGCGCTCGTGGCGAACCAGCTCGGCGGTGAGGTCACCCTGATCGAACGTGACGGCATGGGCGGGGCCGCTGTGCTGAGCGACTGCGTGCCGTCGAAGACGCTGATCGCCACGGCCGAGGTGATGGTCCGCATCGAGAGCGCCCGCCAGCTCGGACTGCACATCGCGGCGGCGGATGTCTCGGACGTGGTGCGGGTGGACCTGGCGGAGGTCAACGAGCGCGTCCTCACCCTGGCCAAGGCCCAGTCCGCGGATATCGCTCAGCGGCTCCGACAGGACGGGGTGCACCTGGTGGCCGGCAGCGCCCGCCTCGACGGCGCCACCCGCGTGGTGGCCAGCACCGGGGCCGGCGAGCAGAGCTTCGACGCGGACATCGTCCTCCTGGCCACGGGCACCACGCCCCGCGAGTTGCCTGAGGCGGCCTGCGACGGGGAGCGGATCCTCAACTGGAAACAGGTCTACAACCTGAGCGAGGTGCCGGAGAGGCTGATCGTCGTGGGGTCGGGCGTGACTGGGGCGGAGTTCGCCTCCGCCTACGACGGGCTCGGCTGTGACGTGGTGCTGGTGTCCTCGCGCAAGCAGGTGCTGCCGGGCCAGGACCAGGACGCGGCCGCCGTCCTGCAGCGCGCCTTCGAACGCCGCGGCATGGAGATCATGAGCGAATCGCGCGCCTACGCGGCGCGCCGTGACGGCGACGAGGTGGTGGTCTCGCTGGAGGACGGCCGCGAGGTGCGCGGCTCGCACTGCCTCATGGCCGTGGGCGCCATCCCCAACTCCGCCGGGCTCGGGCTCGAGGAGGCGGGCGTGGCGATGACCCCGTCGGGGCACATCTCGGTGGACCGGGTCTCGCGCACCAGCGTCCGCAACATCTACGCGGCAGGCGACGTGACCGGCGTCTTCGCCCTGGCCTCGGTGGCCGCGATGCAGGGCCGCATCGCGATGTGGCATGCGCTGGGGGACGCGGTGACGCCCATGGATCTGCGCCGGGTGTCATCCAACGTGTTCACCACGCCGGAGATCGCCACCGTCGGCATCACCCAGGAGCAGGCCGATACCGGCGACGTCCGGGTCGCGTCCGTGCTGCTGCCGCTGGCGTCAAACGCCCGGTCGAAGATGCAGGGCTTCACCGACGGCTTCGTCAAGCTGTTCTGCCTGCCCACCACCGGCATCATCATCGGCGGCGTGGTGGTGGCGCCGCGCGCCTCGGAGCTCATCCACGCGGTGTCGATCGCGGTGGCGCAGAAGGTCACCGTGGATGACTTCAGCCAGGCGTTCACCGTCTACCCGTCGATGTCCGGCTCGATCGCGGAGGCGGCCCGCCGCCTGCACAACCGCGACGGCGCGCTCCTGACCACCTGAGCCGGGCGCGCTGCCCGATGTCAGTCGTCCAGCAGCCCCATGAGGAGCGAGAAGCCGCCGATCATGAGGGCGCCGTGCGTGATCTGGCGCAGCGCAGGGTCCATGCCGTAGCGGCCGTAGTAACCCTGGGCCCAGGGCGCGTACTGCTGGTTCTCCCAGTAGGGCACCTGGCGGGCCCCCATTGGGACCAGGCGGATCGAGGGGTCCAGGCCCGTCATGACCCGTTGGGCGTCCGAGGCGCACGCTGGGACCTCGCGGACAGCGCCGCCTGGGGGCGCCCAGTGCACGTTCTGCGTCGAGGGGCCGTGTGCCGGGTCGAAGAAGCACGGCGGCCTCTTCTCCGGCAGCGGATGCCCGTTGACACGGGCCTTCACGGAGGCCACCGCGAAGCGGCCGTCCTCGAGGATCTCCGCGATGCGTCTCACATCCGCGTCGGTCTGAGCGCGCTCCAGCTGGTTCTTGGAGCCGTCATAGGCGTCCAGGGCCCGCGTGTAGTCGGCGTGCGCGCCGGCGTCGAGTTCGCGGCCCACCACGTCCAGGTCCAGGTCCCTCAACTCGCCGCCGAAGGTGGTGATGTCCGCGTCCAGGGCCGCCCGGGCGCCGGCGCTGATGGGGTAGAGCTGCTGCTGGTAGGGGTTGGGCTGGTGGTAGGGAGCGGGCGGCTGGTATCCGGACTGCGGCAGCGCGTAGGGGTCGCTCCAGCGGTGCATCTGAGGCGGCGGCGGCGCCGAACGACGCGAGGTCATGGACACGATGATGCTGACCACAACCATCACCATGATCATGGTGAACAGACCGGAGAACATGCTCTCTACGATAACCCCGGCCTCAAGCGTGGCTCACTCGGCGTCGACGATCTCGCAGAGCACCTCCCCGGCGGTGACCGCCTGGCCCGCCTCCACCTTCAGCCCGACGATGACGCCGTCGCGGTGGGCGTTGAGCGGCTGCTCCATCTTCATGGCCTCGATCACCGCGATGGTCTCGCCCTCGCCGACCTGCTGCCCCTCTTCGACGGCGACTTTGACGATGGTGCCCTGCATCGGGGAGGTGAGGGCGTTGCCTGAGGGGGCGGAGACCTTGCTGCCGCCGCGGTCACGCTTGGTGGGCTTCCTCACCGCCTTCGACGAGGCGGGGCGGGCCCCGAAACCGCCGGGCAGTTTCACCTCCACCCGCTTGCCGTTGACCTCCACCGTGACGATCTCCGGCTCGGGCACATCGTCGGCCTCGCCCAGGACCCCGGTGTAGGGAGCGATCTCTCCCGTGAACTCGGTCTCGATCCAGCGCGTGTGCACCCCGAACTGGCCGTCCGGGGCCGTGTAGGCCGGATCGTTGAGGACCGCCTGATGGAACGGCACGACGGTGGGCATGCCCTCGATCTGCAGCTCCGCCAGGGCGCGACGGGAGCGGGCGATCGCCTGGTCCCGATCCGCCCCGGTGACGATCAGCTTCGCCACCAGCGAGTCGAACGCGCCAGGCACCGTCATGCCCACGTGGTAGCCCTCGTCGACGCGGACGCCCGGCCCGGTGGGGGCGTGCCATTTGACCAGGGTGCCCGGGGCGGGCATGAAGTTGCGGCCCGCGTCCTCGGCGTTGATGCGGAACTCGATGGAGTGGCCGTGCACTTCCGGGTCCGGGTAGCCGAGCTCCTCGCCGGCGGCGATGCGGAACATCTCCCGCACCAGGTCGATCCGCGTGACCTCCTCCGAAACCGGGTGCTCCACCTGAAGGCGGGTGTTGACCTCGAGGAACGAGATGGTGCCGTCGAGGGCGACGAGGAACTCGCAGGTGCCGGCGCCCACATACCCCGCCTCCCTGAGGATGGCCTTGCTGGACTCGTACAGCCGGGCCACCTGATGCTCGGTGAGGAACGGCGCGGGCGCCTCCTCGACGAGCTTCTGGTGCCGCCGCTGCAGCGAGCAGTCCCGGGTGGACACCACCACGACGTTGCCGTGGCTGTCGGCCAGGCACTGTGTCTCCACGTGGCGCGGCTTGTCCAGGTACCGCTCGACGAAGCACTCGCCGCGCCCGAAGGCGGTGACCGCCTCACGGGTGGCGGACTCGAACATCTCCGGCACCTCCTCCAGCGTCCGGGCCACCTTCAGGCCGCGACCGCCGCCGCCGAACGCGGCCTTGATGGCGATCGGGAGGCCGTACTCAGCCGCGAACGCGACCACCTCGTCGGCGTTGGCGACCGGATCAGCGGTGCCGGGCACCAGCGGGGCTCCCACCCTCTGCGCGATGTGGCGCGCCTGGACCTTGTCTCCGAGCGCCTCGATGGCTGCCGGGGGAGGGCCGACCCAGATCAGGCCGGCGTCCATGACGGCCTGGGCGAAGTGCGCATTCTCCGCGAGGAAACCGTAGCCGGGGTGCACCGCGTTCGCGCCGGAGCGGGCCGCCACGTCGAGCAGCTTGGGGATGTTCAGGTAGGTGTCTGCAGGGGTGGCGCCGTTGAGGGCGAACGCCTCGTCGGCGAGCTTGACGAACAGCGATTCGGAATCCGAGTCCGCGTAGACGGCCACCGACGCGATGCCGGCGTCCCGTGCGGCGCGGATGACACGGACGGCGATCTCGCCTCGGTTGGCGACCAGAACCTTGGAGACGGCGACGTTGCCCACTCTCGGACCTCCTATATTCGGCTTTGTCCGGAGTCTATCCACGCCGGGGGGCCACGCGGCGACAGGTCCGCGACACTGGACCCTAACCGGGTCAGCGGTCCCGCAGGGCCTGGAACCAGGGGCGCGGTGGGGCCTCCCCCTGGCGGACGGCGGGCATGACGGCGGTCTCGATGACCGACTCCGCCTGCGCCTTCTCCGCCTCGTACTCCGTGACCATCTGGTCCACGAACTCGTCGCGCTCCTCGATGGGCGGTGCCGGGGTGGTCTCCGGCTCCAGGCGGGTGCGGGGGAGAGCGTAGATCGCGTGGCGCTGGACCCACGAGATGAGCTCCTCCCGGACGTGGCAGCGCAGATCCCACAGGTCGCCGGAGGTGGCGGCCGAGACCACGGCGAACAGCCGCACGGGCCCCCCTGTGGCGTCGGTGACCTGCAGGCTCACCGTCTTCTTATCCCACAGGGGGCTGGCCTCGACGATGTGGTGGAGCTCCACGCGCATCGCCTCGACGGGGACGAGCCAGTCCAGGTCGAACTCGACGGTGCCGTAGAGATGGGCCTGCCCGCGGGTCCAGTTCTCGAAGGCCTGGGTGGTGAACGAGGTGCTGGGCACAATCCAGCGGCGTTGATCCCAGGTGCCCACCACCACGTAGGTGAGGGTGATCTCCTCCACCGTGCCCATCTCGCCGTCGAAGACCACAAGATCTCCCACGCGCAGCGCGTCGCTGAAGGCCAGCTGCATGCCGGCGAACACGTTGGACAGCGTTGACTGCGCGGCCAGGCCGGCGACGATGGACAGCAGGCCCGCCGACGCGAACAGCGACGCGCCCAGGGTGCGCAGCGAGGGGAAGGTGAAGAGGGCCCAGCCCAAGGCGATCGTCCAGAGCACCGCGATCAGCACCCGGGCCACCACCTGCATCTGGGTGCGCACCCGACGGAAGCGCGAGGTGTTTGTGCCCTCTTCCTCCCGTGCGCCGGCGACGATTCCGTCCTCCACCGCCTTGATCACGCCCGTGCCCAGGTAGGCACCGGCCAGGATGATCACGATGAGGAAGCCCTGCATGAAGAGGGGCCGCCACGTCGGTTCAGGGGCAGCTGTCGCGATCGCCACACCCAGGCCCGCTCCCGCGAGCGTGAACAGCACCCGCTGGGGCACCTTGAGGCGCCGCGACACGAACGCCAGCCCCTTCCTGCGACGCACGATGAAGCTCATCACTACCGAGATGGTGATCGACACTATGGTGCCCGCGAAGAATCCCGCGACGGCGTACACCACCAGGGTCAGCAGTTCCATGGCCTCAGCCTAGGCCCCGCGGTCTGTGCGCAGGCTGAGCGCCGACAGCTCCCCGGTCACGGTGAAGGCGCCGTCGTGGACCGCCGACTCGAACAGCAGCGATCCTCCCGCGTCGGCGGTGATGGTGAAACCCATCGTGGAGAGGTGGCGGCGCAGATAGTCGGCCACCTCGTCGCCGGAGGGGGAGCTCAGGACGACCGTGATGTTGTTGCCGCTGTCCACCCGCTCCTGAATCTCGGCGTCCCGCGGGATCGAGAAGCCGGCGGGCGCGTTGAGGAAGCCGAGATCCGAGAGCAGCACGCCGTCGGCCGGGGCCTCGGTGAGGGCACTGACGGTCACCGACTGCGACGGCGTGGGCGAGAGCTGCGGCGCCGAGCAGCCCGCCACCGCGAGCAGGCCGACGAGGGCGAGGGTGATCCGGAGCACGGGCCAACTGTACTGGCGCCCGTTCAGCGCCAGAGCGACTGCCAGGGGACGCCGGCGTCGATGACCATCTGCCTGAACAGGGGCAGCGACACCCCGACGACGTTGTAGGGATCGCCCTCGATGGAGGTGACGTAGGCGCCGCCGCGACCGTCGATGGTGAACCCGCCGGCGACCCGCTGCGGCTCGCCGGTGGCCGCGTAGGCCTCGATCTCGTCGTCGGGCAGGTCCGCGAACCGCACCACGGTGGACCCCACCTGAGTGGAGCGGGTCTCCTCGCCGCCCTGCCGGACCGCGACGAAGTGGCCGGTATGCAGGAGACCCTCGCGGCCGCGCATCCGCCGCCACCGCTCGGTCGCCGCCTCCTGCGATCCGGGCTTGCCGTGCGCGCGGCCCTCGAACTCGAGCACCGAGTCGCAGGCGAGGAGCACGAAGTCGCCGTGGAGTTGCGGGATGACCGCTTCGCCCTTGAACTCGGCGAGCCGGGCGGCGAGCCTGGTGGGTACCGGGTCTAGGACCTGGCGCTCGTCGAATCCGGAGACGATCACCTCAGGGTCAAGCCCGGCCCGACGCAGCACAGCCAGCCGCGCGGGAGACTTGGAGGCGAGGATGAAGCGCATCGTCACATCCGGTGGTACGTCCGCCAGGCGTCCCGCCCGCCCATGAGAGGCGAGCGGACGGTGCGGTAGTACGACTTCCAGCCGCCGGCCAGCGGCCTGTCGTGCGGGGAGCGGAGTTGCTCCGCCCCTGCGGAGGCGTGGAGCACCGCGACGACGGCAGCGACCTCCTCCTCGCTCAGGTGCGCGCCGCGCAGGGCCATCGGCTCGGTCATAGCGGGATGTTCCCGTGCTTCTTCGGCGGGAGGGCCTCGCGCTTGCTGCGGAGCAGCCGCAGCGCCCGGATCACCTGGGCCCGCGTCTCGTGCGGGTAGATCACCTGATCGATGTAGCCACGGTCAGCGGCCACATAGGGGTTGGTGAGCTCGTCGTCGTACTCCTGGATCAGGCGGGCGCGCTCGGTCTCCGGATCCTGCGCTGCCGCGATCTGCTTGCGGTAGAGGATGTTGACCGCGCCCTGGCCGCCCATCACCGCGATCTGCGCCGTGGGCCAGGCGAGGTTGATGTCGGCACCCAGGTGCTTGGAGCCCATCACCACATAGGCGCCGCCGTAGGCCTTGCGGGTGATCACCGTGAGCAGCGGCACGGTGGCCTCCGCGTAGGCGTAGATCAGCTTGGCGCCGCGGCGGATGATGCCCTGATGCTCCTGACCGACGCCGGGCAGGAAGCCCGGCACGTCGACGAACGTGAGCACGGGGATGTTGAATGCGTCGCAGGTGCGCACGAACCGTGCGGCCTTCTCCGCCGAGTCGATGTCCAGGCAGCCCGCGAACACCGTCGGCTGGTTGGCGACGATGCCGATGGAGCGGCCCTCGATCCGGCCGAAGCCGACGATGATGGACCCGGCGAACAGGGGCATCACCTCGAGGAACTCGTCGTCGTCGAGGACGTTGCGGATGACCTCCCGCATGTCGTAGGGCTGGTTGGCCGCGTCCGGGACGAGCAGGTCCAGTTCGCGGTCGTGGTCGGTGATGGTGAGGTCCACCTCCTCGTCGTCGAAGAGCGGCGGGTCCTCCAGGTTGTTCTGCGGCAGGTAGGTGAGCAGCTCGCGCACGTACTCGATGGCGTCGTTCTCGTCGGCGGCCAGGTAGTGGGCGTTGCCGGACTTGGTGTTGTGCGTGCGGCCGCCGCCCAGCTCCTCCATGGAGACGTCTTCGCCGGTGACCGTCTTGATCACCTCCGGGCCGGTGATGAACATCTGCGAGGTCTTGTCCACCATGACGACGAAGTCCGTCAGCGCGGGCCCGTAGACGTGGCCGCCGGCAGCGGCGCCCATGATGAGCGAGATCTGCGGGATCACGCCGGAGGCCCGGGTGTTTCGCTTGAAGATCTCGCCGTACAGGGCGAGCGAGACCACACCCTCCTGGATGCGCGCACCGCCCCCCTCGTTGATGCCGATGATCGGCACCCCCGTCTTGAGGGCGAAGTCCTGGATCTTCACTATCTTCTCGCCGTACACCTGGCCGAGGGCGCCACCGAAGATGGTGACGTCCTGGCTGAACACGCACACCGGGCGGCCGTGGATGGACCCGGTGCCGGTGATGACGCCGTCGCCGAAGGGGCGCCGGGCGTCCATCCCGAACGCGGTGGTGCGGTGACGTGAGAACTGGTCGAACTCGGCGAAGCTTCCTTCGTCGAGGAGGGCCATGATCCGCTCTCGGGCGGTCATCTTCCCCTTGGCATGCTGCTTCTCCACCGCTTCGGCCGAACCGGCGTGCACGGCTTCATCGATGCGCACTCCGAGATTGGCGATCCGACCGGCGGTGGTGTGGATGTCGATCTCCATGCCGACACCATAGCGGCGGGACCGACCAGCCGATCGCGCCGCTCAGATTGTGGGGTGGCTTGGCTCGACGGTCCTGGGCGTCGAGCGTCGACCGCGCAGCGAGAGAACGCCAAGAGTGACGGTGAGCAGCATGCTCAGCATCATCGCGGGGATCGTCACATTCGAGATCGTGACATGCGGGCCGTGCTGCCAGATGTCTGCGGTGTCGAGGTTGACCCAGCCGTCCTCGGCCAGCCGGAGAACAGCCACGGCCAGCTCGCCGGCGTGGCCGAGCACCGCGACCGGCACGCTGACCGCCAGGATCGTCAGGATCCACCGCGACGCTCTCGTCGGCGCTTCCGGTCGCATCCGCCACGCGAGGAGGGACGCGGGGATGAGCAGGGCGAGGGCCAGCACATGAGAGGAGATGTGCAGGGCGCTCGTGTCCCCCTGGGACGCGAACACGAAGATCGACAGGAACGGTGCCCACACGAGGGCCAGCAGGGTGAGGGGGCGGGACATGCGAGTCTCCTTCTCGAGCCGATGGCGATGCCTTCGACCGTAGGAGCGGCGGGCTGGACGCGCATCGGCCCTTTCGCCTAAGTGGCGTTCCGAGGCCGATCCGTCACGTCGTCGAGCCGGTCCGGGATGCCCGGTAGACGTTGCCGGCCTGCACGCGCCGGTTGTGGTGGGCGCCCTGCGGCAGGTCGAGCTTCACGAACACCGACCGCAGGTGCGCGTCCACCGTGCGCTCGGAGAGGACCAGGCGGGCGGCGATGCCGGCGTTGGAGAGCCCCTCCGCCAACAGCCCCAGAACCTCCCGCTCGCGGGCCGTGAGCATCGACAGCCCGCCGTGCGTCGCGGAAGGCGCGGGCGCTTCTGCTGTCTCCGCGCCCTCGCCGGCGGTCCCGGCCGACGTCGTCGTCGGCCCGGCCAGGTCGATGGCCAGCGCCCGGACGCACCCGGCCACGACGATGCTGAACGCCGCATACATGCCGACGAGGACCACCGTTCCCCCCAGGGCAGAGGTCTCGCCCAGCGCGCCGCAGACCATGACGAGGAGCGTGCCGGTGAGCGCGGACCCCGCGACCAGGGCCAGACGACGGGCCGCGGCCACGTCAGGCGCACTGCGCCAGGTGGCGAGCAGTGCGGCCGCCGGGCCGAGGAGCACCGTGCCGAGGTAGCCGACGTTCACTGTCATCCCCACCTGCTCGCCGATGGCAGACGGGATGAGTGCGGAAGCGGCGAGCGGCTCGAAGTCGTCGAAGAACAGCGCGAACGAGGTCGCGGCCCCCACAGCCAGGGCGATGACGGCCACCAGGAGCGAGCGTCCGGTGCCTCGGCCTAGGTAGCGGACGCTGAGCAGTGGCACCACGGAGAAGGCGCCGATGAGCGGCAGATGGGCCACCCCCGCGACGACTGCGGCCGCCCAGGCGATCGCCGAGCCCGGGGCCAGAGCGGTCGCGAGGACGGCGAGCGCCCACAGACCCGGGTAGGCAGCCGCCACGACGGCCAGGACGGTGAGAACCCGGCGGAGCCCGCGCCAGCCCTGCCCGAGGCCAGCGATCGCCACGGCGATGACGGCCGCGGACGCGATCATGGCAAGGAGAACCGGCCACGTCGTCGCCGGAACCGTCGCCGCGTCGGATCCGGTGACGAGGCACAGGGCGAGAGATGCCAGCGCCACTGCTGCAACCGGCACTCTCACGGTGGTGTGCGGCGAGGTCATGACCGCGGCCTCCTGTGCTCGTGGCCAGTGTGTCCAGGGTGTTCGCCACGGTGTCACACCAGAGCATCCGGCGTCCAGTGCCTCCTGAGACGACTCGCAGCGGCGCCGCCGTCCGCCCAGCGAGGCTGGCTACGATGTGGCGGTGACGTCCAGCCTTCCCGACGCGGGCCGCATCGCCGCGATGCTTCCCGCCACGACACTCTGGCGCGCCGTCGAGGTGGTGGAGACCACCGGCTCAACCAACGCGGACCTCGCGGCACGGGCGCGGGCAGGAGCGGCGGAGGGCGTGGCTCTGGTGTCCATGGAACAGACCGCCGGCCGCGGCAGGCTGGACCGGCAGTGGGTGAGCCCTCCCGGGACGTCGATCTCGATGTCTCTGCTGCTCACCCCTCAGCAGGAGTTTCCGCAGTGGGGCTGGCTCTCGCTGCTCGCGGGCATGGCCGTCTCGTCGGCCGTGGGCGAGCTCGCGGGGGGTGGGGCGCCGGTGTCGCTGAAGTGGCCCAACGACGTCCTCATCCGGGGGCGCAAGGTGTGCGGCATCCTGTCGGAGCGGATCGAGCACCCGGACGGGGCGCGCGCCGTCGTCGGCATCGGGATCAATGTGGATCTGGCGGCGGATCAGTTGCCGGTGCCTACCGCGACCTCGCTGGCGCTCGAAGGGCTGCCGACCGACCAGAGCCGCATTGTCGCCGGCGTGCTCACCCACTTCGAGCGGCTCTACCGGTCCTGGCAGCTGCGCGGCAACCTCCGCGCCGAGTACGAGGCGAGGTGCGCGTCCGTCGGCGCGCAGCTGACCGTGATCCTCGACGGCGACCGCCGCGTCTCCGGGACCGGGAGGGGCGTCGACGAGTGGGGCCGGCTGCAGGTCACCACCGCCACCGGCATCGAGACCTATCCCGTGGGCGACGTGGTGCACGCCACCCTGGCCTGAGTGTCGGTGCTGCATGCCACACTTGGCGCCATGGCACTCGACAAGAACCAGCTGGGCCGCGACGAGGTGGTCATCGCCTCGATGCACACCCACGTCAAGGCACTCCTCGGCCCTGCGCTGATACTGATCCTCCTGGGCGCCGGGCTCGGCGCCTCCATCGCGCTGGTGCCGCCGGAGTGGCAGCCCTGGGCCACGTACGTGGCGGTCGCCGTCGCGCTGGTGCTCTTCCTCTTCCTCGTGCTCATCCCGTTCCTGCGCTGGGTGACCTCCTCCTACACCATCACGGACCGTCGCATCATCACCCGCCGCGGAATCATCAACAAGCTCGGCCACGACCTGCCGCTGCGCCGGATCAACAACGTCAACTACGAGCGCTCGCTCACGGACCGCATGCTCGGCTGCGGCACGCTGATCCTGGAGACCGCCGCCGGCCAGCCCCTGCGGCTGCCGGACGTGCCTGACGTGGAGCAGGTGCACGTGACCATCACCGAGCTGCTGTTCAGGGAAGAGGACGACAGCGACGAGTAATGGCCTTGGGTATGCTGCCCCGGTGACTCGTCGCTACGCAGTGGCCATCGCCGGCGGTGGGCAGCTGGCCCGCATGATGCATCAGGCCGCCATCTCGCTGGGCATCGACGTCCGCCTCCTCGCGGAGGGCCCGGACGTGTCCGCGGCGCAGGTCATCCCCGGCGCCACCGTCGGCGACTACCGCAGCCTCGACACGCTGATGACCTTCACCGACGGAGTCGACGTGCTCACCTTCGACCACGAACACGTCCCCACCCGGCACCTCGAAGAGATCTCGCGGAAGGTGGCCGTGCGGCCGGGCCCGGACGCGCTGGTCTACGCGCAGGACAAGGCCCTGATGCGGCAGAAGATGGCCGAACTCGGCGTGGCCTGCCCCGCCTTCGCGGTGTGCGAGAACGTCAACGACCTGGCCGCCTTCGGGGAGCGCCAGGGCTGGCCCATCATCGCCAAGACCTCCCGCGGGGGCTACGACGGCAAGGGCGTCTGGAAGCTCGCCGACGACGACCAGGCCGAGGTTCCGTTCGAGGGCCTCGCCCACACATCGGCGGGGGAGCGGGTCCGCATCGTCGCCGAGGAGTTCATCGACTTCTCCCGCGAGCTCTCCGCCATCGTCGTGCGCTCACCCTCCGGGCAGGTGGTGGCCTACCCGATCAGCGAGACGGTGCAGACCGACGGCATCTGCGTCGAGACCGTCACCCCCGCCCCCGGACTGGACCCCACCCGCGCGGCCGAGCTGCAGCAGATGGCCATCCGGATCGCGACCGAGCTCGGCGTCGTCGGGGTGCTCGCGGTGGAGCTGATGGAGGCCCGCGACGGCCGGATCGTGGTCAATGAGCTGGCCATGCGCCCCCACAACACCGGCCACTGGACCATCGACGGCGCCCGCACCAGCCAGTTCGAGAACCACATCCGGGCCGTCCTCGACCTGCCGCTCGGTTCGCCGGAGCTCCGCGACGACGTGGTGGTCATGACAAACATCCTCGGCGGCACCGAGCCGGACCTCACCGGGGCACTCGTGCACGTCTTCGCCCGCGACCGCGCAGTCCGCGTGCACCTCTACGGCAAGGAGGTGAAGGCCGGCCGGAAGGTGGGCCACGTCACCTGCCTCGGCACAGACCTCGACGACGTCCGCCGCCGCGCCCACCACGCGGCCGGCTACCTGATGGGAGACCCGAATGCCTGAACCGCTCGTCTCGATCGTGATGGGGTCCGATTCGGACTGGCCCACCATGTCGGCTGCGGCCGACGCGCTCGCCGAGTTCGGGGTCCCGTTCGAGGCCGACGTGGTCTCGGCGCACCGCATGCCGGAGGACATGGTGAGCTTCGGCCGCGGGGCCCACGTGCGCGGCGTCAGGGTGATCATCGCCGGCGCCGGCGGCGCGGCGCACCTGCCGGGCATGCTCGCGGCCCTCACCCCGCTGCCCGTGATCGGCGTGCCGGTGGCGCTGAAGTTCCTCGACGGCATGGACTCGCTGCTGTCGATCGTGCAGATGCCCGCCGGGGTCCCCGTCGCGACGGTGGCCATCGGCAACGCCCGCAACGCCGGCCTGCTCGCGGTGCGGATCCTGGCCGCCTCGGACGAGGCGCTGATGGAGCGGATGTTGGACTTCCAGGAGTCCCTGCGCGACGCAGCCCGGGCCAAGGGCACGGTCGTGCGCGAGGCCACCAGCTCCTGACGGCTCAGCCTTCGAGCCCGGTGGTGTCGCCCGCTGCGAGCGCCGCGAAGACCTCGGCTGCCGCCGCGTCGTCCCAGCGGACCACGGAGCCCACCCCGCTCACGTTGCCCGTGCCCGCCACAGGGACGGTCATGCTGATCCCGGAGCCGGTGGTGGCGGCGAAGAAGCCCGCGGCGACTGCCGCCATGTCCAGCAGGCCGGTGTCCTCGCCGCGCCCCAGGGACTGGGCCGCGGCCATGTTGAGCTGCCAGTAGCGCACCGGGTTGAGCACGGTCATGGGGTGGATCACTTCCCGGGCCATCGCCCCCATCACCTCGCGCTGGCGGTCGACCCGGCCGAGGTCGCCCCGCGGGTCGCCCTTGCGCATCCGGACGTAGCCGAGCGCGGTGGTCCCGTCCACCCTCTGGCAGCCGGCCGACATGGTGAGGTGGGAGTCGCGGTCGTCGATGTCGAAGGTGGGGCACACCTCGATCCCGCCGAGGGCGTCGACCACGTCGACGACGCCGTCGAATCCCACCTCGAGGTAGCCGTCGATCCGGATTCCGGTGTTGGCCTCCACCGACTCGACGAGCAGCGGCGCGCCGCCGAACGCGAAGGCGGCGTTGAGCCTGTTGTCCGATCTCCCCGGGATGCTGACCAACGAGTCGCGCGGGAGCGACAGCAGCACCGGATCCCCGACGGCGGGCCTGTGCATCAGCATCATCGTGTCCGTCCGGGCACCGGCCACGCCGGCTCGCGCGTCCGAGCCCACCAGCAGGACGGTGGTCCCGGGCTGGTCGGCGGGCCGGTCTCCGGCGGGGGTGGCGTCCACCCGGGTGCTGATCACCCAGGCGTACAGCGGTGTGACCAGCAGGAAGAGCAGCCACAGCACCAGCATCGTGCCGACGAACCGGCGCAGCGGGCGTCGTCGCCGGCGGGTGCGGCGCCGCGGCGCCTTCGGCGGAGGCGGGGGAGCCGCGACGCTCGGGCCTGGCGCTGCGAGCCGAGGTGGCGGGGGGTAGGTGGGCATGACCGCGGTCGGCTCCGGCTCGTCCGGAGACTCCTGCCGGTACAGCCAGTCCATGTTGTCGTCGCGATTGACCACCCGGGGGCCCTCCTGTCCGCGGGCCAGGATACCCGCGCAGATCCGGCGTCGACGGCGTGGCAGATTTGGCCTCCCACGCTCGGAGCGCGAAACTGGGGCGAGTCACCGAAGAGGAGCACCCGTGACCCCACCGCAGCCCACCGAGGCTCAGGCCGTCCATGCGCGGCGCGCCCTCGGGTTCGTCCTCATGTCCGCGGCGCTCCCGGGCTCTGTGCAGAGCTTCGCAGGCAACCGCGGGCTGGGCCGGATCGCCGGGCGGGTCTACGGCGCTGCTGCGCTGCTCGGCGTTCTGGTTCTTCTCGGGCTCTGGCTGTGGCGCGGCCCCACCGTCGGCGTCCTGCTCACCCCCTGGGTGGCCACGATCGTCCGGTTTGCGCTGTGGGTGCTGTTCGCGGGCTGGTTGCTGCTGCTCCTGGACTCCTGGCGGCTCGCCCGCCCGCTGCGCCTGCCCAGGCGGCCGCGCCTGGTGCTCACCATCACCTCGCTGGTCCTGGCGCTCGCCGTCGGCGGCGTCACCACGGTGGCCGCGAACGCCCTGGTGGCGGCCCGCAACGTCGGCGAGGTCTTCGGCGGCGGTGGCGAGGCGGAGGTGAAGGACGGCCGCTACAACATCCTCCTTCTGGGGGCGGATTCCGCGGCCGATCGTGAGGGTCTGCGCCCGGACTCGATCAACGTGGCCTCTGTGGACGCCAAGACCGGCCGCACGGTGCTGTTCGGCCTCCCGCGCAACCTGCAGAAGGTGCGGTTTCCTGACTCGTCGCCGCTCAACGAGCTGTACCCAGACGGGTTCGTGTGCGAGGACAACGGCTGCATGCTAAACGGCATCTGGACGCTCGGCGAGGAACACGCAGACCTGTACCCGGGGCAGCAGGCGGGCCTCGAGGCCATGAAGGAGGCGGTCGAGGAGACCCTCGGCCTGGACCTCAACTACTACGCGCTGGTGGACATGCACGGGTTCAGTGCGCTCATCGACGCCATGGGCGGCATCAGGCTCGACATCTCCAAGCCGATTCCCATCGGCGGCGGCGGTTCCCGGATCAGCGGCTACATCGAGCCCGGCGACGACGTGCTGCTCGACGGTTACCACGCGCTGTGGTTCGCCCGTTCCCGCGCCGAGTCCAGCGACTACGAGCGGATGGTGCGGCAGAAGTGCGTGATGTCCGCCATGGTCCAGCAGCTGGACCCGGCGACGGTGGCCACGAAGTTTGTCGAGCTCAGCGAGGCAGGTGGGGATCTCCTCAAGACCGACGTCGGCACCGGTGCGATCGCCGACCTCGCGGAGCTCGCCCTCAAGGCGCGCGAGCAGGACATCACGTCGGTCAACTTCTCGCCGCCGCTCATCGTCACGGCGGACCCGGACTTCGAGTTGATCCGCAGCACCGTCGACGAGAAGCTCTCGGCCACCCCGGAGCCGGAGTCCACCGCGACCTCCGCGGCTCCGTCGGCGAGCGAGTCTGAGGCCGCAGCCTCGCCCTCCCCGAACTTCGCCGACGACCAGCCCTACACGGAGACCCCTGATCTGGCCACCGTTTGCTCGGTCAGCTAGGTTGTCACCGGAGGAAGGAGTCTCGGTGCAGCCTGTCAGCGTGGTGATGCCCATCCGAAACGAGGAGAAGCATCTGCGCGCCGCGGTGGAGCGCGTGCTGGATCAGCGCTACCCGGGTGAGCTCGAGATCGTGCTCGCGGTGGCGCCGAGCGAGGACCGGACCCACGAGATCGCCGACGGACTCGCCGCAGCGGACCCCCGCGTGGTCGTGCTGGACAACCCCACTGGATTCACCCCGGCGGGCCTCAACATCGCCATCGACCACTCCAGCCACGACATCATCGTCCGGGTCGACGGGCACGGCGAGCTCAGCCCCGGCTACATCGAGACAGCAGTGGCGCTCCTGGAGGAGACCGGGGCCGCCAACGTCGGCGGGCTCATGGACGCGCAGGGCACCACGCCGCTGTCGGAGGCCGTCGCGGCGGCGTACAACTCGCGGCTCGGGCTGGGCGGCGGCGGCTTCCACCTCGCCGACACCCCGGCGGGTCCGGCAGACACCGTCTTCCTCGGCGTCTTCCGCAAGGCGAAGCTTCAGGAGGTGGGCGCCTACGACGAGACCCTCCACCGGGCCCAGGACTGGGAGCTCAACTACCGCCTC
>DATITN010000052.1:0-3836 GCA_035467795.1 Arachnia sp. | reverse complement strand
GTCGGCGACCCGGCCACCGCCAGCTGCAGGGTGCTCGTGCTGACCACCTTCGATCACGACGAGAACGTCTTCGCCGCGCTCCGGGCAGGAGCGAGCGGATTCCTACCCAAAGACACCGAACCCGAGAGGCTGCTGGAGGCGCTACGCGTGGTTGCCTCGGGGGAGGGGTTGCTGGCGCCCCACGCCACCCGCCGCCTGATCGAGGAGTTCCGCCGCGGCGCGCCACCTTTGGCCCCGGCGGGGCCGGCGCTCGACGCGCTCACGGAGCGGGAGGCGGAGGTGCTGGCCGCGGTGGCGGCGGGGCTGTCGAACGCGGAAATCGCACAGAGGCTGGTGATCAGCTACGCCACCGCCAAGACCCACGTCAGCCGGCTGTTGACCAAGCTCGACGCCAGGGATCGCGCCCAGCTCGTGATCATCGCCTACGAGCACGGGTTGGTGCAGCCGGGCGGCTGAACTATTCAGGCGGGCGGCTCGGTGGGGCGGAGGATCTCCGGCGGCAACCCGTCGGGTGTCTCTCCCAACTCATCGCGGTGCCACTTCACGTAGGCGCGCACCGCCGTCGGCAGCGTGGCGAAGATGCGGTCATCGCCCACCTTCTCGACGAAGCCCGCTGCGGCCAACTGTTCGTGGAGGTCCTGCTTGACCCTGGCCATGGTGAAGATCACGTTCCTGGCCTCGAGCCGCTCACGCAGCAGGTCCAGGGTGTCGACGGCCGTGAGGTCCACCTCCACGTTGGCCTCCGCGTTGAGCAGGAACCACCGCACGCGCTGCGGCGCGCGGTCCACCGCAGCCTCGGCGCGGCTGAGGAAGTCGTCGGAGTTGGCGAAGAACAGCGGCGAGTCGTAGCGGTACACCACCAGCCCGGGTACTTGGGTGGCGTGAGGATAATCGTCGATGTCGTGCATGCCCGCGACCCCTGGCGCGTAGCCGAGCACCCCGTCGTGCGCGTGGGCCATCCGCCGGATGAGATCCAGCAGGGACAGGGCGATGGCGATCCCGATGCCCCCGAGCACCCCGAACACGACGACGGAGATGGTGGTCACGGCCGTGAGCACCAGCTCGCTCCAGCGGAACCGGGCTATGCGGCGGATCTCCGCGACATCCACCAGCCTGGTGGCTGCATAGATCACGAGCGCGCCGAGCGCCGCCATCGGAAACGTGGAGAGCACCGGACCGGCGAAGAGCAGCGTGGCAACCACCGCGGCCAGCGCCACCAGCGAATGTAGCTGCGTGCGCGACCCGACGGCGTCGCCCAACACCGTCCGCGACCCACTGGAGCTCACAGGGAACCCCTGAACCAGCCCGGTGGCAACGTTGGCGACCCCGAGGGCGAGGAGCTCCTGGCCGGCATCGACGCTCTGCCGCCGCTTCGCTGCGAAGGCGCGGGCCGTGAGCACGTTGTCCGAGTAGCCCACCACCGCGATGCCCGCCGCGTAGGGAAGCAGGGCAAGCAGCGACACGTCCGCGAACCCTGGGAGCCTGGGCGCCGGCAGCCCGGACGGCAGGTCTCCCACGACGTCGAGCCCGTAGCGCTCCAGCCCGAACACGGCCACCACGCCGGCGGCCAGCAGCAGCACGATCAGGGGGCTGGGGAGCTTCGGGGCCAACCACCTCGCCACGAACAGCAGCACCAGCACCGCCGCGGCCATTGCCACCGTCGGGACGTGCGAATCTCCGAGGCGCGTCACGAACTCCCACGTGGCGCCCAGCGTGGACTCGGCCTCGATCTCCAGCTTCGCCACCTTGCCGAACTGGCTGACGATCATCAGCACCGCGATCCCCACCATGTAGCCCACCAGCACCGGCCGCGACAGCAGCGCAGCCAGGAAGGACAGCCGCAGCGCCCACCCAGCGATGCACACCAGCCCGACGGCGATCGCGAGCAGTGCCGCCACCTCGGCGTACCGCTCCGGGCCGCCCGCCGTGGCCACCAGGGCGCCGACGCCGGCCGCCGTCATCAGTGCAGTCGTGGACTCCGGTCCGATGGACAGCTGCCGCGACGAGCCCAGCGCAGCGTAGAGCAGCAGTGGCGCGAGGATGGCCCACAGACCGGCGACGGCGGGTAGGCCGGCGATGACGGCGTAGGCCATCACCTGGGGGATGAGGTAGGCGGCCACCGTCACGCCAGCGACGGTGTCGCCGCGCAGCCAGCGGCGCTCATAGCGGCGCAGCACCGCGACCCCTGGGAGGTAACGCTCCCAGGCGGCGGGCGTCCGCTCCGACGGGTCCATGGGGTGAATCTACAAGTCACCGCTGTCCGAGGTGCGAGGAGCGTGACGACGAGCCGGATGGCCGGGGCGGCGGGTCAGGGGTCAGGACGCGATGTCGGCGTCGTGGGCGCGATCGACAAAGTAGGAGTCGTCCATCGCCGGGTCCGGGGCGATGGGGATGTACTGACGACGTACCCGCGCCTGGTCCCACTGCCGGCCCTCAACCTCTTCGCGGGCCGCGTTGACGGCGTCGCACTGCTCCTGGCTCAGGTAGAACTCGATGGCCTCCACCGCCCTGTCGGCGCGAAGGAACCGGTCCCCGTCCTCGCCGTCGGACGCCGCGGCGACGAGCCTGTCGACGGCGCGCTGCACCGTCGCCCGGCGAACCCGCCGCTTGGTCTTGGGCAGCAGGTCGATCTTGCCGTCCTCGGACACGATGATCACCATGGCGCCCCTGCCTGCGCCCGCGAGGTAGCGGATGGCGGAGCTGAACCGGGAGCCTCGCGACGGGTCCCCGGTGCCGGTGGCCAGCCCGTCGAGGATGACGCCGACGGCGTGGCACTTGCCGTCCGGCGAGACCAGGACGGCGCCGTCGATGCCGGTGGCCGCCGACAGCGCCTCGGGGCCCAGCCGGCTGGGGGTGATGGCGTAGGCCTGGGGCAGGAGCCGCTGCGCCTCTGATTCGGCCGCAGGGTGGACCACCAGCATCGTGCCGTGCGGCTGCTGCAATGCCGCCCGGGCGATCTGCCACAGGTAGCGGGCGTTGCGGGCGGACACCTCGGGGAAAACGCGGTCCACGGTCACGGAGAACTCGTCCTCGTCCAGGAGCTCGCGCGGCATCACGGCCACGCCGTTGTCGACCCGCAGGTACGGGACGTCGCCGTCCCAGAGCTCCCAGGAGCCGTTGCCGGAGATGCGCGCCACGAACGTGTGCTCCCGGGAGGCGCTCTCCTCCAGCTTGCCGAGGCCATAGACCTCGCGGCCGTCGCACAGCAGGTGCAGGTCTCCGGCGGACAGCTCCAGCACCTTACGCAGCGACTGGGCCCGGCCGATGGGCACCGGGTTCTCGAGCCACATCACCGTCTTGATTCCCTCCCCGCCGCCCGGTGCCAGGAGGAGCGACCCCTTGCCCACCCGCCCCTCGTAGGGCTGCGCGGAGACGGCGTCGAACGCCTGGAGGGCCCCGAAGGCCAACTCCTGGCCGGTCCGGGCCACGACGGCGGAGACGAACAGGTCCGCGGCGGAGCGCAGCACGAACTCCGGGTCGATTCGCACCAGGGAGCCGGGGGTCTGCCTGTCCAGCTCGCGGGAGGCCACGTCGAGGACGCTGTTGATCACCGCCTCCTGGAACGAGCGGGCGGTGAGGAAGTCGTCCCCGGCGTCGTCGGGCAGCTGGGGCAGCTCCTTCCACTGGTCCTCCTGCAGGGCGAGGACGGGGAACACGGTGTGTGCGCCGATCGTCACACCCACGCCCACGAAGTGGATGCGCCCGCCGGCCCGGGCGGCGGCGTCGAGCTTGTCCGCGACGGCGCGCCTCCGGGTGCGCGCCTCGAGCGCGGCGAGATAGGTGGGGGAGTTCTCCGCGGTGGCGGTGTCGTCGCGCAGAAGCTTGTTGAACCGTCT
>DATITN010000051.1:0-20342 GCA_035467795.1 Arachnia sp. | reverse complement strand
GGTGCCCGGCAAAGCGGGGGAGTCGTTCCGCGCCAACCTCGACGGCGTGGTGCGGAACCGCCGACTCAACGCGCTCGTCCGCGACCTCGAACTCGACATCACCCTCGACGCCACCGCCCGCCACGAGTGGGACCGCGAGCGGGTGCACCAGCTGTTCGACGCGCTCGAGTTCCGGGTGCTGCGCGAGCGGCTCCTGGACCTGGCGCCCGCAGAACCGGTGGCCACCGAGAGCTTCGCTGTGCAGGGCGATCGTCTGGCGGAGGGTGAGGTGGCTGCGTGGCTCGCCGCCCACGCCACGGAGCGCACCGCGCTACACCTGGTTGGTCGCTGGGGCGGCGGCACGGGGGATGTCACGGCGCTGGCGCTGGCAGCCGCCGACGGCGCCGGGGCGTATGTCGACACCGCGGACCTCACCCCCCAAGACGACGCCGCGCTTGCCGCCTGGCTGGCGGACCCGTCGCGCGGGAAACTGGTGCACGAGGCCAAGGGACCCACCCTGGCGTGCTGGGCCCGCGGATGGGATCTGGTCGGCGTGACGCAGGACACCCTCCTGGCGGCCTACCTGCTCCGTCCGGACCAGCGGACCTACGATCTGGGGGACCTGGTCGTGCGCTACCTGCAGCGCGACCTTTCCGCCGAGCCCATGGCCCCGGACGACACGCAGGCCACGCTGGACTTCGGCGAGCCCGACGACGGGTCCATGGAGCGGGCGCTCCTGCTTGCCCGGGCCGTCTTCGACCTGGCTGAGGCGCTGGAAGGCCAGCTGCTGGAGCGCAACGCGGCGGCCCTGATGGCCGACGTCGAGCTTCCGCTCCAACGGACCCTGGCGACGATGGAGCGGGTCGGTGTGGCCGTGAACATCACCCGGTTGCAGGCCCTCCGCGACGAATTCGACCGCGCCGTCGCAGCCGCGCAGCAGGCCGCCTTCGACGTGCTGGGGCACGAGGTGAACCTCGGCTCACCCAAGCAGCTGCAGTCAGTGCTGTTCGACGAGCTGGGCATGCCCAAGACCCGCAAGACGAAGTCCGGCTACACCACTGACGCCGATGCCCTGGAGTCGCTGTTCGTCAAGACCGAGCATCCCTTCCTGGGACACCTGCTGGCCCACCGCGACCAGATCCGGCTGCGTCAAACCGTCGACGGGCTGCTGGCCGCCATCGGCGACGACGGCCGCATCCACACCACCTACGTGCAGACCATCGCGGCCACCGGTCGGCTGTCCTCCACAGATCCCAACCTGCAGAACATCCCCATCCGTACCTCCGTCGGACGCCAGATCCGGTCCGCGTTCGTGCCCGGGGAAGGGTTCGAGTCCCTGATGTCGGCGGACTACTCGCAGATCGAGATGCGGCTGATGGCCCACGCCAGCGGCGACGAGGGCCTGATCGAGGCGTTCACCTCCGGCCGCGACTTCCACAACGAGATGGCCTCGCTCGTGTTCCGCGTGGAGCCGCAGAACGTCACCGGGGAGATGCGCGCCAAGATCAAGGCCATGAACTACGGGTTGGCCTACGGGCTGAGCGCCTTCGGCCTGTCCAACCAGCTCAAGATCTCGGTGGGAGAGGCCAAGGCGCTGATGGAGGACTACTTCACGCGGGTCGGCGGCGTGCGCGAGTATCTGGCCGCCGTCGTGGAGGAGGCCCGCAAGAGGGGCTTCACCGAGACGATGCTCGGCCGCCGCCGGTACCTGCCGGACCTCACCACCACCAACCGGCAGCGCCGGGAGATGGCCGAGCGGGCCGCCCTCAACTCACCCATCCAGGGGTCCGCGGCCGACGTGATCAAGGTGGCGATGATCAACGTGGCGCGCGCCATCGCGGCGGAGGGGCTGGCCAGCCGCATGCTCCTCCAGGTCCACGACGAGCTCGTGTTCGAGGTGGCCCCCGGCGAACGGGAGCGGTTGACCGAGGTGGTCCAGGCGGAGATGACGGGCGCGTTCAGCCTTGCGGTGCCGCTGGAGGTGTCCGTGGGGGTGGGCGATTCGTGGCAGTCGGCGGCCCACTGAGGTTCAGGCCGAGGCGCTGACCGGCGTGCCGTAGAAGAAGATCCGCGAATCCCACGCCCCGCTGGAGCGGTTGTAGTCCCAACAGATGATGATGGCCAGCTGCGGTGCTCCGTCGAAGTCCACCATCACGTCGGAGTCCGGGTCGTAGTCCGCCACCCACACCTTGGTGGAGCTGGAGAACTCGTAGCACTGGACCACGCCGTCGTCGCCGTACAGCTTGATCAGGTCCCCTGCCTTGAGCTGCGGCTCGCCGTCTGCGTAGAGCTCGTTGCCCAGCGCCTTGCCCGTGCGATACGTGTGGATGGAGAGGAGGGCCTTGCCCGCGTCGGCGCCGGGCATCGGGCCGGCGTTCCACCAGGAGGCGGTTCGCGGCTCGTCCTTGGGTGGCGCGGCGATGTTGCCCTCTTCGTCGAGGTTGAGCGAGACCACGCGCTCGTCAGCGCCGACGGCCGGGATCGCGAAGCGGGTGGGAACAAAGCCGGCGGCCGGATCCGTGCAGTCCGGAGTCGCGGTCCCGAGGGTGGCGGGGCCGGCCGCGGGGGAGGGGCTCGCGGGCAGGGGAGAGGCGCTGACGGAGGGCGACGGGGAAGCCGTCGACGCCGAGGGCCGCGCGGAGGCGGCCGGGACAGGGCTGGTGGTCGCCGGGACGGGGAGGGCTTCGGTCTCCTCACCCCTGGGAATCATCAGCGCGATCAGCGCAACGACCACCAGCGCCGCGGCAAGGACGATGAGCAGGGGGAGGCGCGAGCGCGTCTGCTGCGGAGGGGTGGTCACACCCCAAGCTTAGGCAGCGCCCCAGCTACTCCGAAACGCCCTGTGGACAACGCACCGGCGTCAGGGTTGGCCAGGTTGCTCCTGAACCCCATCGCAGCTAGGCTGGGCAGGCATTGTGGCCTGCGATCCCTCGGACGGAGTGGGGACCGCGCGCTTCGGCAGGGCTGCAGTGCACTGTCATTCACTTTCGGAGCCCTTACTACATGACCTCCTCCACTGAGGCACCGACCGTTACGGTCGATGACTACGGCACCCCAGAGGCCTTCATGGCCGCGGTTGACGCCACCATCAAGTACTTCAACGACGGAGACATTGTCTCTGGCACCGTCGTCAAAGTCGACCGGGACGAGGTCCTGCTCGATATCGGTTACAAGACCGAAGGCGTCATCCCCTCCAAGGAACTCTCCATCAAGCACGATGTGGACCCGTTTGACGTGGTCCAGGTCGGCGATGTGATCGAGGCCCTCGTTCAGCAGAAGGAGGACAAGGAGGGTCGCCTCATCCTGTCCAAGAAGCGGGCTCAGTACGAGCGCGCCTGGGGCACGATCGAGAAGGTCAAGGAAGAAGACGGCGTCGTCACCGGCCACGTCATCGAGGTGGTCAAGGGCGGCCTCATCGTCGACATCGGCCTCCGCGGCTTCCTTCCTGCCTCGCTTGTCGAGATGCGGCGCGTCCGCGACCTTCAGCCCTACGTCGGCATGGAGCTCGAGGCCAAGATCATCGAGCTGGACAAGAACCGCAACAACGTGGTCCTGTCCCGCCGCGCCTACCTGGAGCAGACGCAGTCCGAGGTGCGCCAGACGTTCCTCACGCAGTTGCAGAAGGGCCAGATCCGCAAGGGTGTCGTGTCCTCGATCGTCAACTTCGGCGCCTTCGTCGATCTCGGCGGCGTCGACGGCCTCGTGCACGTCTCCGAGCTCTCCTGGAAGCACATCGATCACCCCAACGAGGTGGTTGAGGTGGGCATGCCCGTCACCGTCGAGGTGCTCGAGGTGGACATGGATCGCGAGCGCGTCTCCCTGTCGCTGAAGGCCACCCAGGAAGATCCGTGGCAGACGTTCGCTCGCCTGCACCAGATCGGCCAGATCGTTCCGGGCAAGGTCACCAAGCTCGTCCCGTTCGGCGCGTTCGTGCGCGTCGGCGAGGGCATCGAGGGCCTGGTGCACGTCTCCGAGCTGGCCGAGCGTCACGTGGAGATCCCCGAGCAGGTTGTCTCCGTGGGCGACGACCGCATGGTCAAGGTCATCGACATCGACCTGGAGCGTCGCCGCGTCTCCCTGTCGCTGAAGCAGGCCAACGAGGGCGTCGATGTCGCAGCTGACGACTTCGATCCGCTGCTCTACGGCATGCAGGCGTCCTACGACGACCAGGGCAACTACATCTACCCCGAGGGCTTCGACCCGGAGACCAACGACTGGAAGGAAGGCTTCGACGAGCAGCGCGCTGCTTGGGAGGCCCAGTACGCCCAGGCGCACGCCTTGTGGGAGACCCACAAGCGTCAGGTCGAGTCGGCCGAGACCGCGGACCGCGATGCGGCCACGGTTTCTGCTGCGGGCTACACCACCGAGTCCGAGAGCTCCGGCGAGCTCGCCTCGGATGAGACCCTGCAGGCACTGCGGGACAAGCTCACCGGCGGTCGCTGACCGGCAGCCTCAAACTCAAGGAGCCGCCCCCTCTCGATGAGAGGGGGCGGCTCCTTGCTTTGTCAGACTGCGCGCCGGCCGGTGACCAGGTTGTAGACGAGGATGGCCAGGGCCACCAGGAGCAGCAGATGAATGAATCCGCCCGCCACCTTGGCGATCAGCCCGATGAGCCACAGTGCGATGATGACCGCGAACACGATCCACAGAATTCTTGCCATGAGTTACCTCCTGAGTTGGGGTGATCGTGCATCCAGCCTAACCGCAGTAGCATCGGGCCATGGCACGGATCGCACTGACGGGCGGCATCGCCTCGGGCAAGTCCATGGTGGCCGACGAGCTCGCCCGCCTCGGCGCCGTCGTCATCGACTCGGACCTCGTCGCCCGGGAGGTGGTGGAGCCCGGTACCGACGGGCTGCGCCGCATCGTCGAGCGCTTCGGCTCCGGGATGCTGAACGCCGACGGGACGCTGGACCGCGCCAAGCTGGGCGACCTGGTGTTCGTCGACGACGAGGCCCGCTCGGACCTCAATTCCATCGTCCACCCGCTCGTGCGGCAGCGCGCCGACGAGCTGGTGGCCGCCGCCCCGCCAGGCACGGTGGCGGTCCAGGTGATCCCACTGCTGGTTGAGACCGGCCTGGACAAGGCCTTCGACCACATCGTCTGCGTCGATGTGCCCACAGAGATCCAGGTCCGGCGGCTGATGCAGCGCAACAACCTGAGCCTGGACAGCGCACGGGCCAGGGTCCGGGTCCAGGCATCGCGGGCGGACCGGCGCGCGGTGGCGGACTGGGTGATCGACAACTCGGGAGACCAGGCCTCCACCGTGCGTCAGGTAGAGGCCCTGTGGCCCACCCTCGTCGCACTCAGCGCCTGAGCCGTCAGGCTCAGGCGCTGGTCCCCTCCCACGGAGGGCAGGCGCACACCAGGTTCCGGTCCCCGTAGGCGTTGTCCACCCGGCCGACGGGGGGCCAGTACTTGTCCACCCGGAACGCGCCGGGCGGGAAGCATCCCTGCTCCCTGGAATACGGCCGGTCCCACTCGCCCACCAGGTCCTGGGCGGTGTGCGGGGCGCGCCTGAGGGGGGATTCCTCCGCGCTCATGCCGCCCGCGACCACCACGTCGGCCTCTCGGGCGATGTCCAGCATCGCGGTGACGAACCGGTCCAGTTCGGCCAGGGTCTCGGACTCGGTGGGTTCCACCATGAGGGTGCCCGGCACTGGGAACGACATGGTGGGCGCGTGGAATCCGTGGTCCACCAGCCGCTTGGCGATGTCGTCGACGGTGATCCCGTGGTGGGCGTACTCCCGCGGATCCAGGATGCACTCGTGCGCCACGCGCCCACGGGCCCCGCGGTAGAGGATGGGGAAAGCGCCGCCGAGCCGGGTGGCAAGGTAGTTGGCGCTCAGGATGGCCACCCGAGTGGCCTGGGTCAGGCCGGCCCCGCCCATCAGCAGCACGTAGGCCCACGAGATGAGCAGGATCGACGCCGAGCCGAGCGGAGCGGCCGACACCGCCCCCGCCTCACCGGTGCGCGGATCCGAGGGAAGGTGCTCCACCAGGTGACTCTTCACCCCGATTGGACCCATCCCCGGGCCGCCACCGCCGTGGGGGATGGCGAAGGTCTTGTGCAGGTTGAGATGGCTCACGTCGCCGCCGATGTCGCCCGGCCGCACCAGGCCCACCATCGCGTTCATGTTGGCGCCGTCGATGTAGACCTGCCCGCCGAACTCGTGGGTGATGTCGCACACCTGTCGCACCGACTCCTCGAACACGCCGTGCGTCGACGGGTAGGTGATCATCACCGCCGCAAGCGCCTCCCCGGCGGCGGCAGCCTTCGCGCGGAAGTCGTCGACGTCGATCTCGCCGGCCGCGGTGGCCTTGACCGCCACCACCTTCATCCCCGCCATCTGCGCGGAGGCGGGGTTCGTGCCGTGGGCAGAAGTGGGGATGAGGCACACGTCGCGCTGCTCACCTCGGGCGCGGTGGTACGCGGCGATGGTCAGAAGCCCCGCGTACTCGCCCTGCGCGCCCGAATTGGGCTGCATGGAGAATGCGTCGTAGCCGGTGATCGCGCACAGCTTCTGCTCCAGGTCCACCACCATCTCCGCGTACCCGGCGGCCTGGTGCGAGGGCGCATAGGGGTGCAGGGCCCCGAACTCCGGCCACGTGAGTGGCATCATCTCGGCGGCGGCGTTGAGCTTCATCGTGCACGAGCCGAGCGGGATCATCGCCCGGTCGAGCGCCAGGTCGCGGTCGCTGAGGCGGCGCATGTAGCGCATCATCTCCGACTCGGCCCGGTTCATGTGGAACACAGGATGCGTCAGGTAGTCGCTGGTGCGCAGCAGCTCGTCGGGAATGGCGGGCTCCTCACCCAGGCCCGGCCTCTCGTCGATGCCGAACGCGTCCAGCACCCGCCACACGACGTCGAGGTCCGTCGTCTCGTCCACGGAGATGCCCACCCGGCTCCGGCCGACGCGGCGCAGGTTGATGCCCCGCTGCTCGGCTGCGGCCAGGATCCCGGATTGTCCCACGCCGACGCGCACCGTGACGGTGTCGAAGAAGTGCTCAGGCTCCACCTCCGCGCCGTTGGCCCGGAGCGTGGCAGCCAGCGTGGCGGCCATCAGGTGCGTGCGCTGCGCGATGGCCCGGAGCCCGACCGGACCGTGGAACACGGCGTAGAACGAGGCCATCACCGCCAGCAGCGCCTGCGCGGTGCACACGTTGGAGGTGGCCTTCTCGCGGCGGATGTGCTGCTCGCGGGTCTGGAGGGCGAGCCGGTAGGCGCGGTTGCCTGCCGCGTCCACGGAGACGCCGACGAGACGTCCGGGCATGGCGCGCTTCAACTCGTCGCGGCAGGACATGAACGCGGCATGCGGGCCTCCGAATCCCATCGGCACGCCGAACCGCTGCGCCGATCCGATGGCGATGTCGGCGCCCATGGCACCCGGTTCCTTCACCACGCAGAGGGCCAACAGGTCCGTGGCCACGATGGACACCGCGCCCGCGGCGCGCACCGCGGCGCATTGGGCGGTGAGGTCACGCACGTGGCCGTGGGTGCCGGGGTGGGCGAAGATCGCGCCGCACAGGTCCTCGGCGACGAAGTCCGCCGCCGGGCCGGTCACGAGCTCGATGCCCAGGGGCTCGGCGCGCGTGGCGAGGACCGCCAGCACCTGTGGGTGCAGGTCCTCGGCCGCGAAGAACCGCGAGCTCTTGGACTTGGCGGTTCGCTTGGCCATGCCCATGGCCTCCGCCGCCGCGGTGGCCTCGTCCAGCAGGCTGGCGTTGGCGATGGGCAGCCCTGTGAGGTCCTCCACCATGGTCTGGAAGTTGAGCAGCGCCTCGAGCCTGCCCTGCGCGATCTCGGGCTGGTAGGGCGTGTATGCCGTGTACCAGGCCGGGTTCTCCAGCACGTTTCGCTGGATGGCCGGGGGCGTCACCGTCCCGTAGTAGCCCTGGCCGATCAGGGACGTGGCCACCTGGTTCCTGGCCGCGACGGCGCGCAGCTTCTGCGTCAGCCGGTGCTCGGTCAGCGGCTCCCATGCGAGGGGCTCAGACTGACGCAGCCCCTCAGGGATCGTCTGATCGATGAGCTCATCGAGGGAGGCGACACCGATGGCCGCGAGCATCCGCTGCATCTCGGCCGGGCTGGGGCCGATGTGGCGACGGTGAGCGAAGTCGTCGGGGTCGTAATCGACCCTGTGCCAAGCCCCCGTCATGCGCCGATGTGTGCCGCATAGGCGACCTCGTCGAGGAACTCCTCGGCCTCGGAGGGATCCGACGGCGCCACCCGGAAGAACCAGGTGCCCTCGGCGTCCTCGTTGACGAGCGCGGGGTTGTCGGTGAGCTCCTCGTTGACGGCGGTCACCACCCCGCTCAGCGGCGACATGATCTCGGAGGCCGCCTTGACGGACTCGATGACCACCACCTCGATCCCCGCGGTCACCTCGGTACCCACCTCGGGCAGCTCGATGAAGACGATCTCGCCCAACTCGTTGGCGGCGTACTCCGTGATGCCGACGGCGAACTCGGGCCCGGTGGTGTCGATCCATTCGTGGCTCTTGGTGTACTTGATCATGGCTGGTCTCCTCAACGCTTGTAGGACGGGGTGATGAAGGGGAGGTCGACGACGGTGACGGGGACGCGCCTACCGCGCAGTTCCGCCATGACGGTGGGCCCGGTGCCCGCGGGGAGCATGGCCATCGCGATGGGGCCGCCAACGGTGGGGCCGAAGCCGCCCGAGGTGACGGTGGCGATCGGCTCGGTGGCCGCGTCATCGGCGTACACCGGCACACCCTCCCTGATGGGGGCACGGCCGTCGGGCCGGAGACCGCGGCGCACCCGCGGGGCACCGTCGCGCAGCTCCGCGAGGACCGCGTCTGCGCCGGGGAAGCCGCCGAAGCGTGACCCACCTTCGCGGCGTACCTTCGGGACGGCCCACCCGAGCGCGGCCTGCGCAGGCGTGACGTCGGGGGAGAGATCGTGCCCGTAGAGCGGCATCCCGGCCTCCAACCGCAGCGAGTCCCGCGCGCCGAGGCCCGCCGGAAGCACGCCGTCGACGGACAGGAGGGCGCGAGCGAAGCGCTCGGCGTCGGCGTCTGGCACCGAGATCTCGAAGCCGTCCTCGCCGGTGTAGCCGGACCGCGACACCCACACCTCGCGGCCGTCCCATTCCATGGGAAGGGAGTCCATGAAGGTGCACTGCGTCACCGAGGGGATCAGGGTGGCCAGTGCCGCCTCGGCCTCCGGGCCCTGGAGGGCGAGCAGCGCGCGATCGGTGACGTGTTCGACGGTGACGCCGTCGAGCTGTGCCAGCCACTGAAGGTCGTGGGCCGTCCGGGCGGCGTTGACCACCAGCAGGAACCGGTCGCCGTGGTGGGAGACCATCAGGTCGTCCAGGATGCCGCCGCGCTCATCGGTGAACAGGCCGTAGCGCTGCCGGCGCTCAGCCAGGCCCAGGATGCTCGACGGAATCAGCAGCTCCAGGGCCGCCGCCGCGTCCTCCATCCGGCCCGAGACGGGGCGGACCAGGACCTGGCCCATGTGCGAGACGTCGAAGAGGCTGGCGTGCGCACGTGTGTGCAGATGCTCAGGCATCACCCCGGCGAACTGCACGGGCAGCTCCCAGCCGGCGAACTCGACCATCTTCCCGCCTGTGTCGAGGTGGAGGCTGTGCAGCGCAGTGGTCAATGACGAGGTCATCTATTTCTCTGCCCCTTCCGCCGGGTACCGGCGCCGTCGGGTGGCGAGTCCCACCCTAATAGTCAGCGCCCCCTCTGTCGCGGTGCCTGAGATCTTGATATCCGTCGGCGGGCCTGGCGGCCACTTTCCAGAGTGCAGTGCGTGCGCGGTCCTGGGGCCTGAGAGTTTCCGGGGCGGTTGCTCCTTCGGCATCGGCCTCGGCCGATTCTCCCGCGTACGCGCCCATCCTAGGCGATCGCGCGCCCCGGCGTCATCGGTCCCCGTCCAGGATCAGGCCGCGCAGAAGAGCGCGGCGTGGGAGACCCTGATCCGCACCTCGTCGCCGGGGGCGCAGGTGGCCCTCTGCACGCGTGCCACCATCTCGATGCCTCCCGGCAGGCCGTGCAGCTGGACGTCGGCGTCGTGCCCGTAGAACGTCACGTCGCGCACGCGGGCCGACACCGCGCCCTCCGGGTCCAGGGTGATCTGTTCGGGCCGGACCAGAACCATGCCCTCCCCGTGCGCGGACACCCCGAGCGGAATCGGGCCGACGGAGGTATCGGCGGCCATGCCCCGCGCCGTGGCATGGATCATGAACGCATCGCCGGCCAGCAGCGCGGCCTGTGGGCTGACGGGATGGTCGTAGACCTCACTCGGGGGACCGTCCTGGATGACGCGCCCATCCGCCATCAGGATCAGGTGGTCGGCCAGGGACAGCGCCTCCTCGCGGTCGTGGGTGACCAGGATCGCGGAGGCGCCGGCGTCGTGGAGGACACGCCGGACGTCGCTGCGCATCGCCGTGCGGGTCGCCGCGTCGAGCGCGGAGAACGGCTCATCGAGGAGCACCAGGTCGGGTTGCACCGCGAGGGCGCGTGCCAGCGCCACCCGTTGCGCCTGGCCGCCGGAGATCTCGTGCGGCATGCGGTCGCCCAGATCCTGCAGGCCCACCAGATCCAGCATGTCGGCGATCCGGCTCCGACGGTGCCGCCCCCGCACCGCGAAGCCGACGTTGCCGGCCACGCTGAGGTGGGGGAAGAGCGCGCCCTCCTGAGGCACCAGCGCGATGCGCCGGTGCTGCGCGGGGATCCCCGTGAGATCACGACCGGCCAGCACGATGCTGCCCTCGTCCGGGCGGGTGAGTCCTGCGATGATGCGCAGCAGGGTGGTCTTCCCGCAGCCGGAGCGCCCGAGGATGGCGGCCAGGTGCCCCCGTTCCACCGTGAAGTCGACGTCGCGGAGCACGGTGTTGGCGCCGAAGGCGTGCCTCACTCCACTGATCTGGAGGCTCATGGGGTTCTCCTTCCGCGCTCTGCAAGCGAGAGCGCAAGGGTGGCGGGGACGGCGGCCAGCACGAGCGCCACACCGTAGGGTGCGGCGGCTGCGTAGGCGAGGTTGTCGGTGTTCATCCACAGCCGGGTGGCGAGCGTGTCCACGCCGGTGGGCTTGAGGAGGAGCGTGGCGGGGAGTTCCTTCATGGCGGTCAGCAGCACCAGGACGAACCCGGAGACCACCCCCGGGGTGGCCAGGGGGAGGGTGACCCGGAAGAAGGTGGCCAGCGGGCCAAGGCCCAGGGAGCCTGCCACCTCCTCCAGCGACGGGGGGCACTGCAGGACGGCGTTTCGGATGGCCCCCACGGCCAACGGGGCGAAGAGCACCAGGTAGGCCAGGATGAGCACCGGTGTGCGCTGGTACCAGGGCTCGAGGAAGCGGACGCTGAAGAAGACCAGCGCCAAGGCCACCACCAGACCAGGCAACGCGTGGGCGACGTAGAGGCTGTGCTGCACCCACGCCGACGCCCTCGACTCGGAGCGGCCGGTGACCCAGCCGACGGGCAGGCACACGGCCACGATGACGGCCGCGGCGAGTGTGCAGATCCAGAGCGTGGACCACGTCGCCAGGCCCAGGTCGGCCCAGTCCACCCCGGCGCTCCGCCCAGCGAACGTCCATCCGGTGACAACGGTCAGCGGGTAGACGAGGCTGAGCCCGAGCACGACGGCGGCGGCGGTCGAGGCGGATGCCGACCACGCCCCGAGGGGCAGGGGCTGCTGGGTGCGGTGGGCCACCGCGTCGGATCGGGCGGCCCGGCCCCGCATCCGGATCTCCGCCCAGGTGATCGCCAGCGTGCACGCCATCAGGAGCAACGCGAGCACGGCCGCGGTGGTCCGGTCGAAGGAGGCGCGGTAGCTCATGAAGATGGCGCGGGTGAACGAGTCGTAGCGCAGCAGTGAGACTGCGCCGAAGTCCGAGAGCGCGTAGAGGGCCACCAGCAGGGCGCCCGCTGCCATCGATGGCTTCAGATGGGGGAAGGTGACCCGCCCGAAGACCGCCCAACCGGACAGGCCCATGCTGCGGGCCACGTCCTCGGCGTTCTGGTTCGCGCGGCGCAGCGCCGCGGAGACGGAGAGGAAGACGTAGGGGTACGTCCCCAGCCCCAACACCACCACCGACCACCAGAACCCCTGGGCGCCGACGGTGGAGACCCAGGCGTAGGCCGCCACGTAGCTGGGCACCGCCAAGGGCAGGGCGAGGGCCACGCGCCACACCCGTCGGCCCCGCAGGTCGGTGCGCTCGACGAGGAACGCCAGCACCACGCCCACCACGCAGGCCACCGCGGTGACGGCCCCCACGAGGAGCAACGAGCTGACCAGCAGCTCCGCCGCCCGGCTCTCCACCAGGATCTGCACCAGCCCAGCCAGCCCTGCCTGGCTGGCGCGGACGACGAGGTAGATCCCGGGAATCAGCGTCACGAGAACGACCGCCAGCGTCCACACCCACAGCGCGGTGCGCGGGAGGTGAGGACGCTGAAGCGCGACGCTGATGACGCTCAGATCAGTCCGACCTTCCTCAACAGTGCCTGTGTGTCGGCCAGGGAATCGAGGTCGTTGAGATCGACGCCCTCCTGGCTCGACGCGTCGATGGGCGCGAGTTCGAACTCGCTGGTAATGCCCGACACCACCGGGTACTCGGCGGTCTCGTCGGCGAAGAACTGCTGCGCCTCGTCGCTGACCAGGAAGGCGGCGACCTTCGCGGCGGCCTCCTGATCGTCGGCGGAGTTGAGGATGCCGACCCCGGCGACGTTGAGCAGCGCACCCGGGTCCCCGGCGTCCAGGTAGACGAGCTCGGCGGTGATGTCATCGCCCACCTCGGCCCGCAGCTGGTGCCAGTAGTAGTGGTTGATCAGTCCGATGCCGATCTCCCCTGCGTCCACCGCCTCGAGGATGGCGGTGTTCTTCTCGTAGGTCTTCGGCTCGAGGGCGGTGAGCGAGGTGAGCCATTCCTCGGCCGCGACCTCTCCCTTGGCGACGCGGAGCGCGGTCACGAACGACTGGAAGCTGGCGTTGGTGGGGGCGATCCCGATCTGGCCGCGGTTGGCGGGATCAAGAAGGTCGTCGATGGCCGAGTAGCCCAGGGCATCAGGCGCCGTCTCGGGATTGACGGCGAGCACCCGGATCCGCCCGGACGTGGCCACCCAGCTGCCGTTGGGGTCCCGGAAGGCCGGCTCGACGGTGTCCAGGATGTCCTGGGGCATCGGGGCCAGCAGCCCGGCCTTGCTCAGCTCACCAAGCGCCCCGGCGTCCTGGGAGAAGAAGAGCGAGGCGGGCGAGCGGTCGCCCTCCTCGAGCAGCTGGCCGGCCAGTTCGGCGGTTCCGGCGTAGCGAACCTCCACCGTCACGCCGGTGGCTCCTTCGATCTTCTCGAGCAGGGGGGCGACCAGATCCTCGCTGCGGCCGGAGTACAGCGTCAGGGTGGTGGCCTCATCCTGCGACGCGTCGGCCGACGGCGCTGCCCCGTTGGCGGGCGCCTCCGGGGAGCAGGCCCCCAGAGCGAACAGGCTCGCCACGAGGGGAAGAGCAAGAAGGGTCCGCGACATATAAATAGCTCCTAAGAACATTGCAAAAATGTAACTTAGGTAAGGCTAAGTCCTCGACGGGACCCTCGGCAACTCTGTTCAGTCCATGGACACCGGCGCGTCAGGCCCAGGCGACGGCTCGGCGCGGCTCAAGGCCGGCCGCCCGGTAGCACGCGTCGATGACCTCCATGGTGGCGATCGAGTCTGCGGCGTCGATCACCACGGGGCCGCCCTCCTCGACGGCCGCCACGAAGGCGCTCAACTGGGCCCCGTAGCTGGTCACATCTGGCGCGACCGTCTCCGTCGTGGAGTGGTCGCCCACCGTCACCGTGAGGCTGTTCCCGCCGTGCGGCTTGACGAAGCCCTCGAACTCGATGGTGCCGAGCGTGCCGACCAGGCGCGCGGTCTGGGCCTGGACGTCCTCCAGCAGGGAACTCGACGCCGTGGCCGTCACGCCGCCCGGGAATTCAAGCTGGGCGGTGAGGGCCTCGTCGATCTGGCCTCCCTCAAACCGCCGGGCCTGGGCCGACACGACGGTGGGCTCCGCCTTGAGCAGAGTGCGCAGCAGGTGGATGGAGTAGCAGCCCAGGTCCATGGTGGCGCCCCCGGCGAGGTCCCAGTTGTATCGGATGTTGCTGCGGTCAGGCACCTGGACGTCGAACACGGCGCTCGCGGAGGTGAGGGTGCCGATGGTGCCGGCGGCGAGGATCTCCTCAACCCGGTGGATGAGGGGGTGGTGCCGGTAGTGGAATGCCTCCATCACCACCACTGGCAGGCCGGCGATCTCGCTGACGGCCCGCCGGGCCTCCTCCGCGTTGGAGGCGTACGGCTTCTCCACCAGGACATGCTTGCCGGCGCGCGCAGCGCGCACGGTCCACTCGGCATGGGCGGAGTTGGGCAGCGGGATGTAGACGGCGTCCACATCCGGGGAGGCGAGAAGGTCGTCGTAGGAGTCCAGCACCTGCTCGATGCCGTGCTCGGCGGCGAACTCCTCGGCGCGGGCCCGGTTGCGGGCGGCCACGGCCGTCAGCCGCACATCAGGGTTGGCGTGGGCGGGGGCGATGAGGGCGGACGGGGTGATCCCGGCGGCGCCGAGGATACCGAAACGCACGGTCATAGTGGCCTCTCTCAGGTGGTGATGGGGTGTGGTGAAGTCTAGGGGCGGGCCCGGAGGGCCTACTTCGTCGCCTCGATCATGCCGCGGAGCTCCTTCTTCAGGTCCGAGATCTCGTCGCGATGCCGCGCCGCCACCTCGAAGTGCAGCTCCGAAGCAGCCTGGTGCATCGCTGCTGTGAGGTCCGCGATCAGTGTGGTCAGCTCGTCCTGGGCCAGCCTCGTCGCATCCAGGCCCTTACGGCCCGATGGCTTCGCCGCCTCAAGCAGCTGATCCGTGTCAGCGTCCTCCCGCGCGAGCATCTCAGAGACGTCAGCGATGCGCTTGCGCAGGGGCTGCGGATCCAGGCCGCGCTCCTGGTTGTAGGCCACCTGGATGGTGCGCCTCCGGTTCGTCTCGTCGATGGCCTGCGCCATCGACGGGGTGATCTTGTCCGCGTACATGTGCACCTGGCCCGCCACGTTTCGGGCGGCGCGCCCGATGGTCTGGATCAGGGAGCGCGCCGAGCGCAGGAACCCCTCCTTGTCAGCGTCCAGGATGGCCACCAGCGACACCTCGGGAAGGTCCAGGCCCTCGCGCAGCAGGTTGATGCCCACCAGCACGTCGTACTCGCCCAGGCGCAGCTCGCGCAGCAGCTCGATGCGCCGGATTGTGTCGATGTCCGAGTGCAGGTAGCGCGTGCGGATCCCGTGATCCATCAGATAGTCCGTCAGATCCTCGGCCATCTTCTTGGTGAGGGTGGTGACGAGGATTCGCTCGTTGAGCTCGACGCGCTGCTTGACCTCCGCCATGAGGTCGTCGATCTGACCCTTGGTGGGCTTCAACACCACCTCCGGATCCACGAGGCCGGTGGGACGGATGATCTGCTCGACGAAGCCGTCCGAGCGCTCCATCTCGTAGGGCCCGGGGGTGGCCGAGAGGTAGACCGTCTGCCCGATCCGCTCCACGAACTCGTCGAACTTCAGCGGCCGGTTGTCGATGGCACTCGGCAGCCGGAAGCCGTGTTCCACGAGGGTGCGCTTGCGGGAGGCGTCGCCCTCGTACATGCCGCCGATCTGGGGGATGGTGACGTGCGACTCGTCGACGATGAGCACGAAGTCCTCTGGGAAGTAGTCCACCAGGCAACTCGGCGCCGATCCGGGGGCGCGGCCGTCGATGTGCAGCGAGTAGTTCTCGATGCCGGAACAGGTGCCGATCTGGCGCATCATCTCGATGTCGTAGCTCGTGCGCATCCGGAGGCGCTGCGCCTCGAGGAGCTTGCCCTGCGACTCGAACTCGGCGAGCCGCTGTGCCAACTCCACCTCGATGCCGGAGATGGCCCGCTCCATCCGGTGGGCGCCCGCCGAGTAGTGCGTGGCGGGGAAGATGTAGGTCTCCTGCTCCTCCCGGATCACGGACCCGGTGAGGGGATGCATGGTGGCGATCCGCTCGATCTCGTCGCCGAAGAACTCCACCCGTACCGCGTTCTCCTCATACATCGGGAACACCTCCAGCGTGTCGCCCTTGACCCGGAAGGTGCCGCGGCCGGCGCCGATGTCGTTGCGGGCGTACTGGATGTCCACCAGGTGGCGCAGGAGCTGGTCCCGGTCCATCTCGTCGCCCACGCGCAGGGTGACACGCTGCTCCAGGTACTCCTGAGGCGTGCCCAGGCCGTAGATGGCCGAGACGGTGGCCACGACGATGACGTCGCGCCGGGTGAGCAGCGAGCTGGTGGCCGCGTGCCGCATCCGCTCCACCTCCTCGTTGAGGGAGGAGTCCTTCTCGATGTAGGTGTCCGTCTGGGGGAGGTAGGCCTCCGGCTGGTAGTAGTCGTAGTAGGAGACGAAGTACTCGATGGCGTTGTTGGGGAGGAGCTCCCTCAGCTCGTTGGCGAACTGGGCGGCAAGCGTCTTGTTGGGCTGCATCACCAGCATGGGCCTCTGCAGCCGCTCGGCGAGCCAGGCGACGGTGGCCGTCTTGCCGGTGCCGGTGGCGCCCAGCAGCACCACGTCCTTTTCGCCGGCCCCGATCCGGCGCTGCAACTCGGCGATGGCGCGCGGCTGGTCCCCGGCAGGCTGATAGTCGGAGATGACCTGCAACGGCGCCACCTGGCGCTGAAGCTCTTCGAGTGGACGCATAAGAGCCAGGGTAATAGCGCCCACCGACAGCCCGCCCGACGGAGGGCTCCGGTCAGGAGAAGGTGCGGATCAGCCGGGGGGAATTGACGCCGCGCGCCAGCCACGCGATGAGATCCGCGGCTGGGCCGCGCACCTCGGTGAAGTCGCCCTCGCCGTCGAGGACGGCCTCGTAGCCCTCGTCGGCCACCAGGCGCACGGCGGGGCGGTCGTGGCGATGCGCCAGCCGCTCGACCTGGAAGGCCAGCAGCGACACCGCGGTCTCAGGTGCCAGGTCCATGGTGGTGGAGCGGCTGTCGAGATCCATCTCGTGCAGGACGACCTCGCCGAGCCGGGACAGCGGGATCTGCCACGCCTTGATCCGGTATCCGGGCCGAAGATCCACCGGGGATGAGTCGCCCTCCAGTGAGCCGAACAGCTCCTGCAGCTCGCTGGCGGTGGTGTCGAGCTGGATCTGCAGCTCCAACCCGCCGGCCAGGGCGCCCAACTCGACGGTGCGTCGCTCTTCGGCCTCCGAGTCGTACATCGTTCGCGACTGCCCGGAGTGCAGCCCGTCGATGACGCGCACCAGTCTGCGGGCTCCGTCGACGAGATGGGCGGCCACGTGGCTGCGGGTCCAGCCGGGCAGAGCCGTCGGCGCGGCCCAGTCCTCGTCCGACAGGCCGATGGTCCGCCCAAGCAGCTGGGACGTGTGCTCGCGCACCGCGGCAACCACGTCGACGAAGGGGGCACGGCTCGTGGGCATGGCCCCAACCTAGCAAAGCCGTACCATGGCGGGCGTGAATGATCGGCTCGTCGTGCGGGGTGCCCGCGTGCACAACCTGAAGAATGTCTCCCTCGAGCTGCCGAGGGACTCTCTGATCGTCTTCACCGGGTTGAGCGGCTCCGGCAAGTCCTCGCTTGCCTTCGACACGATCTTCGCGGAGGGGCAGCGACGCTACGTCGAATCCCTGTCGGCCTACGCGCGCATGTTCCTCGGGCAGATGGACAAGCCGGACGTGGACTTCATCGAGGGGCTGTCGCCCGCAGTGTCCATCGACCAGAAGTCCACCAGCCGCAACCCGCGCTCCACCGTCGGCACCATCACGGAGGTCTACGACTACCTCCGCCTGCTGTTCGCCAGGATCGGCGTGCCCCACTGCGAGGTGTGCGGGGCCGTGATCGGGCGGCAGACTCCGCAGCAGATCGTGGACCGGCTGATGTCGATGGACGAGGGGACCCGCTTCCAGATCCTCGCCCCGCTGGTGCGCGGCCGCAAGGGCGAGCACGCCGAGCTGTTCCGCCAGCTCGTCGGCGACGGCTACAGCCGGGTCCGCATCGACGGTGAAACCTATCCGCTGACGGAGCTGCCGTCGATCGACAAGAACCGCAAGCACGACGTCGAGGTGGTCGTGGACCGCGCCGTGGTGCGGCCCAACGCCAAGCAGCGCATCACCGAGTCCGTGGAGACCGCGCTGGGCCTGGCCGGCGGAGTGGTGACCATCGACTTCGTGGACCTGCCCGCCACCGACCCTGAGCGTGAGCGCCGCTTCTCGGAGAAGATGGGCTGCCCCAACGAGCACGACGTCAACATCGACGAACTGGAGCCGCGACAGTTCTCCTTCAACGGGCCCTGGGGCGCCTGCCCGGAATGCTCCGGCCTCGGCACTCTGCTGGACCCGGACCCCGAGCTGCTCATCCCCAACGACGACCTGTCCGTGGCCGAGGGTGCCATCGCGCCCTGGACCACGCCCACCATCAAGTCGCACTACGAACACGTGCTGCGCTCCCTCGCCGAGGAGCACGGGTTCTCGGTGGACGAGCCGTGGCGGGAGCTGTCTCCGGCGGCGCGGAAGCTCCTCCTGCACGGCGCCAAGGGCAACGTGGTGGTGAGCTACCGGAACCGCTTCGGCCGGGTGCGGTCCTTCTCACAGAAGTATGAAGGTGTCATTCCCTTCATCCGCAGGCGCCACGACGAGGCGGAGACCGACTCGGCACGGGACCGCTGGGGTGGATACATGCGCGAGATCAACTGCGCCGCATGTGGAGGGGCGCGGCTGAAGCCCTCCAGCCTGGCGGTCACCGTGGCTGGCCGCACCATCGCGGACCTCTCCAGCCTCTCCATCGGTGAAGCGGCGAGCTTCCTCGCCGCGCTCGAACTCACCGAACGCGACGCCACCATCGCCGAGCGCCTCGTCAAGGAGATCGGCGCCCGGCTCCGCTTCCTGCTCGACGTGGGGCTGGACTACCTGACGTTGTCGCGGGCGGCCGGCACCCTCTCCGGCGGCGAGGCGCAGCGCATCAGGTTGGCCACCCAGATCGGTTCCGGCCTCGTGGGGGTTCTGTACGTGCTGGATGAGCCGAGCATCGGCCTTCACCAGCGCGACAACCTGCGCCTCATCGAGACCCTGCACAGGCTCCGCGACCTCGGCAACACGCTCATCGTCGTCGAGCACGACGAGGACACCATCCGCGCCGCGGACTGGGCCGTCGACATCGGCCCCGGCGCGGGGGAGGGCGGCGGCGAGGTGGTCGTGTCCGGCCCGGTCGAGGCCCTCCTCAACCATCCGGAATCGCGAACCGGCGCCTACCTCTCAGGCCGGCTGTCCATCCCCGTCCCGGCGGTGCGGCGCCCCGGAAACGGACACCAGATCGTCGTCAAGGGCGCGCGCGAGCACAACCTGCGCGGCATCGACGCAGCCTTCAACCTGGGCCAGTTCATCGCCGTGACCGGCGTCTCCGGCTCCGGCAAGTCCTCGCTGGTCAACTCCATCCTCTACACCGCGGCGGCGAAGGCCATCTACGGGTCGAAGGCGGTGCCGGGCCGGCACAAGTCGCTGGAGGGGCTGCAGCACATCGACAAGGTCATCCAGGTGGACCAGTCGCCGATCGGCCGCACCCCGCGGTCCAACCCCGCCACCTACACCGGCGTCTTCGACAAGATCCGGACCCTCTTCTCGCAGACGCCTGAGGCGAAGGTGCGCGGCTACCAGCCGGGCCGATTCTCCTTCAACGTCAAGGGAGGCCGGTGCGAGCACTGCATGGGCGACGGCACCATCAAGATCGAGATGAACTTCCTCCCCGACGTCTACGTGCCGTGCGAGGTGTGCCACGGCGGCCGGTACAACCGGGAGACCCTCGAGGTGCACTACAAGGGCAAGACCATCGCCGAAGTGCTGGACATGCCGATCAGCGAGGCGGTGGAGTTCTTCGAGTCCATCCAGTCCATCGCACGGTTCCTCCGCACCCTGACGGAGGTTGGCCTCGGATACGTGCGGTTGGGGCAGCCTGCCACCACGCTCTCCGGCGGAGAGGCGCAGCGCGTCAAGTTGGCCGCCGAGCTGCAGAAGCGCTCAACCGGGCGGACCCTGTACGTGCTCGACGAGCCCACCACTGGCCTGCACTTCGAGGACATCCGCCGGCTCCTGGCGGTCCTGCAGAGACTGGTTGACGCCGGGAACACGGTGGTGACGATCGAGCACAACCTGGACGTGATCAAGTCGGCTGACTGGGTCATCGACATGGGACCCGACGGCGGCAACAGGGGCGGCCAGGTGATCGCGACGGGAACCCCGGAGGAGATCGCCGTGACCGAGGGGTCCGCCACCGGCACGTTCCTCAAGGTGCTCCTCGACCGCTCCTGAGCGAGCCCTGGGAGTCTGGTGGGTGCGGTCGGGGTCGGGTT
>DATITN010000050.1:0-4262 GCA_035467795.1 Arachnia sp. | reverse complement strand
CTCCTTCATCAGCTCCACGTTGAGGACCGGCTTGCCGTCGCCCTTCTTCCACCCCTTGCGCTTCCAGCCAGGCAACCACTTGGTGAGAGAGTTGATGACGTACTGCGAGTCGCACAGGATGCGTAGCGGCTCGTCGAGGTGTGCGGTGGAGCGGAGCAGGTCGAGCACGGCCATCAGCTCGCCCATGTTGTTGGTGCCGTGGTCCCAGCCACCGGCGGCCCAGATGTCGTCGCTGACGTACCAGGCCCAGCCAGCGGGTCCCGGGTTGGAGAGTGCGGACCCATCGGCGGCGGCAACGATCACGCGGCCGAGCCTAGTGGATCGGTTAGTCTCGCCACCATGAGCCATCCGTCCATCACGCCCGAGCCCACCGTCCCCGACACCAAGGACTGGACCTGGGTGACCGAGCGGCCGTGCCCCGAGTGCGGCTTCGATCCGGCCGCTGTCAGCCCGGAGGCACTTCCCGGTCTGATCCGCGACGCCGCGGCCCGCTTCCAGAAGGCGCTGGAGGGGCGGGCCGCGGAGCGGCGGCCGCAGCCCACCACCTGGTCAACCATCGAGTACGCCCGGCACGTCGCGGACGTGTGCGAGGTCATGACCATCCGTCTCAACCTGATCCTGGCCAGCGACGGCGCGGGCGCCGAGTTCGAGGACTGGGACCAGGACGCGGCCGCCACCGACGAGGAGTACTGGCTCTCAGACGCCAACGCCACCCGGGTCCTCGTGGGCGAGCGCGCCAAGTCCGCGGCGAAGGCGTGGGCCGAGCCCGAAGGCGAGCAGTGGGAGTGGACGGGGCTGCGCGGCAACGGGTCGCGGTTCACGGCGCTCTCGCTCGGCCGCTACTTCGTGCACGACCTCGTGCACCACCTGCACGACGTGGGCGCCTGAGCGGCTCAGTCCAGCAGTCCGTGGCGCCGCGCGGCCGCGACCGCGGCGGTGCGGGACTCGGCGCCCAGCTTGGCGTACGCGTGGACGAGGTGCGTCTTGACGGTCCCCTCGGAGATGAACAACCGCTTGGCGATCCCCCTGTTGGTGACCCCTTCCTCGACGAGGCGGAGAACGTCGAGCTCGCGGGCGCTCAGTGTCGGGACCCCTTGGGCCATGCGCTCCACGACCCGCCCCTCCATGTCCCGCGACAACACCAGCCGCCCCGCCGCGGCATCAGCGATCCCGGAGACGATGTCCTCAGGCTCCGCGTCCTTGAGGAGGTAGCCGGACGCCCCGGCCAGCACAGCGCGCGCGATGTCGGAGTCGTTGTCATACGTGGTGAGGATCAGGACCGCCGGCCCGCCCTTCTGGGCCTGCAGAGCCGACGTGACGCCCACACCGTCGAGACCGGGCCCCAGCCGCAGGTCGCACAGCACGACGTCCGGGCACGTCTCCGAGGCGAGCCTCAGCGCCTCCTCGCCTGAGGCGGCGGCGCCCACCACCTCGACGGCGTCGGCTCCGTCGAGCAGGGCGCGCAGCCCTGAGCGCACCACGGGGTGGTCGTCGACGATCAGCACGCGGGTCACCGCGACACCTCGGCTGCCGGAATCAGCGGGAGCCGCAGCGCCACGGCGGTGCCGCCGGGATCTGACTCCACCTCGACGCCGCCTCCCAGCTCGGTGAACCTTTCGCGCAGCGCACGCAGCCCGTATCCGCCCAGGGGACCGGCGACGACGGGGCGCGCGGAGTCGAACCCGACGCCGTCGTCGACGACGTCCAGGTGCACCTCGTCCCCGGCGCGCGCCAGCTCGACGTTGATCCGCCCGGCCCCGGAATGGAGCCGCACGTTGGACAGGGCGCCCTGGGCCCCGCGAAGCAACGCCACCTCGATGGGCGTGGCCAGCCTGGGCAGGTCCGGATCGACGGTGACCGCCCACTCGGCCCCCAGAGCCCCCGCCACCTCGGCGGTGAGCCGCCCCAGGGGCGCGGCCAGACCTCCCGCCCCTGGCGCTTCGGGCGCCAACGCCATGACGACGCGACGCGACTCCGCCAGGTTCTCGGCCGCGGTGGCCTCGATCTGCCCCATCAGGTGGGCGGCAGCGGCGGGATCCCCTGCCCGGATGGCCGCGCGCGCCAGCAGCACGATGGAGGAGAAGCCCTGCGCCAGGGTGTCATGGATGTCGTGGGCGAGGCGCTGCCGCTCGGCGAGCACCCCGGCCTCGCGCTGAAGCCTGGCCGTCTCATCCTCGGCCCGGAGCACCTCGGCCAACAGCCGTCGGTGTTCGGAGGCCTCGTGCTCGAACAGGAGCACTCCTCGGGCAACGCCCACCGCCACCAGCGCCCCCACCAGCGGTCCCAGGACTCCGCCCACGCTGTGCCCATCGGTCATCGCCAGGACCGTGACGACCACGGCCAGCGTGACCGCGGTCAGCAACAGGGAGGCGAGCAGGGGCAACACAGAGCCGGCCAGCAGCCACAGCGGGAACACCACCCAGAGGAACTCCCGCGACAGCACCATCGACGTCACCGAACCGAGGAACAACACCCCCACCCACACCGACCGCCCGAGGATCCCGAGCCGCGGCTGGAGGGAGAGCCCGGCGACGAAGGCCACCAGCATCATGCCCGCCAGGGCCAGCACCGGCCAGCCGGCCCCCTCGATCCAGGCCAGCGCGGTGGCCACCACGAGCAGTCCCACGAACAGGAGCGCCTGTCCCAGCCTCAGCCACCAGGCCGCCGAGAACCGCGGGGGGTGGTCGGCCGTCGTCGTCGTCACGCCTCCACGGTAGCGGTGGCCGGGGCGGCGGACAGTGCGCGGCGCATGATCACGAACAGGTAGACGAAGGTCCCGCTCAAGACCATGTGGCCGAGTCCGCCGATGCCCGCCCACATCGGGGAGGTCGCGATGGGGATCTCGAGGACCTGCAACGTCCCCTTGACGATCATGGCCCCGAACGTGAGGCCGAGGCCCACGTTCCACAGCACGGTGAACAGCGTCGTGGCCTTGTCCCCGAGCGCGAAACTCCTGGCCAGGGCCAGTACCACCAGCAGCATCAACGTGCCGAGTGCCAGTGCGTGGGTGTGGGCCGTGGCGAGCTGGGTGTGGCCGGTGAAGTCGTTGAGCTTGGTCATTTCGCGCCAGTACAACCCGGAGGCGAGGCCCAGGGCGGTCCAGGTGGCCGCGGAGAAGAAGAGTCTGTTCAGCATGGCTCCGATGCTGCCCGCAGAACCATCCCCTCGTCGCCCGCCCGCTATCCACCGTCCGGTGGACCCACGTTCACGGGCGGGTCAGGATGGCGGCGCGGTAGCGCTCGGCGAAGCCGGCCGCCGTCGCAGCCTCGAGCCCCGCCTGGTCACCGATGTGGACCTCCACGGCCCAGCCCCTCGTCAGCGGCACCGCCCCGGGCAGCGACGGGGCGGTGCGATCGGAGGTGAGGACCACGACGCCGCCGTAGCTGCTCAGGCCGAGGGCCAGGAGAGACTCCGTCGGGCCGCCGGGCAGGGTCCGGACCGGGGCGGATCCAGCGCACCAAGCCTCCGCCTCCCGCAGCGCGTCCTCGAGGGCAGCCCCAGGGTCGCCGACGGCCAGGACACCGTGCCCGCTCAGCCGCCAACCGCCGAGCCGCGCGCGGAGGGTCGCGGGCCTGGCCTGCTCCAGCGCCCGCTCGAGGTCCTCTGGCCGCGACACCGGAAGCACGCTGCGCTCAGGCACGCGGCGCACCCCCGTTGCCTCCGCCCGCGGCACCCACACCGCCGGCCGGTCCTCCGGCAGCAGCACATACCACTGGTGGTTGGCCGCCATCAGGTGGCCGACGACATCCCGGGCCGCCCCGCCGCTGACCCAGCGCAGACTGAGACGCGGCGCCCCGGCGGGAGGTTCGAGGATCACTGCGCCGCGGCGTAGGCCGGGACGATGACGTGCGCGATGATCCGCTCGCGCTGGTCGTGGGGAAGGAACGCGGCTCGCATCGCGTTGACGGTGACGCGCTCCACGTCGACGAGGGTCCAGCCGAAGGTCTCGCTGAGCAGCGCGAACTCCCGCGACATCGTCGTGGCGCTCATCAGCCGGTTGTCGCAGTTGACGCTCACGTTGAATCCCAGCCGGTGCAGCATGTCCACGGGGTGGCTCGCCATGGTCTGGGCGATCCCGGTCTGCAGGTTCGACGACGGGGAGACCTCAAGCGCGATGCGAGCGTCGCGGACGTAGTTGGCGAGCCGTCCGAGGAGTGCCCCGTCGTCCGTGACGTCGATGTCGTCGGCGATCCGCACACCATGCCCGAGGCGGGAGGCGCCGCACACCTGCACCGCCTCCCAGATCGACGGCAATCCGAACG
>DATITN010000049.1:0-3306 GCA_035467795.1 Arachnia sp. | reverse complement strand
GCGACGCATCGCGGGTACGCGCTGCAGGGGTGGGTGTTCGCGGCGGGTGCTGTGGCGGTCGGGATCGACGTCGCCCGTGGCTTCGGGAAGGACGCTGCAGGCGCTCATCCGGCTAACCTCCGCTGATCAGGTGCAGTGATGTGGCTAGGTCTGGTGCTGTGTGGGGGGGCCCCGACCACCTACAGCACCCTGAGGAGGGCCGCCCGCGAAGCGGCGTGGCCCGTCTCGAAGAGTCGTGACCACCGCCTCTACGCCTATCTCTTGGTCGGGTGCGGTGACCCATGAGACGATGCCCGGGCGGCCGTTGTCCACTGTCTCGATGTTCCGGCCACCCGGGTCGGTGGTCAAGTAGCCGAGGCCGCCGGGTCATCGTCTCCCGTCTCCCCGCACTCGTCGTGCCTGTGGCGTTGTCTCGTCCGGGTGTGGGCCGGCAGGGCGGCGTTGGGGTCAAGTCTGCTTGGGCGGGATGCCAGCTGGGTGATCGTCGGGTTGGGCACCGCGGCGCAGCGCCGCCCTGCCGTCCCCCACCCTCGCTCTTGGCCCGGGGCTTCGACCGAGTGACTCCAGCGGTCGCTTCGCGACGCGGGACCCTCACTGCGCTACTTGAGGCAGAACGCCTATCTCAGGCGCTCTCGCTGGCCGCGATCGTCGCCCGGACGTTCTTCGTGGCGAAGTGCTCGGCGACGAACGACAGGAACGGGACCGTCCCAGCGGCCATGATGGCGAGGAACCACTTGATGGACCACTTCACCCGACGGCCGAGGTCGTAGGCCGTGATGAGGAGCACCATGTACAGCCAGCCGTGCGGCATCCCGGTCCACACCACCACCCGGCCATCTCCCCAGATGTACTTCAGGGGCAGGCCCACACACACCAGCACGACGAGGAGCACGCCGACGACGTAGGCCATGACGCGGTAGCGGAGCAGCGCGGACCTGATGGCGGGTATGTCGGCCGGGGCGACGGTCGCGGCGGGGGTCTCAGTGGTCATGTCCATTCCTCGTTAACTCTGTCTACTGCTTTGTCGCTATATTGCTCTATGGTTATACACATAAATAGCTAGAGCGTTCTGCCGTCGAGCACCGCGACGATCCGGTCGAGGTCCTCCCCGCTGGCGAACTCGATGGTGATCCTGCCCTTGTTTCGTCCGATGTTCACCTTGACCCGCGTGTCGAAGTGGTCGCTCAGGTGAGTGGCCAGTTCCCGCTCCCGCTCAGAGGGAAGGCGAGGGGTCCGCGAGACGGTGGTGCGGTGGGCACTCCCCCGCCCGAGCGCGACGATCTCCTCGGTCGACCTGACCGACAGTCCTTCTGCGATGATCCTGTCGCTCAACTCCTCCTGGGACTCCGCGTCAGGCAGGCCCAGCAGGGCACGCGCGTGGCCGGCGGACAGGACACCCGCCGCGACCTTCGTCTGTATCCGCGTGGGCAGGTTGAGCAGGCGCAAAGTGTTGGAGACTTGCGGGCGTGAGCGGTGGATCCGCTGGGCGAGGTCCTCCTTGGTGCACTCGAAGTCGCGGAGCAACTGGGAGTAGGCGTTCGCTTCCTCGATGGGGTTCAGGTTGGCGCGGTGAAGGTTCTCCAGGAGTGCGTCACGCAGGAGCGCCGTGTCGTCTGTGCCTCTGATGATGGCGGGGATGGTCTCGCGACCGGCCATTTGGCTGGCCCGGAGGCGTCGCTCCCCCATCACCAACTCGTAGGCGTTGTCGCCGCTCCGCCGCACGACCACCGGCTGCAGAACGCCGAACTCGGCGATCGAGTCGGCGAGCTCGTTGAGGTCATCCTCGTCGAACACCGTGCGCGGCTGATGCGGATTCGGAGCGATCTGCTGGAGTGGGAGGTCGGCGAACGTGGAGCCGTCGCTCAGCTGTTCGGCCTTGTCGTCGTCGGTTCGGGCGAACAGGTCACCGAGGCCTTGGCCGAGGGCGCTCTTCTTCAGTGCAGCCATCATTCATCCACCTTCTGTGCGCGCTCGGCCATCTCACGAGCTGCAGCCGTGTAAGCGAGGGCGCCCGGAGACTTGGGCTGGTAGTTCAGGACGGTCTGCTGATAGCTCGGAGCCTCAGCGATGCGCACGGAGCGCGGGATCTCGTGGGTGAGCGTCTGTTCAGGGAAGTGTTTGCGCACCTCGTCGGCCACCTCGCGGGACAGGTTCGTTCGGGCGTCGTACATGGTGAGCAGGATGGTGCTCAGCTCGAGGTCGTCGTTGAGGTTGCCCTTGACCCGCGCAATGGTGCGCATCAACTGGGTGACACCCTCGAGCGCGTAGTACTCCGTCTGGATGGGCACGAGGATCTCGTTGGCGGCCACGAGGGCGTTCAGCGTGAGCAGCCCGAGCGACGGCGGGCAATCGAAGAAGATGTAGTCCACGCCGGACTCGTCGACATACTGCTTGATGGCATCGCGCATCCGGTGCTCGCGTCCGCGGAGATTCACGAGTTCGAGTTCAGCTGCCGCAAGGTCGATGGCCGCTGGAAGCACATGGAGGTTCGGTGAGTGCGGAGACGGCTGCGCGTGTTCGATGATACCGACGCCCTCGAGGAGAACCTCGTAGGTGCCCTTGGTGCCGGGGCTGTGCTTGATGCCGAGGGCGGTGGAGGCGTTGCCCTGGGGGTCATTGTCGACGACGAGCACGTTGAGGCCACCCAGCGCCATCGCGTGCGCGATGTTCACCGTCGTGGTCGTTTTACCCACGCCGCCCTTCTGATTGGCCACCACGACGATGCGGGGGCTCGCCGGCCGGGGGAGAGTTGTGGCGGGGGAGTCGAAGTCGACCATCTCGTCGCCATACTCGGATTCGACGCTGGATTCGGTGTCGCGGACGGCCCGTCTGGGGTGCGACCCCGTTTCACGTGAAACGTTGCTGTGTTCCTTCCACAGCTCTTCATCATTCGCCTGTTGCGACTTGCGCTTTCGGAAGAACAACGCCATCCGGGGGCCTCCTTGGTGTCCGCGATGACTCTACCCAACTCGGGTGGTGGACCGCGAAGCGCCGGTGGCGCGTTTCACGTGAAACGCCCACCCGCTGAACGAAGTCACCTGACAGCTGGCTGCGCCAGCCGCGGCGCGAAGCGCGGGCTGCTGCGCGACAACCATCGCACCGGGTGCAGAGTCCCGCTGGCCACGTCTCTCTGAAGGCACACGTCGGTTTCGACACGGGCTGCGCCGCTTCGCGGCTTGGCCCGGCTCAACCAGCGGAGGTCGCACCTACAGCGGAAAGGTCCCGCTCCACCAGTGAGGGCGAGATTGCCAAGCTCGCCGTCCCCGCTGGTTGCGCCAGCCGCGGCGCGAAGCGCCCGCTGCTGCG
>DATITN010000048.1:0-7266 GCA_035467795.1 Arachnia sp. | reverse complement strand
CGGTCATGGCGCCGCGGACCTTGACCCAGTACCTCCTGGACCTCCACGACGAGGGCGACGATTCCCCGGCGCACGACTACGCCCACATCCTGAGCGCTGTCGCGGTGGCGGTCAAGCTCACCGCGGCCATGGTCAGCCGTGGCCAGTTGTCGCTGGGCGCCGTCGCTCACGAGGGCCAGGCGGATCACGCCCAGCTCCATCGGGGACTGCGCCGGCTCGCCACCCGGATCCTGCTCGAGCAGGCCGCCGGGATCGAGCAGTTGGCCGCCGTCTCCGTCGCCGGGGACCCGAGCATCAACCTGATCTCCCGCTCGCCCCGTGCCCGGTACCTCCTGGTCTTCGAGGCGCTGCACGGGTCTGTCAATCTCTGCGAGAACCAGACGGCGGGGCTGGCGTTCTCCATTCTGGAGCGCCCCACCGTCGATGCGCCCTGCACCGAGGCCGACTTCCTGCAGCCTGGCTCCAGGCAGGTGTGTGCCGGGCTCGGGCTGTACGGGCCCAGCACGCTGCTGGTGCTCACGACGGGGCGGGGGGTGGACGGCTTCACGCTGGACCGCGACGTCGGCAACTTCGTGCTGACTGATCGGGGGATGACCATCCCGAGCCGATCGGACAGCTTCGCCATCAACCCGTCAGAGGCCATGCACTGGCCGGTACACACGAAGCGGTACGTCGACGAGTGCCTCCGCGGGGCGGAGGGTCCGCGCGGGCGTGACTTCAAGATGCGCTGGAACGCGTCCGCCGTGATCGGGGCGTTCCGCGTCCTCGTCCACGGCGGGATGTTCATGGCGCCTGACACCGGCCGCCGCGGCGCTCTCTGGGGGGTGCCGCTGATGCACAACGCAGCCCCGCTGGCGCTCCTGGCGGAGCAGGCGGGCGGCGCGGCCAGCACCGGCGCCCAGCGGGTACTCGACGTGGTCCCGACCTCCCTCACCCAGCGCCTGCCCATCTATTTCGGCGCCGCCGACGAGGTGGCGCGCGTCGAGCGGTACTACCAGGAACACGAGCAGGGGCTCGACGAAGGCTCGTCGTATCCGCTGTTCCACAGCCGCACCCTGTTCATCGAGCCCTAGGAAGACGGAGACAGCCATGTCCGATCTGCATCCAGTCGTCGCCATCACCGGCTCCTCGGGGGCGGGCACCACCACCGTCACCGAGACGTTCGCGGCTATCTTCGCCCGGGAGTCCATCACGTCGTCGGTGATTCACGGTGACTCCTTCCACCGCTACGACCGGGAGGAGATGAAGACGGTCTATGCCGATGCCCTTGAAACCGGCGAGATCGCGCCCAGCCACTTCGGGCCGGAGGCGAACCTCTTCGTCGAGCTCGAGCAGCTGTTCGCGGAATACGGCCGGACCGGCAGCGGACGGGTGCGCCAGTACGTCCACGACGACGAGGAGGCCCGGACCTACGGGCGGCCACCAGGCACCTTCACCCCCTGGCAGGACCTCCCCGGCGGCACCGACCTCCTCTACTACGAGGGCCTGCACGGCGCGGTGCGCACGGACACCGTCGACGTCGCCCGGCACGTCGATCTGCGGATCGGGGTGGTGCCGATCATCAACCTCGAGTGGATCCAGAAGCTGCACCGCGACCGGAACACGCGCGGCTACTCGACGGAGGCGGTCACCGACACCATCCTGCGCCGGATGCCCGACTATGTGCACTACATCTGCCCGCAGTTCTCCAATACCCACATCAACTTCCAGCGGGTTCCCGTGGTGGATACGTCCAACCCGTTCATCGCGGGGTGGATCCCCACGCTGGACGAGTCGATGGTGGTGATCCGCTTCGCGGACCCACGCGGCATCGACTTCCCCTACCTGCTGTCGATGATCGACGGCTCGTTCATGTCGCGGGCCAACAGCATCGTCGTGCCCGGCGGAAAGATGCACCTGGCCATGCAGTTGATCTTCACCCCGCTCATCTGGCGGCTGGTCGAGGCCAGCCGGAAGGCGAGGGCCCGCGCCGGTGGCTGAGCGGGGGTCTGTTTGCTGCCCTGGCGAGCGGTGCGCTAGAGTTACGCGTCGGTGAACGGGCCTATAGCTCAGACGGTTAGAGCGCTGCCCTGATAAGGCAGAGGTCACTGGTTCAAGTCCAGTTAGGCCCACCAACGGAGAAGCGTTCACCACGCTGGTCCCGAGGACGCAGCACCCGCTAGCGTGTGCGCATGAGTCCCCACGCGGGCAGCACCCTGGAAATCGTTGACGCAGTCCGTCGCGCTCCCACGCTGCTCGCAGCGCTGGACCTGATGGATGCCCTCACGGAAGCTGCCCGCCGCGACGGGTCGCCGTCCGCCGAGCTGCTCCAAGACGCCATTGAGGCCTCCGGTGACGACCTCACCGCCATCGCCGCGGTGCACGCTGCCGCTGCAGCGGGGGCGGCCACGGCCTCCGGCCTGCTGGTGCCGCTCCTCTCCTCCCCGTCGCCTCACCTGCGTGAGCACGCCGCCTGGGCCTTGTCCTTAGCACCTCGGATACCCGAGGCCGTGCCCGCGCTCGAGGCCATGGCCGCCGCCGGCGGTTTCACCGGCACCCTCGCCGAGCTCACCCTCGAGGCGTGGGGCCTGACCCCGGACGACCCCGAGGATGTCGACGAACCGAGGCCCGGCGCCGAGCGGTCCGGACTCACCGTCGCGCAGCTCTACCTCCACGCGGACATCGACGGCACCCTCCTCCACGCCGGGCAGGGCGACACGGGAGGCATCGCCACGCTGCTGGTCCACCTCGGCGACGCGCTGCTCACCGATGGATCCGTCGAGCGGGTGCTGACGTTGTCGCGGGGCAACTCCGGTCGGGTGCAGATCCCCGCCGACCTGGCCGGCCCCGGCCACCACTACCTGTCCGTGCCGCTGCCGGGGCCGGTCCGGCATGCGCCCGACGCCTGGCCGCTGCGTGTCCCGGCCCGCCGCGGAGTCCGGCAGCTCCTCCGATCGGCGGGCCGCGTCGACGTCCTGCACCTGCGGATGGCTGACGTCGGATCGTGGGCCGCCGCCGAGGTCGCCCGCGACCTAGGCATCCCGACCGTCCTCACCCGCGCGCCAGATCCCCACGCGCTGATCGCCGCTCGCGACGCGGCCGGGACCCTCTCCCGCGACACCTTCGGAGCCGCCGACTACGCCGAACACCTCGTGTTCCGCTTCCGGCTCCTCCGCGACCTCGCCGCCCAGGCGGAGCACCTCGTCGTGTTCCCGCGCCCGGACCTGGTCCGGGACCTACGCGACCTACTCCACCTCGACCCCGACGACGCGCACCGTGTCAGCACCGTGGCCGAGGGCATCGATATCGCACCCCTCGAACGCGCAGCCCGCGAGGTGGCGGATGAGCTGCGCGGCGACCCGGTCCCGGAGGCCACCGCGACCGCGCTCGCGGCCCTCGACGCCCTGCTCGCCACCCTGCCACCCGAGCGCCGTGGGCTGCCGCTGGCGATCACCGTGGGGCGGCTGCACCGCGTCAAGGGAATAGCCACCCTGGTTCAGGCTTGGGCGTCCGACCCGACCCTGGAGGGCCGCTGCAACCTCCTCGTCGTGGGCGGGGACCTTCAAACGCCCTCCGACGACGAGACCGAGCAACTGAGCCAGATCGACGCCGCGGTGCCACGTCCCGAGGGCCCGTCGCGAGGCCTCCTGCTCGCCGGACACCGGCCCAACGGCGTGGTCGCGGCGTGGCTCGCGGCGGTGAGGCTGGGCCGCCCCGGGCTCGCCGCGCCCGCCGGCGTCTACGTGTCGGCGAGCCTCAAGGAGGAGTTCGGCATCGCCATCCTCGAGGCGATGGCCTCCGGCCTCGTCGTCGTGGCCCCCCGCGACGGCGGCCCCGCCACCTACGTGGAGCACGGCGTCACCGGCCTGCTCGCCGACACCGGATCGCCCGTCGCGCTCGGAGATGCGCTGGCCTCCGCCCTCGACCTCGCCTCTGCGCCGGGCGCCGCCGACCGCGCCGAGACGGCCCGGGCCTTGGTCACCGACCAGTTCAGCATCCAGACGATGGCGTCCGCGCTCGCGGCGATCTACAGGGAGGTCACCCATGACACTGCTCGTCATCAGTCCTGATTACGCCTCGCACCTCTATCCGCTGGCCACCTTGGCGACTGCGTGGCAGGACGCCGGCGAGCGCGTCGTCGTCGCCACTGGGCCCGCCACCGACGCCATCGTGCGGAGGTTCGGGTTCGAGCGCGAGAACCTGCAGCTGGGTCGTGGCTCCAACCCTGGCGTGATCAGGGCCGAAGACCAGCCGCGCGGCGAGGACGACGCACTGCGTGGCTTCTTCGACGCCACCCGCCGCGGCGCCGTCGAGACGCTCGCCTTCCAGGCGGCGGCCCGCGGAGACGACCTGCTGTGGGATCCGCTCACCGTCGCCCGGGAGGTCCAGCGGGTCGTCGGCCTCGTGCGCCCCGACCAGGTGATCGTCGACCACCTCGCCTTCAGCGCGCGGCTGGCGCTCGCGAGCGCCGGTGTCCGGCACGGCGACGTCGTCCTCGGCCACCCGACGGCGCTGACCGTCGGAGACGAGGTCTACGGCTACCCGCCCGCCTGGCCTAAGGCGCTCCACCCCGACCCGACCGCGCTCGCGGACCTGCGACGTCTCTGCGAGCGGGTCCGCGACCAGTTCACCGCCCAGTGGAACGAGGCCCTCGCCATCCTCGACCCGGGCGCGATCGCCAGCGAGGACGCCTTCGCCGAGACCGGCGACGTGCTCCTGCTCAACTACCCCGCCGAGCTGCACCCGCCCGAGCGCACCGCCCTGCTGGGGCCGCACGCGTTCCTGGGCTCGGCCGTCCGCACCGAGGAACCGGACGCCGAGGTCGACGCCTGGCTGGCCTCCGGCGAAGCCCCCATCGTCTACGTCAGCCTCGGCAGCTTCCTGTCGGTGCGCTCTGACGTGCTGGCCCGTGTCGCGGAGGCGCTCCGCGGCCTCGATGTGCGGGTGGCCCTCGCGAACGGGTCGACCTCCCGGGAGGCGCTGGGCCCGATCCCGGCGTCCTGGCTGGTCCGCGAGGTGCTGCCGCAGGTCACGCTGCTCGCCCGCTCGGCGCTGGCGGTCTCGCACGGCGGCAACAACAGCGTCACTGAGGCCCTCACCGCGGGCGTCCCGCTGCTGCTGCTTCCCCTGTCGACGGACCAGTTCGCCGGTGCGGCGGCGCTGGAGGACGCCGGATTCGGTGAAGTCCTCGATCCCAACGCCGCCACCCCGGACGAGCTGTGCGCAGCGGCCGCGCGACTGCTGTCGCTCGACCCGTCCGCCGCCGCCCGCCTGACGGGGCTGGCCGACGACCTCACCGCCCGGCCCGGCGCGTTGCGGGCGCGGTCGGTGCTGGCCGGGGACACAGAAGAAGCCCGCAACCCAGGAGGTCTCCGATGACCAGCACCACCGTCGTCCACCCTGTCGATGAGGTGCCCCCGGTCCCGAAGCTGTTCGCGCTGGGCCTGCAGCACGTGCTCGTCATGTACGCCGGCGCGATCGCGGTGCCGCTCATCGTGGGCCGCGCGCTCCAGCTGTCACCCTCTGACGTGGCGTTCCTCATCTCCGCGGACCTGTTCGCGTGCGGCGTCGTGACCATCCTTCAGGCGTTCGGGGCAACCCAGTGGTTCGGCATCCGGCTGCCGGTCATGATGGGCGTGACCTTCGCCGCCGTCGGGCCCATGGTCGCCATCGCGGCCGCGAACCCGGGCGCCGACGGGGCCCGGAAGCTGTTCGGCTCGATCATGGCCGCCGGGGTCATCGCGATGCTCATCGCGCCGCTGGTCAGCCGGCTGCTGCGGTTCTTCCCACCGGTGGTGACGGGGACCATCATCCTGGTCATCGGCGTCTCGCTCATGCGCATCGGCATCAACTGGGTCTTCGGCAACCCGGTCGGCCCCACCGCGCCCACCATCGTGGACCCGTCCCACGCGGACTGGCTCACCACCGTGGGCGACCTGTCCTCGGCCCCCGGCAGCGCCATCCCGCCGGTCCCGCCCGGACTGAACGTCGCCCCCAGCCTCCCCAACCCCCTCTACGCCTCGCTGGGCGACCTGGCCATCTCGGCGGCCGTGCTCGTCGCGATCGTGGTGGTTGCTCGCTTCGGCAAGGGATTCCTCGCCAACATCTCGGTCCTGCTCGGCATCGTCATCGGCAGCGTCATCGCCGCCGCCGTCGGGAAGGTCTCGTTCACCAGGGTTGTCGAGGCGGACTGGTTCGCGCTCGTCATGCCCTTCCACTTCGGGCTGCCGCTGTTCGACCCCGTCATGGTGGTGACGATGTCTCTCGTCATGGTGGTCGTGCTCATCGAATCCACCGGAATGTTCCTCGCCCTGGGGGATCTGACCGGAAAGCCCGTGACGCGGCCGATGCTGTCGGCAGGCCTGCGGACCGACGGCCTGGGCACCCTCATCGGCGGCATCTTCAATACGTTCCCCTACACCTCGTTCAGCCAGAACGTGGGACTGGTGGGCGTCACCGGCGTCCGGAGCCGCTTCGTGTGCGTGGCGGGCGGCGGGATCCTGATCGTGCTCGGCCTGGTGCCCAAGATGGGTGCCCTGATCGAGGCACTGCCCATCTCCGTCCTCGGCGGGGCGGGCATCGCCATGTTCGGCATGGTGGCCGCCACCGGCATCCGCATCCTGTCCGGCGTGGACTTCGCCGCCAACCGCAACAGCCTGCTCGTGGTGGCGATCTCGCTGGGTATCGGCATGATTCCCCTGGTCGCGCCAGACTTCAGCCAGTGGATGCCGGCGGAGATCCACCCCCTCATCGAGTCGGGGATCCTGCTGGCCACCTTCTCGGCGGTGGCGCTCAACGCCTTCTTCAACGGCACCACCGACGACGCTGACGCCGTGCGCCGGGCCGCGGCCCAGGCCGAGCACTGAGGCGGCGTGGCCCGTCTCGAAGGGTCGTGACTGCCACCTTCACGTGGATCTCGTCGTCGGGCGCAGTGAGCCGGGAGTCGATGTCCGGGCGGCCGTCGTCCATGGTCTCGTTGATGACCGCTGGTCATTCTGTGGTCAGGTTGACGGAGGCCGCCCGGGCCTCGCCTCCCGTCTCCCCGCGCTCGTCATGCCTGTGGCGTTGCCTTGTCCGGGTGCGGGCCGGCAGGGCGGCGCTGGGGTCCGGTCAGCATGAGCGGGATGCCAGTTGGGTGATCGTCGGGTTGGGCACCGCGGCGCGGTTGCCGCCCTGCCGTCCCTCACCCTCACCTGAGCCTGAGCACGCCGTCTCAGCCCACCAGTCGGCCGGCCGGCCCCACCTAACTTCCCTAGACCCCTGGCGAACCAACGGAGATGACTACTA
>DATITN010000047.1:0-3148 GCA_035467795.1 Arachnia sp. | reverse complement strand
CGACGCGCGAGCCGCCAAGCGCACCCGCAGCATCCTGATGCTGCTGGGGCCGCTGATGCACGACTTCGACCAGTTCCTCCTCCCGTACGCAGGCGGCTGCGACCTGGGCGCCCGAACCGTTCACCCGCACATGTCCGCACTCCACAAGATGGGCCTGACCGTAGAGGCGACGGAGGGCAACTACCACGCCGTCGTCGAGAAGATCCCGGACGGGAAGCGCTCCATCACCTTGATCGAACGCGGCGACACCGTCACGGAGAACGCCATCATGGCCGCCGCCCGCACCCCCGGAATCACCACGTTGCGCAACGCCTCAGGCAACTACATGGTCCAGGATCTGTGCTTCTACCTCCAGCAGCTGGGTGTCACCATCGAGGGGGTCGGCACCACCACGCTGACGGTCACGGGCCGGGAGCACATCGAGGCCGACGTCGAATACCACATCTCGGAGGACCCGATCGAGGCGATGAGCCTCCTTACAGCTGGAATCGTGACCAGGTCGGAGATCACGGTGCGGCGCTGCCCCATCGAGTTCCTCGAGGTGGAGTTCGCGATCCTCGACGAGATGGGCCAGAAACTGGAACTCTCCGAGGAGTACCGCAGCCGCAACGGCAAGACCCGCCTGGTCGACGTGACGGTCAAGCCGTCAGAACTGACCGCCCCCCTGGACAAGATCCACCCGATGCCATTCCCGGGGCTCAACATCGACAACCTGCCGTTCTTCGCCGTCATCTGCGCCACCGCGACGGGCCAGAGCGTCATCTACGACTGGGTCTTCGACAACCGGGCCATCCATTTGAAGAAGCTCTCCGACCTGGGGGCCAACATCCAGCTGATGGACGCACACCGGCTGCTGATCCTGGGCCCCACCAAGTGGCGGGCCCGCGAGGTCGAGTCCCCGCCCGCGCTGCGACCGGCGGTCTGCCTGCTGCTGGCGGCGCTGGCGGCCCGTGGAACCACGAACCTGATGGACGTCTACGTGATCAACCGGGGCTACGAGGATCTTCCGCAGAGGCTCAACAAGCTGGGTGCGAGCATCAACGTGTTCTGGGGCACGCCTGACGCCGACGACTGAGGGCTCCGCTCACCCCACGGGCCTGGCCTCGAACACGTGGCGCGGGGCCACGATGTCTGACTGCGCGTCCACCAGGCGCAGCTCGGGGTGCCCGGCCGTGGTGGTGGCCTCGAGGACCGAGTACACGATCGAAGCGGTGGCGCCCAACGCGGCGCCCACATCGCGCGTGCGCAACCAGTGGGCCAGGAACATGGCGGTGGTCAGGTCTCCAGACCCGGTGAACTTCCGGTCCAGGACCGGGGTCTCCACCTGCCACGCCCCGTCCGGGCCGACACCGATCATGCGCATGGCGTCCGCCGATGCGTCAGAGCCCACCACCGAGGTCACGACGACCACCTGAGGACCGCGGGCGCGCAGTTCGGCGACCGCCCTGAGGACGTCCGCGGTGGTGTGCGTGGGGTGCCCCGTGAGGAACTCCAGCTCGAACAGGTTGGGGGTCATGATGTCGGCGCGCTGGACCACGTGGTCGCGCCAGAATTCCGGGATCCCGGGCCGGGCATAGAATCCCCGGTCGACGTCGCCCATCACCGGATCCGCGCAGAAGACGGCCCCGGGGCTCTGCGCCTTGATCAGCTCGGCCGTGTCCAGGATGACCTGACCCACCTCAGGTGTGCCCTGGTAGCCGCACAGCAGCGCGTCGACGCCGCCCAGCACGCCACGCTCGTCGATTCCCTGCACAACCTCCCACACGTCGGAGGCGGGGATCAGCGGTCCGCGCCACGACCCGTAGCCGGTGTGGTTGGAGAAGTTGACGGTGTAGACCGGCCAGACGTCGACCCCCGAGCGCTGGAGCGGGAAGACGGCAGAGGAGTTCCCGGCGTGGCCGTAGGCGACAGCGGACTGGATAGAGACAACCGTGGTCATTGGCACATCTTTGCACCCGTAGCGAAACCCACAGTCAGGACACTAAACTGCCACCCTATGGCCGGTGTGCACGAGGACTACCTGTCCCCCCAGTTCATCCCGATGGCCCACCGCGGCGGTGCTCTGCTGACCGCCAACCTGGGCATCGAGAACACAGTGCGCGCCTTCACCAACGCCGTCGCCCTCGGCTTCCGGTACCTGGAAACCGACGTGCACGCCACCATCGACGGCCACCTCGTCGCGTTCCACGACGATGATGTCTCCCGGGTGACGGACGAGGCCGGCTCGCTGCGATCCCTGCGGTTGAAGGAGCTGCAGAGCCTGCGGGTGGGCGGACGGGAGCCGATCCCCACGTTGGCCGAGCTGTTCGAGACCTTTCCGTCGTGCAGCTTCAACATCGACATCAAACATGTGACGGCCGTGGTGCCGCTGGCCGAATGCATCCGCAGACACGGGGCGGAGCGGCGTGTCTGCGTCGGCTCCTTCTCCCGCTGGGCCATCGGCCGCTTCCGGTCGATACTCCCGCAGGTCCCCACGGCGGTGTCCCGCACGGGCGTGGCCGCGATGGCGCTGGCGGCCGTCGTGCCGGGTGGCCCCGTGTTCCAGGTGCCGCTCAGCCACCCGGTCGGGCCGGCGATGCTGGACATCGTCACGCCGCGCAACATCGCCAGAATCCACCGTGCCGGGCGGAAGATCCACGTGTGGACCATCGACGAGCCGACGACGATGCACCGTCTGATCGACTGGGGCGTGGACGGCATCGTCACGGATCGGCCGGATTTGCTCAAAGAGGTTCTCCGGGCTCGGGGGATGTGGTCTACTCGATAACGGCTGAGGAACGAATCGGCGCCCCGATTCGTTGGTGAAGCAGACGAAGGAGGCAAACATGGCTGATCGTGCGCTGCGCGGCATGGGGCTGGGCTCCAAGACGTTCGAAGACGAGCAGGGCATCGAATTCGCCGAGCGCCGGAAGCTGGCGTTCGACTGCCCGAAGGATCACCATTTCACGGTGACCTTCGCCCTTGAAGCGGAACTCCCCACCGAGTGGGAGTGCAAGAAGTGTGGATCCACCGCAGTGCGTTCGGACGGCGTGGTGGGCGAGGAGAAGCAGACGAAACCGGCACGCACCCACTGGGACATGCTGCGGGAGCGTCGCTCGATCCCAGAGCTCGAAGACATCCTCAACGAGCAGCTGACCAAGCTGCGCGA
>DATITN010000046.1:0-16173 GCA_035467795.1 Arachnia sp. | reverse complement strand
GGCCTCTTCAAGGGGGGCGACCTCAGCGGGAGCTTCCTCGGAGGGAGCCTCCACCGCCTTCACCCTGCGGCGGCGAACAGGTGCGGCGGCCGTGTCCGGCTTCGACGCGACGCGGCGTCGCTTGGGGGTCAGGTCAGCCGCTTCCGGCTCAGCGGCCTTGCTGCTCGTGGGCTCAGCCGTCTGGCTGCTCGTGGGCTCAGCCGTCTGGCTGCTCGTGGGCTCAGCCGTCTGGCTACTCGTGGGCTCAGCCGCGGCGTCCTGGGGCGGGCCCGCCGGGCGGCCTGCAGCGCGGCGACGCCTCACGGGAGCGGTGGGTGTGGTTTCCTCGGCGGTGGTGATGCCGTCGTTCTCGATATCGAGCATGAGGCTCCTAGGCGCGGATGCGCGGACGGGCACAGACGCGCTGTGCGCTAAGACTCCGGCCTCCAGGGCAGTGCGAGCAGTCGCGGCAGATTTGCCGCGGTGCAGCCTCGCTGCTCCCGGTTGGCACCGGCGGTGCCGTGACCTGTTCGTTATTCTCGCACACCGTCGCAACTCTTGGCGCATCACCGCGCCGATCAGCGAAGCGGGTCGCCGATCACGCCGTCGGCCAGCGGCCCCTGCGCCAGGCGGGTGAGGAGGGCCTGCGCGGGCACCTGGGGGGTGAGCTGACGCAGTGCGGTTACCACGTCATCCGGGCGCACCAGCGGCGCCTGGTGGAGCGAGCGCAGCAGCAGCGTCTCGTCGTCGGCGACACTCAAACTCACGATTGCCGCGCGCACGTCGAAGGCCCGCATGCCGTTCTTCGTCATCCGCTCGATGATGTACTCCTCCCTGTCGAGGAGCGACGACGCGGCTGAGCCGAGGACGCCCGGCTCTGCCCCTGCGAGGCTGATCACCCAGTCCGACGCCTGCAGTAGATCACCGAGCGACTCTTTGACCGCTTCGGCCGCATCAAGCACGACGAAGCCCTGCGGGAGGACGGCGTTGAGCGCCTCCACCAGCTTGACCGGGCTGCAGACCTCGGTGAGGCCCAGCTCCACGTACTCCGCCTCAGATGCTGCGGACGTGGGCGCGGCGTTGGCGTAGGAGATGCGGGGGTGGGGCGAGAAGCCCGAGGAATAGGCCATCGGGATCTCCGCGCGGCGCAGCGCGCGCTCGAGCGCACGCCCGAAGTCGCGGTGCGAGGTGAAGCGCCCGGGGCCACGCTTGGCGTAGCGCAGCCGCAGCTTCTGAGCCGGAGGTGCCTGCTGGACTGGCGGCTGTCGGTTTCCCACGGGCGGCAGTCTAGTGTCCTGCGTCAGGGGTTCGTTCAGCGCTTGCGGTACAGCTTCTTGCTCTGGTAGACGGGCTCGCTGGTGACGTTGACCCCGAGGTTGCGGAAGATGGCCTCGTCGACAGGCCCGAGGATGACCGTGGTGTGCACGTCGCAGCCGCGCAGGTGCGGCAGCTCGGCCAGGGCCCGCCTGGCGTTCTCGTCGTAGGTGGCGCCTACGGACAGGGCGATGAGCACCTCGTCGGTGTGCAGACGCGGGTTGGCGCTACCGAGGTGCTGGGTCTTCAGGGTCTGGATCGGGCCGATCGTCTCGGGCGCCAGCAGGTGCGCCTCGTCCGGCAGGCCGGCGAGGAGCTTGAGGGCGTTGAGCAGGAGGGCCGAGGAGCTACCGAGCAGCGCCGAGGTCTTGCCGGTCACGACGGTGCCGTCGGGCAGTTGCAGAGAGGCGGCGGGACCCTTGGTGCGGCGCTCGGTCTCCAGAGCCGGGCCGACGACCGGTCGGTCCTCCACCCCGATCCCCAACGTTCGCATGGTCAGCGCGATGCGGTCCGACAGCGTGGGCTCAAGCTCGTCGCGCCGCTCGTGCACCAGCGCCTTGTAGTAGCGGCGGATGACCTCCTGCTTGGAGGCCGCCCTGCACACCTCGTCGTCGGAGATGCACTCCCCCGCCATGTTGACGCCCATGTCGGTGGGCGACTGGTACGGCGACGCGCCGGTGAGCTGCTCGAACAGCAGCTTGAGGACGGGGAAGATCTCGACGTCGCGGTTGTAATTGACCACCTGCTCGCCGTAGGCGGCGAGGTGGAACGGGTCGATCATGTTGACGTCGTCGAGGTCCGCCGTGGCGGCCTCGTAGGCCAGGTTGACGGGGTGATCCAGCGGGAGGTTCCAGATGGGGAACGTCTCGAATTTGGCGTAGCCGGAGGGGATGCCGCGCTTGTGGTCGTGGTAGAGCTGCGACAGGCAGGTGGCCATCTTGCCGCTGCCGGGGCCGGGGGCGGTGACGACCACGAGGTCGCGGGTGGTCTCGATGTAGTCGTTGCGGCCGTATCCGTTGTCACTGACGATCAGCGCGACATCGCTGGGGTAGCCCTTGATCGGGTAGTGGCGGTAGACCTTCAGGCCGAGCCGCTCCAGCTTCCGCTTGAACGCCCTCCCCTGCCGGTGCTCATCGGTCATCTGCGTGATGACGACGCTGCCGACATACAGCCCGTAGGACCGGAACTCGTCGATGAGCCGAAGCACATCTGACTCGTAGGGGATGCCGAGGTCCGCGCGCACCTTGTTCCGGGCCAGATCGTGGGCGCTGACGACGATGACCACCTCGACCTCATCCTTGAGGGTCTCCAGCATGGCGATCTTGTTGTCCGGGGTGAAGCCGGGCAGCACACGGGAGGCGTGGTGGTCGTCGAACAGCTTGCCGCCGAACTCGAGGTACAGCTTGCCGCCGAAGCGCTTGCGCCGCTCGTCGATGTGGTGTGACTGAAGGACCAGATACTTCTCGCGGTCGAACCCGACCTTGCGCACGCTCTCCACGGTGGGCCAGCCTAGCCGCTCAGAGCGGCCCGCCCCCTACTGGAGGGAGGGCTTGGCCACCGCGAGCGGCAGGAGCACCCTGCCGGTGGGGCCGATCTGGATTTCAGTGTCCATCTGAGGACACACCCCGCAATCGAAGCACGGCGTCCACCGGCAGTCCTCCACCTCGCGCTCGTCGAGGGCGTCCTGCCAGTCCTCCCACAGCCAGTCACGGTCAAGGCCCGCGTCGAGGTGGTCCCAGGGCAGGACCTCCTCGTAGCCGCGCTCGCGGGTGGTGTACCAGTCCAGGTCCACGCCGAAGGCGGCCAGTTCCTCCGCCGCCGCCGTGGCCCAGCGCTCGAAGCTGAAGTGCTCGCTCCAGCCGTCGAACTTGCCGCCGTCGCGCCACACGCGCTCGATGACGCGGCCCACCCGTCGGTCCCCGCGGGACAGCAGGCCCTCGATGGTCCCCGGCTTGCCGTCGTGGTACCGCATGCCGATGGCCTTGCCGTAGTGGCGGTCCTGCCTGATGGTGTCGCGCAGCAGCTGGAGCCGGTGGTCGATGGTCTCGGCGCTGGCCTGGCCCGCCCATTGGAAGGGGGTGTGCGCCTTGGGCACGAACCCGCCGATGGAGACGGTGCAGCGGATGTCGCGGGTGCCGGAGGCCTTGCGGCCGGTCTCGATCACGCGGCGCGCCAGGTCCGCGATGGCCAGCACGTCCTCGTCGGTCTCTGTGGGCAGGCCGCACATGAAGTACAGCTTGACCTGGCGCCAGCCGGAGGAGAACGCAGCCGCGACGGTGTCGATGAGGTCGTCCTCGGTGACCATCTTGTTGATCACCTTCCGCATCCGCTCCGAGCCGCCCTCGGGCGCGAACGTGAGCCCCGAGCGGCGGCCGTTGCGGCTGAGCTCGTTGGCCAGGTCGATATTGAACGCATCCACCCGTGTTGAGGGCAGCGACAGCGAGACGTTGGACCCTTCGTAGCGGTCCGCGAGCTGCTTGGTGACCTCCGCGATCTCCGAGTGGTCCGCCGACGACAGGGACAGCAGGCCGATCTCCTCCAGCCCGGTGGCCCGGAGTCCGCCCTCCACCATGGCACCGATGGTGTCGATTGAGCGCTCCCGGACGGGGCGCGTGATCATGCCTGCCTGGCAGAAGCGGCAGCCGCGGGTGCAGCCGCGGAAGATCTCCACGGAGTAGCGCTCGTGCACCGTTTCGGCCATCGGGACGATGGGGTGCTTGGGGTAGGGCCACTCGTCGAGGTTCATCAGCGTGTGCTTGCGCACCTGGAACGGCACGCCGTCGCGGTTGGGCGCGATCCGCTGGATGCGGCCGTCGTCGAGGTAGTCCACGTCGTAGAACTTCGGCACGTAGAACGCGCCGGTGGAGGCAAGGCGGAGCAGCAGCCCGTCGCGGCCACCCTCACGGCCGTCCACCTTCCACTCGCGGATGATGTCCGAGATGAGCAGCGAGGCCTCCTCGCCGTCGCCGAGCACGGCCACGTCGATGAAGTCCGCGATGGGTTCGGGGTTGAACGCCGCATGCCCTCCCGCGACGACCAGCGGCTCGCCGTCGACGCGGTCCGCCGCGTGGAGGCTCATGCCGGAGAGGTCGATCAGGTTGAGCAGGTTGGTGTAGCCCAGCTCTGTGGAGAAGGAGACCCCCAGCACGTCGAACATGCCGACGGGGCGGTGCGCGTCCAGCGTGAACTGCGGCATCCCCGCCGCCCGCATTCTGGCCTCCATGTCCGGCCACACGCAGTAGGTGCGCTCGGCGAGTATCCACTCGCGCTCGTTGAGAATCTCGTAGAGGATGGCCACGCCCTGGTTGGGCTGCCCCACCTCGTAGGCGTCCGGGTACGACAGGCACCAGCGGACGTCGACCGAATCCCAGTCCTTGACGACGGAGTTGTGCTCACCCCCGACGTACTGGATGGGCTTGCTCACCTGCGCGAGCAGCGGCTCCAGCCGTGCGAAGAGGGAGTGCATGGGCAGCGCGGAAAGTGTTGTCATGACGCCGCCAAGGATAACCGCGGGAGCGCGTTTGACCTACCCTTCGCCGAACCAGAGCGCAATCTCGTGGGCTGCGGACTCGGGCGAATCTGAGGCGTGAACGGCGTTGCGACGGGTGGACTCCGCGAAGTCCGCCCGCACAGTGCCCGGCTCCGCCCTGGCGGGATCGGTGGCCCCGTGGAGGGCACGCACGCGGGCAACCGCGTCGTCGCCCGTGATCACCATGGCGATCAGCGGCCCCTCCGTCATGAACTCCCGCAGCGGCGGGTAGTACTCGCGTTCCACATGCTCGGAGTAGTGACGGTCCGCGAACTCCGGGTCGATCTGACGGAACTCCATCGCCGCCAACCGGAGCCCGGCGTCCTCGTAGCGCGACACGATGGCCCCGACGTGCCCGGCGGCTACCGCGTCGGGCTTGATGATGACGAACGTCTGCTCGGTCACGAGAGATTCCTTTCAGCCTGGGCTGCCTCGAGGCGCTTCCCCAGCACCACGCAGGTCACCCAGATCAGAGCGAAGATGAGACCCATGGCGTACATCCACGGGGTGAGGAGCCCGAGCCCGATGAGCACCACCTGGGCCACCCAGCCCACGATGTAGCCCCACCGCTTCCTGAGGCCGGCGGCGGCGGCGAGGCACAGCAGCGTGGCGACGGCACACCAGGCGGCCGCCACCCACAGGTTGACCCCGGAGACCTGGATCATGCCGATGAAGGCGAGCCACACCACGATGATCTCGAAGACGAGCACCGACATCGCGGCCGGGCGCAACGGGTTTGAGGGATCGAGTGTCACGGGTGTCGCTCCGTCTTCAGGAGGTCGCGTGCCTCGCCGGCGGCGATCACGGAGCCGGCCACGAGCACGCCGGCGTGGGCGCTGGCGGTGTCTGCCAGCATTACGGCCAGGTCCAGCGCCTCGGCCATGGTGGCGGCGCGGTGCACCTGATGCGTGGACCACACGGTCTCGGCCACGGCTGCCAGTTCTTCGACGGGGAGGCCTCGGGACGAGGACGACACCTGCGTGATGACCACCTGATCCATCTGCTCCGCGAAGATCCCCAGCACCTCCTCGGCGTTCTTGTCCTGCATCATCGCCACCACGCCGATGAGCGGCTCGAAGGTGTAGGACTCCACCACCGCGTCGATGGTGACGCGCGCGGCCGGCGGGTTGTGGGCGGTGTCCACCACGATGGGGGGCGAGGTTCGGACCAGCTCCAGCCGGGCTGGCGCATCCACGGAGCCGAGGCCCTCGACGATCACCTCGGGGCTCAGCGGCTGACCGCCGAGGAAGGCCTCGACGGCGGCCACAGCCAGCGCGGCGTTACGGGCCATGTGCTCGCCGAACAGCGGGAGAAAGACGTCGCTCACCGGGCCACCCGCGGTGTCGATGCGGAGAAGCTGCCCACCGACTGCCAGGCTGCGGTCCAGGACGCCGAAGTCCGGCCCCTCCACCTTCACCGGGGCCCCCACCTCGATGGCCCGCTCCAGCAGCACCCGCGCTGCCAGCGGGTCCTGACCGGCCAGGACCGCCGTCGAGCCGTGCTTGATGATGCCCGCCTTCTCCGCGGCGATCTCGACCAGGGTGGAGCCGAGGATGTGCATATGGTCCAGCCCGATCGGCGTCACCACCGCGACAGTCGGGTCCGCGACACTCGTGGCGTCCCACCTGCCTCCGAGGCCCACCTCCATGACGGCCACATCCACGGGGGCGTCGGCGAACGCCGCGTACGCCATTCCGGTGATGACCTCGAAGAACGTCATCGCCACGCCGTCGAGCCGCTGCTCGTCCACCATCGCGACGTAGGGCTCGATGTCACGCCAGACCTCACCGAAGCGTTCCTCGCTGATCGCCTCGCCGTCGATGCTGATCCGCTCCCGGGCGTCGCTCAGGTGGGGGCTGGCGAAGCGGCCGGTGCGCAGGCCCGCGGCGCGCAGCAGCGCCTCGATCATGATGGCGGTGCTGCCCTTGCCGTTGGTGCCGGCCACCTGGATCACCGGGAAGGCCTTCTGCGGGTCGCCGAGGAGATGCATGAGGGCGGAGATGCGCGTCAGGCTGGGTGCCACCCGGTGCTCGGGCCAGCGGCTCGTCAAGGCGGCCGTCAACTCGTTGTGCGTGGAATAAGTCATCGTGGGCCCCAGCCTAGTGGGCGCCGGCCTCTCTCCGAAGAGCCTCGACGGTGAGCTCGAGGCCCTGGCGCAGCGGCGTCGGCGCGAGGCCGAACCGCTCCTGGGCTGCGGACGAGTCCAGCACGAAAGGCCGCTCGAACTGGTGCCGGGTCTCCCACAGCGCGTGAAGGATCGGGACGACGAGACCACCCACCGTGACCACCGCACGGGGAAGAGGCCTGGGCGCGATGGACTCGACCCCAGCGACTCCGGCAGCCAGCTCCGCCAGTTCGGCGAGGGTGGCGGGCTCGTCGGTGGGGACGTGCCACGCCCGGCCCCAGTCGTCGGCATCGTCGCGGAGGATGAGCGCCGTGATGAGCGTCGCGACGTCCAGATCGATCGTCCACGAGTGGGGCGCGTCGGCCACGCCCATCGGTGGCCGGGGGGTCTTCCCCGCCAGGAGCGGGGGCAGCACCATGCCGGACCCGAAGCTGCTGGCCAGCGTGTGCGGGCCGAGGTAGTCCGAGGCGCGCACCTCGACCGCCCTCACGCGTCCAGTCCTGTGCCTCGCCATCGCGTCCTCGAACATGCGGGCGCGCACCCGACCCTTCGCGCCGTTCGGCGCGACCGTCGTCCCCTCGGTCATCGGCGCGTCCACCCTCCCGTACAGGTACAGGTTGGACACCGTCACCAGCCGTGTGCCCTCGGATGCATCCAGGATCGCGTCAGCCATCGGAGGCCACTGCTTCTGCCAGCGGTAGTACTGGGACGGGTTGAGGGCGTTGACGACGGTGGCCACACCTGTCGCGGCCGAGCGCAGGGCGTCGCGGTCAGTCACGTCGAGGGCGAGCGCCGACACCCCGGCAACATTGGCGTCGCGGCCGGAGCGCGACGCGAGGACGACGTCCTCACCCGCCGCCGCGAGGGACATGGCGACGCTGCGACCGATTCCGCCGGCGCCGAGGATGAGATGACGGGACATTGGAGACTCCTTGCATGGATTATCGAGAGCACCGCTCTCCTTTCGAGAATGCGCCAGCTCCGCCCGAATGTCAAGAGCGGCGCTCTCGTTTCCTTGACGCCGGCGACGCACTCCGGCACGCTGGGCCCATGAAGGGACGACGTGCGCAGAACCGGCAGCACCTCGAGGCGGAGATCCTGCGGCTCGGGCGCGCCCAGCTCGCTGAGTCCGGGGCCGCCGCCCTGTCGTTGAGGGCTGTCGCCAGAGACCTGGGCATGGCGTCGTCTGCCGTCTACCGTTATGTCGCCAGCCGGGACGAGCTCCTGACCCGGCTCATCGTCGAGTCCTACGATGAGCTCGGCGACGCCGTCGACGCCGCGCTGCGTGACGTCCCCGCCGACGACCTCCACGGCCGGTGGTTGGCCATCGGAGGCGCCATGCGCGGGTGGGGTGTGAGCCATCCGCACGACTGGGCCCTGCTCTACGGCTCGCCCGTCCCCGGCTACGTCGCCCCGCCCGAGCGGACGACGCCGCCCGGCACCCGGGTGTTGATGCTCGTCATCGGGCTGGTCCTCGACGCCGTTGCGGCCGGGCGGGCCGCGCCCGCCTCGCGCCGGCCGTCGCCCAGTGACGGGGCACTGGCCGGCGCACGTGACCAGGTGCATGATCTGGGACTGACCGAGGCGCAGCTTCCGGCTGGACTCTTCCTGGCCGCGATGGCGGCGTGGACCCTGATGGCCGGGTCGGTGTCGGTTGAGGTGTTCGAGCAGTTCGGGGAGCTGGAGACCTATGAGGAACTGCACGCGAGCAACCTGGGCGTGGCAGCGGGTCTGATCCTGGGCTGAGCACGCCCCGCCACGGGGCTCCCGGACGGCGATTCGGGCCTTTGAGCTGCCCGGTTAGGATGACCCCTAGCAGCGATGGGCCACGCTCGATCGCTCCGCCGCCTCGTTCACGCCCCTCAAGGAGCTTCGTCATATGGCCAACAATTCGTCGCTGAGCAAGCGCGCCGCCCTGCGCCAGCAGCAGGAGATGGAAGAGCGCACCAAGCGCACGCGCCGCATTCTCGCCGTCGGCGCGGGGCTCGCGGCGCTGACCATCGTCGCGGTGCTGGCGATTGTGATCATGCAGGCGTTGGCGAAGCAGGCGCCTGTGGCGACCGAGCAGTTGACGCCCCCCAACGCCACGGCCTCCACCGGCATCGCCCTGGCTGGCAAGCAGCCACAGGAGGGCACGCCCCACCTGGTGGTGTGGGAGGACTTCCAGTGCCCGGCCTGCGCGTCGCGGGAGGAGAGCTACGGGCCCATCATCGAGCAGTTGGTGGCTGACGGTTCGATCACCGCGGAGATCCGGACCGCGTTCTTCCTGGATGCCGGGCTGCGCAACGACTCGTCGAAGCGTGCGGCCCTGGCCGCCGCGGCGGCCGACGAGGTGGGCGCGTTCGACTCCTTCCACCGCGTGGTCTACGCCAACCATCCTGCACAGGAGGGCACTGGCTTCACCGATCAGCAGCTGCGGGTGGACTTCCCCGCCCTGGCCGGCATCGAGGGCGAGGACCTCACCCGGTACCAGGAGCTCTACGACACCCGGGCCTTCAACGACTTCACCGACGCTGCCAACCAGAGGTTCAACGACGACCAGATCGGCGCCACGCCCACCTTCCTCGTGAGCGGCCAGGTGCTGGAGTTCTACGACCAGGAGTCCCAGACCGTCCTGATCCAGCCCACCGCGGACAGCCTGCTCGGGGCGATCAGCGAGGCGTTCGAGGCGGGCGGCCAGCAGCTCGAGAGCTGACCCGGCGACGGTTCGGGCGGGCGCGCGCTGCCCATTAAGATCGGGTCCCATGACCCATTCGAACGCGTCTGCGCGCGCCCTCCCCGACAAGCCCGTCCTCGAAGGCCTGGAGGCCAAGTGGGGGCAGGTATGGGCTGAGGAGGGCACCTACGCGTTCGTCAGGCCCTCAAGCCGCGATGACGTGTTCAGCATCGACACTCCCCCGCCGACGGTGTCCGGCTCGCTGCACGTGGGCCACGTGTTCAGCTACACCCACACAGACACGGTGGCCCGCTACCAGCGGATGCGCGGCAAGCACGTGTTCTACCCGATGGGCTGGGACGACAACGGCCTGCCCACCGAGCGCCGGGTCCAGAACTTCTACGGCGTGCGCTGCGACCCGTCGATCCCCTATGACGCCGGGTTCGAGGCCCCCGCCAAGCCGGACCCCAAGCGTCAGGTGCCGATCAGCCGGGCCAACTTCATCGAGCTGTGCCACGAGCTGACCGCCGTCGACGAGCAGGCATTCGAGGCCCTCTGGAAGCAGCTCGGCCTCTCGGTGGACTGGTCCACGCTCTACACCACCATCTCCGCGAGCTCGCAGGCCGTGGCCCAGAAGGCCTTCCTGCGCAACCATGCCCGCGGCGAGGCCTACCTCAGCTACGCCCCCACCCTGTGGGACGTCACGTTCCACACCGCCGTGGCGCAGGCCGAGCTTGAGGCGCGCGAGTACCCGGGCGCCTACCACCGGGTGGGGTTCCACCAACCCGACGGCACCCCGGTGCACATCGAGACCACCCGGCCGGAGCTGCTGGCCTCCGTCTGCGCGCTCATCGCCCACCCGGACGACGAGCGGTACCAGCCGCTGTTCGGCAGCACCGTCACCTCACCCCTCTTCGGGGTGGAGATCCCGGTCCTGGCGCACGAGGCGGCGGAGCCGGACAAGGGCGCCGGAATCGCGATGTGCTGCACCTTCGGCGACCTCACGGACGTCACCTGGTGGCGCGAGCTCAACCTCCCCACCCGCACGGTGATCGGCCGCGACGGCCGCATCCAGGGAGAGACGCCGGAGTGGATCGTCAACGCCGGCGCCTACGAGGCCATCGCCGGCAAGACCGCGTTCTCCGCGCGGGAGGCCACCGTCGCGATGCTGCGCGAGAGCGGCGACCTGGACGGCGACCCCAAGCCCACCACGCGCATGACCAACTTCTACGAGAAGGGCGACAAGCCGCTCGAGATCGTGGCCACCCGCCAGTGGTACATCAGCAACGGCGGACGCGACGAGGACATCAAGCAGGCGATGCTTGCGCGCGGCCGCGAGTTGCAGTGGACCCCCGAACACATGGCGCACCGCTACGAGAACTGGGTGGGCGGGCTCAACGGTGACTGGCTGATCTCCCGCCAGCGCTTCTTCGGGGTGCCTTTCCCCGTCTGGTACCGCCTGGACGCCGACGGCGACCCCGACTACGAGGCACCCATCGTGGCCGACGAGGCCTCGCTGCCGATCGATCCGGTCACCGACTGCCCGCCCGGGTTCACCGCCGAGCAGCGCGACCAGCCGGGCGGATTCATGGCGGACCCGGACGTGATGGACACCTGGGCCACGTCGTCGCTCACCCCCCACCTGGCCACGGGCTGGGAGCGCGATGAGGAACTGTTCGCGCTCACGTTCCCGATGGACGTGGCGCCGCAGGCCCACGACATCATCCGGACCTGGCTGTTCAGCCGAGTGGTGCGGGCCCACTTCGAGAACGGCTCCCTGCCGTGGAAGCGCGCCACCATCTCGGGCTTCGTGGTTGACCCGGACCGAAAGAAGATGAGCAAGTCCAAGGGCAACGTCGTGGTGCCCACCGACATCCTGGACAAGTACGGCTCGGACGCCGTGCGCTGGCGCGCCGCGATGGCGCGCCCCGGGATGGACTCGCCCTTCGACGAGACCCAGATGAAGGTGGGTCGTCGCCTCGCGATGAAGATCCTCAACGCCGGCAAGTTCGTGCTGATGATGGCCGAGAACCCGGGCGGTCTCCAGGCCGTGACGAACCCCGTCGATCTGGCGATGCTGGCTGGCCTGCGCGGCGTGGTGGCCACCGCGACGAACGCGTTCGACGAGTTCGACTACACCGGGGCCCTTGAGGCCACGGAGTCCTTCTTCTGGTCCTTCTGCGATGACTACCTGGAGCTGGTCAAGGAGCGGGCTTACGGAGCCCAGTCGCCCGAGGAGCAGGCTTCCGCGCAGGCCGCGCTGGCCCTGGCGCTCGACGTGCAGCTGCGGCTTTTCGCCCCCATCCTGCCGTTCGTTACCGAAGAGGTGTGGCGCTGGACGCACGGCGCCTCGGTGCACCTGGCGGGTTGGCCCACCGTCGACGAGCTTCCCGCCGGCGACCCCGCCCTGCTGGCGGACGTGGCCACCGCGCTCATCGCCATCCGGGGCGCCAAATCGACGGCGAAGGTCTCGATGAAGGCGGAGGTGTCGCGGGCTGCTTTCGCCGGCCCGGCTGGTGTCGTGGCGAGGCTGCGCATCATTGAGGCGGACCTGCGGGCGGTGGGCCGGCTCGTCGGCGAGGTGACGTGGGCCGAGGTCGACGCCCCGCTCGGCGTCGAGGTCGAGCTGGCTGAGGTGCCTGCACACTAACTTCCGGCGCTAGTCACGGCATTTCCTGCCGTTGAACACACAATTTCCTGTGAATCTCTTGCGGGATCCTGTGTGCCTTGCCTAGGCTCCCCGTAGATCGATCTACAGCCCTGGTCGACGCAGACCGGGGTCCCCAGCAGTCTCACTGTCCAAGGAGATCCCCCATGTCCCAGACCCGACGACGGGGCGCGGCGATCAGCATTGCCGCAGCCCTCACACTTCTCTCGAGCGCGGTGGTACCCGCCTTCGACCAGCTCGCCGTCGCCGACGGCCCCGACCTGGCTGTGTGTCCCTGGATGGACACCACGCTCAGCGCGGACGCGCGCGCCCAGCTAGTCATCGACGCCTCAAGCCTGGGGCAGAAGATGCGGTGGCTTGTGGAACACCCGGCCACGCGTCCCAACGACACCGTCTTCGGAGGTGTGGTGTATCCGGCGGCCCTTCCGTGCCTACCGGAGATCCAATTCAGCGACGGCCCCTACGGCGTCCAAGGAGCCAATCCAGCCACCGCGTTTCCTGCGCCGATCGCCGAGGCGTCCATCTGGGACGAGGAGATCACGTACGAGAAGTACGCAACCGTCTCTCGCGAAGCCTGGGGCCACAGGCGGACGGTACATCTGGCGCCGGGGATATCGGGTGGACGAAACCCACTCGCCCCGAGGACCTCCGAGTACCTCGGCGAGGACCCAGTCCTCGCGGGCGTGCTGGCTGCGTCAGGTGTGCGCGGCCTGCAAGAGGGCAACCCCGGCCAACCGACCATGGCAAACATCAAGCACTACGTGGCCAACGAGCAACGCGGCCCCTTGGAGCGGACGTCGTCGAGCAACATGGACGAGCGCACGCTGCGCCAGCACTACAACCTCTCATTCGAGATCGCCAGCAAGGAAGGCAACCCGGCCTCGGCGATGTGCTCCTACAACGCCGTGAACGGGGTCAGCGTCTGCCAGAACCCAGAGGTGCTCGACCTGCTGCGCGACTCCGGGTTCAACGGATTCATCATGTCCGACTTCAACGGCATCTACTCCACCGCACCGTCAATCAACGCCGGGCTCGACATGGAGCTGAACCGGCCGGTCTACCTCACGCCGGCGAACCTGCAGGAAGCGCTGGACGACGAGGAGATCACGGAAGACCAGATCAGCACCGCTGCCTTCAACGTCGTGAAGTCGTTCATCAGCGTCGGGCTGTTCGACGCGCCGCGTCCCTCGGCGGTGGCGAACGAAATCATCACGCCCCAGAGCATCGCACTGGCGCGCGAGATGGCCGAGCGAGGAACCGTGCTTCTGAAGAACGACGGAGTTCTGCCTCTCGCTGACGAGCCGCAAACGATCGCTGTCATCGGCCGGACGGCGTCCAACACGCCAACCGAGGGCGTCAGCGCCATCAGTGTCTGCGGAGCGCATCAGGGCCGCGTCAACTGCAGCGACAACGTCGCTCCGTTGGAGTCGATCACCGAGCGGGCTGAGGCGGTCGGCGCCGAGGTCGTGTTCTACAACGGCTTGGAGGCTGAAGCAGCCGCCGAGGTGGCCTCAGAGGCTGACGTCGCGATCGTCTTCGGCTACAGCTACACCGGCTACCGCGACGATTACCCGAACCTCAACCTGCTCCATAACGGAGACGAGCTGATCAGTGCCGTGGCCGCGGCAAACGACAAGACCGTCGCAGTCCTCGCGAGCGGTACGGCTGTCGAAATGCCGTGGCTGGCCGACGTCGATGCCGTCCTCCACACGTGGTACCCCGGCCAGCAGATGGGCCCGGCCCTCGCCGGCCTCCTCTGGGGCGATGTCAACCCCTCGGGGAAGTTGCCGATGACGTTCCCGAAGTCGTTCTCCGACACCCCGGTCGCGCTCCCCGAGCGCTACCCCGGCATCGTGGACGAGAATGGGTGGCTGCAGGTCGAGTACAGCGAAGGCCTCAAGGTCGGCTACCGCTGGTACGAAAGCGAGGGGATCGAGCCCCTCTTCGCATTCGGCCATGGCCTGTCCTACACCACCTTCGACTACTCGCAGCTCCAGGTAACCCCGAAGTCCACCGACGGCAAGAAGGAGATCCGAGTCCGGTTCCGTGTGACCAACACCGGCGATGTTGCGGGTCGCGAGATCTCGCAGGTCTATCTGGAACTGCCCGACGTGGCTGACGAACCGGCCAAGCGACTCATCGGATGGTCAAACATCGAGCTCCAGCCCGGTCAGCACCGGAACGTGGAGGTCACTTTGACCGCCGACAACCTCGAAACCCGACGGCTACTGCAGTACTGGGACGAGGATAGCGAGCAGTGGACCACACCCAGCGGCACCTACCAGGTGCATGTGGGACGTTCGTCCGCGGACGTGCCGCTGACGACAACCCTCCGCGTTCGATAGTCACCGAGGGACCCTTGATGGCCCCGTCTCGGCACCCGCCGCGACGGGGCCATCACGCGCGTCTGGGGCTGCTGGACGCGCTCGCTGCGAGTGCCACAATAGGAGCCGGTGAGACGAAGTCGCATGCTCAGCGCGCGTCGATCTCCCAACATGCACTGGGTGGATTGTCTGTCCAGCTGGACGAGGAGCATAGTGCGCACCAACACGACGATCGAGGACGTGGCCCGCCAGGCCGGAGTATCGCGGGCAGCCGTCTCCAAGGTGATCCGCAACGCCTACGGCGTGAGCGACGACATGCGACGGCGCGTCGAGACCGCCATCGACATCCTCGGCTACCGACCCAGCGTGGCCGCGCGAGCCATGCGCGGCTCCAGCTTCACCATCGGAGTTGAGATTCCCTCGCTGGCGAACAACTTCTTCGACTCGTTGCTTCGCGGCGCCAACGCGACGTTGGACGGCACCGGATATCAGATCATCATCGCCCCGGCCGGCCCGGATCACGACAACGGACCCAAGGCCATCCAGGCCCTGGCCGACCGGCATGTCGACGGCATCCTCGCGGTGTCACCCGCAGTTCCGCCCCCGTGGCTGGAGAAACTCGGCGCCCGGGTGCCGCTGGTGATGATCGGGCGCCACGACGAGTCGCAGCACTACGACACCGTCGTCGACGACGACCTCCTGGGGATCAGACTGGCCGTCGAGCATCTCCTGGGCCTCGGCCATCGCCGCATTGCCCATGTGACCATCACCCCGGAGGCGGAGAACCAGCTGCCTCAGGCGCCCCACGCCCTGCGAACCCTCGGTTATCTGGCTGCCATGGCCTCGGCCGGTCTCCAGGAACTGACGCAGGTGGTTCACGTCGCCCCCACGGAGGAGGCCACCTACCTCGCGACGCTCGCACTCCTCGACGAGCCGCACCCTCCCACCGCGATCGTGGCAGGCCACGACGAGCTGGCGATGGGAGCACTCACTGCGGTGGCCGAGCGCGGGCTGAAAGCGGCGCAGTGCTCGGTGGTCGGCTACGACGACACCCACATCGCGGCTCACCCGCTGGTGTCGCTGACGAGCGTCAATCAGTGCGCGCCGGACATGGGATCCGCGGCGGTCAAGATGCTCCTCGAGAGGATCGACGGCCGCACCGCCCCGGTGCACCGGATTTTCACTCCCTCGTTGGTGGCGCGCCGGTCCAGCGCACCAATCGCTGGCTAGAGACCCAGCCTGGACAGGTAGGCGTTTGAGAACCGACGGGCTGGGTCCATCCGGCCACGCAGCTCCGCGAAGTCCGCCCAGCGCGGGTAGCGGGCGGCCACCTCGTCGCCCTCCATCGTGAACACCTTGCCCCAGTGGGGGCGCGCCGAGTCCGGCAGTGCCGCCTCCAGCTCGGGCAGGAGCGCGCGCACCGCCGCCTCGTCCGGTTTCCAGGTGAAGTGGAGCCCCACGGTGTCGGCCCCGAAGGCCGGGGAGAGCCACAGCTGGTCCGCGGCCATGGTGCGGATCTCACACACGAACAGCAGCGGCGCGATCCTCGGCGCGAGCCTGGCCACCGCCTCGATCGCC
>DATITN010000045.1:0-3654 GCA_035467795.1 Arachnia sp. | reverse complement strand
CCCGAGAAAGTCGCTGAGGCTCGCGCCGCAGGTGCCGAGGGCGTCCAGATCGGCACCTTGTTCGCACTGGCTGACGAGTCCGGCCTCACCCCTGCCATCCGGCAGCAGTTGATGTCCGAGCTTGAGTCCGGCTCCCTGGTGGTCCGCAACGATCCGCGCGCATCGCCGACCGGCTTCCCGTTCAAGGTGGCCCAGCTGCCCGACACCCTCTCCGAGGACGACGTCTACCAGGCGCGGGAACGCATCTGTGATCTCGGGTACCTCCGCATCCCTGTCGAGCGCCCGGACAAGTCGATCACCTACCGGTGCCCGTCGGAGCCCCTCAAGCCCTACCTCCGCAAGGGTGGATCCGAAGAGGACACGGTGGGGCGCAAGTGCCTCTGCAACGCGCTGATGGCCAACATCGGCCTCGGCCAGCTCCGCAAGGACGGCTACCAGGAGCAGCCGGCCGTCACCCTCGGGCAGGACCTGGAGGGCGCCAAGGCGCTGTCAGACCTGTATCCCGGTGGGTGGACCGCGCGGCAGGCGGTCGAGTGGCTGCTGTCGGTTCACGCGCCGCGCTGACCCTGGCGCGGAGTAGCCGCACCCTTCCCTGACCCCGGTTGGCGACGGGGCCGGGGATGCGCTACCTTAGGAATGTAACCGGTTACATTTGCCGGGGACGGGACGCAGCTGCAAGGGAGATCAGCGTCATGACCGAACATCTCGACTGGGAGAACCAGGAGCTCACCGGCCGTCACCGGCTACCGGCGCGGGCGTACTTCTTCGGGTACTCGACGCCCGAGTTGGCCGCCGCCCGCGACCGCGCCGCCTCGCGCGGCTTCGTCGATCTCACCGGCCAGTGGCGCTTCCGCCTCTTCGACCACCCCGCCCGGGTCCCCGCCGCCTTCGCCACCGAGCCGCAGGACTGGGACACCGTCGTGGTCCCGCATCTCTGGCAGCTCGACGGCCACGGCCAACTCCAGTACACCGACGAGGGCTACCCGTTCCCGATCGAGCCGCCTCACGTACCGGCCGACAACCCCACGGGCGCCTATCAGCGCACGGTCACGCTCGCGGCGCCGAACCCGGGGGAGCAGGTCATCCTCAAGTGCGACGGCGTGGAGAGCTACGCCGAGGTCTACCTCAACGGCGCGTACGTCGGGATGACCAAGGGGTCGCGGCTGACCGCCGAGTTCGACGTCACAGAGCGGATCGTCGACGGCGAGAACCTGCTGGCCATCAAGGTCCTGCAGTTCTCCGACGCCACCTACATCGAGGACCAGGACATGTGGTGGGCCTCGGGCATCTTCCGCGACCTCTACCTCCTCACCCGCCCCGCGGCGCGCCTCACCGACTTCCACGTCCGCACCCACAAGGCGGGGGATGACGCCGAAGTCACGCTCTCCGCCTGGGCCGACGGCGCCGCGTCGCTCACCTGGACCATCTCCGACGGCGGGGTTGTGGTGTCCCGGACCGCGCTCGCGCCAGGCGAGACCACCACCGTGGTGCTCCCGGGGGCGAGGTTCTGGAACCCCGAGGAACCGCACCTGTGCGACATGCTGCTCACCGTCGTCGCTCCGGACGCGACGGTCGCGGAGTACGTGCCGCACCGCCTCGGCCTGGCGGAGGTGACTATCGACGACGGCCTCCTCCGCCTCAACGGCAGCTACTTCAAGATGCACGGCGTCAACCGGCACGACCACGACGACCGTCGCGGCCGCGCTGTCGGCATTGACCGCGTCCGCCGCGACCTCGAGCTCATGAAGCGCCACAACATCAACGCCGTGCGCACCGCGCACTACCCCAACGACCCGCGCTTCTACGAGATGTGCGACGAGATCGGGCTGATGGTGCTGGCGGAGACGGACCTGGAGTCCCACGGCTTCGCCAACGTCGGGGACCTGTCGCGGATCACCGACGACCCGGCCTGGGAGACCGCCTACGTGGACCGGATCGAGCGGCACGTGCTGGCGCAGCGCAACCACGCCTCCATCGTCATGTGGTCGCTGGGCAACGAGTCCGGCTACGGCTGCAACATCCCCGCGATGTACCGCCGGGCCAAGGAGCTGGACCCCTACCGCCCGGTGCACTACGAGGAGGACCGCAACGCTGAGCACGTGGACGTGATCTCAACCATGTACTCGCGGGTCTCCCAGATGAATGACTTCGGCGAGCACCCGCACCCCAAGCCCCGCATCATCTGCGAGTACGGCCACGCGATGGGCAACGGCCCCGGCGGGCTGAGCGAGTACCAGGCGGTATTCAACCGTTGGGACTCCATCCAGGGGCACTTCGTCTGGGAGTGGGCGGACCATGGCCTGCTCGCGGTTGACGAGGGCGGGCAGGAGTACCACCGCTACGGCGGCGACTACGGTGACTACCCCAACAACTCCAACTTCTGCATCGATGGCCTCGTGTTCCCCTGGCAGGAGCCGAGCCCGGGACTCACCGAGTACGCGGCTGTGATCTGCCCAGTCCTGGTGGAGGCAGTCGACGGCGGAGTGAGGGTCACCAACCGCCGCTGGTTCACCGACCTCAGCGACATCGAGCTGCGCGTCGACACCTGGACCGACGGCGTCCTGAGCCGGACCGTCGTGGTGCCCGTGGGCGCCGTCGCGCCTGGGGAGACCGCCGAGATCACGTACGACCTCCGGATCGCCGGGGCGCGGGAGGCGGCGTCGATCGCCACCGTCGTAACCACCCGCGCCACGTCCTGGTGCGAGTCGGGGCACCAGTTGGGCCGGTATCAGCTCGCTGTGCAAGGCGCCAGCGCGGAGACTGTCCCCCAGTGCGGGCCCCCACGCTCAGGGGTGAGCACAGAGGGTGCCACTACGGGCACGTTTCCGCGGGCTGAGGTGCTTGACCCTCTGGCTGGGGGCGGATCTTCCCCGCGTGCCGACGCTCGCCCTCATTCGTTGGCTGAGGAGCCCGCAGCGCCGGAGGCGCCGAGGGCGTCTCGAAGCCTAGGAAACGCAGTTCTGAGCGCGGATCCCGACCCCCACCGCGTCCACGTCGAGACCTCCACCGGCCGGCTCACCTTCGACATCCTCACGGCCGACCTCCTCTCGTGGACCGCAGCCGGCCGCGACCTCGTCGCCGCCCCCCTCCGCGTCGGGTTCTGGAAGCCGCTGATCGACAACCACCAGCAGGAGGCCGACGACCTCTCGCTCCCGCGACACCTGCAGCTCATGCAGACCTCCGTCCGCGACGTCGCGTGGGGCTCAGACGGGAACGACGTTCTGATCACCTACCGCGCCCGCATCGCCCCGCCTGTGTTCGACTTCGGGTGCCACGTCGACATCGAGTGGAGGATCAGGCCTGCCGGCGCCGCCACTGTCCGCGTCGTCGGTAAGCCCTACGGCGACTACCGCGACATCGTCCCCCGGATCGGCGTCACCCTCGAGCTCCCCGGCGACATCCGCCAGGTGGACTGGTGCGGGCGCGGACCGGGCGAGAACTACCCCGACTCGGCGGCCGCCCCCCCCGGGGGCGTCGGGTCCAGCGACGTCGCCGCCATGGTGCCCCCCTCCGTCGGCCCACAGGACTCCGGCAACCGCGGCGAGGTCCGCTGGGTGGAGCTGACCGACGGCGGTGGCCGCGGGCTGCGCGTGTCGCGGCGGTCTGGGGAGAGGCCGTTCCATTTCTCCGCGTGGCCGTACAGCTGCGCCGACA
>DATITN010000044.1:0-5220 GCA_035467795.1 Arachnia sp. | reverse complement strand
TCGCCGCCGTCGCGAACACGGAATGGACGCTGACCGCTCCGGTGGCGGACGGGAACACCCCCCTGTCCACTGTGGTGGCGATGCCTGTGCGCGTCATTTGCGTCCGTCCCCTTGCTCCTGGTCCCGGCCGTCAGGCGAGCGCTGCGCGGAGGATGTCGGCGATCTCGGTGAAGCCGAGCTTCTCGGCGTGCGCGAGGGGGGAGACGCCGAGCTCATCGACCATCGTCGGGTCCGCGCCGTTGTCGACGAGGAGCTGGACGATCCGCTGCTGCACCGGGCCGCCGTCGCGGAGGAGGATGGCCTCGAGGAGGGCGGTCCAGCCGCAGAGGTTGGTGTGGTTGAGGTTGATGTCGGTCTGCTCGGTGAGGTAGCGGACCACCTCCAGGTGCCCCTTCTCCGAGGCCGGGTGGATGCCCTTGCCGTAGAAGCGGGTGGTGCGCTCGAGGTCCGCGCCGGCCTCCACCGTGAGGCGGACGAGCTCGAGGTTGCCCGAGATGCAGCCCCACAGGAACGGATTGAGGCAGATCTGATCCTGCGCGTCGATGTCCGCGCCGGCCGAAATGAGGTGCGAGACGACGTCGAGGCGGCCGGCCTTGGCGGCGATGAGGATCGCGGTGCGCTTGACTGTGTCGGTGGCGTTGAGGTCGGCTCCGGCGGCGAGGGCGGCGTCGATCTGTTCGGGGGTCGCCGTGGCGGCCAGCGTCGGCCACTCGTCGGAGCGCTGCGGAGGAGTCCTCATGGTGTCTCTCTTCAGGGGTCGATCACTTCTCTGGGCTTGCGTGTATATGGTATACCAGATACATGCGCATCGTACTAGCCCTGGGCGGCAACGCCCTCACCGGGGTCAATGAATCGGTCAGAGTCGACCACCAGATCGCTGCCGTCGAGGCCGCGTCTGCCCAGGTCGCCCAACTTGTCGCCCAGGGACACCAGCTGCTGCTGTCTCACGGCAACGGCCCCCAGGTAGGCAACATCCTGGCGAAGAACGACATCGCGGCCTACTTCCTCTCCCCAGTCCCGCTCGACTGGTGCGTGGCCAACACGCAAGGCTCGATCGGCTTCATCGTCCTCAACGCCCTCGACGGTGCGCTCAAGGATCAGGGGCTGAGCATCTCCCCCACCGTTGTCGTGTCGCGCACTGTGGTGGATCCGGAGGATCCGGCGTTCAGCAATCCCACCAAGCCCATCGGGCGACATGTCGACGTCGAGACCGCGGAGCGGCTGATCAAGCTGGGCCAGACGTGGGTGGACCACGGCGAGGCCGGGTGGCGGCGCGTCGTGCCGAGCCCGCGGCCGCTGCGGATCATCGAGGCGCCGGCCATCTCCGCGCTGCTCGATGCGGGCTTCCTCGTCGTCGGCGGGGGTGGCGGCGGCATCCCCGTCGTCGAGAGCTCACCCGGCCACTTCGCCGGTGTGGAAGCCGTCATCGACAAGGACCTCAACTCGGTCCTGCTCGCGGATCAGATCTCGGCCGACACGCTCGTGCTCGCCACGAACGTCGACAACGCGTGGCTCGACTGGGGCACCGACCACGCCAGCGCCATCGGCGAGATCGATGTGGCGACGATGCGCAAGCACCTGGCCGACGGGCAGTTCCCGGCCGGCTCGATGGGCCCGAAGGTGGATGCGGTGTGCTCGTTCGTCGAGGCCACCGGGGGTCGCGGCATCATCACGCGGTTGGAGAAGATCACCGACGCCGTGGCCGGCCAGGCCGGCACCGTCGTCGTGCCGTAGGTCAGGCGTTCGCGGCGGCCTGGCGGTTGTCGAAGAGGACCGCCAGGGCCAGCTGCTTACTGGTGGCCACGTGGCTGGTGGCGACGGCGCGGGCCCTGTCCACGTCTCCTGAGGCGATGGCCTCCAGGATGTCGCGGTGCTCCTTGCAGACCAGGGTGACGTCGTCGTTCTGGCGCAGGATCCAGTTGAGCCGGTTCTTCAGCGGGCGGAGTACGCCTGCGAGGGTGTCGTTGTGTGAGGCGTCGACGAGGATCTCGTGGAATCGGGCGTTGGCGGCATTGACGGCCTCGGCATCACCGGAGCGGGCGGCGAGCTCAGCGGCCTCGACGCTCGCGCGCATGAGGTCGATCTCCTCGCGGGACGCCCGTTTCGCCGCCAACGCGCACTCCTGGACCTCGAGCGCCTCGCGGACCTCGAAGATCTCGTCCAGGATCTCGGGCTGCAGCTCGGTCACCACCGCGCCCCGGCGTGGGACGAGCGTGACGAAGCCCTCGGAGGCCAGCGACCGGATGGCCTCCCGGATGGGGATGCGGGAGATGCCCGTCTCGTCGGAGAGGTCGCGTTCCTTGAGCCGGTGGCCGGGCGGGAAGTCGCCGCTTGCGATCCGGGTGCGGATGTAATCCTGCGCCACATCCACCAGCGACGGCACGCTGTCGACCAGCTGCCGCGGCCCGCTCACCGTCATTGACTGCCCCTTCCGACGTCTAAACCGAAGGGGATCCCCACCGCAGCTTGGGGCTGGCCGGCCGCCCGGCAAGACGCCTGCCGTCGGTCTCGACGCCAGCCTTGCATCTTGGCGCCTGCCCTCGAGCGCAGGCGCATCGGGGGCGCCAGCCGCATTGCGCGACGCCTGTACTGGAGGGCTGGCGAGCCGCGGTACGGCTGGCGCATCTCCGCCTTCAGCCGTCACTGGACAGGCCGCCGGGGTAGGTCACCCGCTGCAGGCGATCCACGACCGGCACCGCGCCCCACTGGCCGAGCTGGTGTCGACGGGGGGCCGACTCCCCCATCAGGTGCCAGACGGTCCATCCGCGTGCGGTCAGCGTGTTTGAGATCAGGAGCCTGTGACATCGCCAGGGCATGGGTTCGCCGCACATCACCGCAGTCGGGGTGCCGCTGGCGAGCCCGGTCAGCCGGGTGATTCCGGCCTCGTACTCCTCGGTGAGCGTGTAGTCGGCGTAGTTTCTGAAGCTCGCGTTCTTCCAGCCGACGTTGAGCGTGGGGTCGGCCCCCTGCTTGCGACGGCGCCCACCCAGCTCCGCGAGGTGCAGGTAGGTGATCCCGGCGTCGGGGAGCCACTTCGCCATGGCGTCGCTCCCGAACTGAGGGTTGCGCCTCGACCCGGGATGGGCCCGCACGTCGACCACCACCCCGATGCCGTGCTCGTGCAAGGGTTGGAGGAACTCCGGCACCGGGCAGATCCAATGTCCGATGGTCCAGATCTCGGGGGCGACGGTCATCGGCGGCCCCCGCACCTCGGCCCCCGGCTGGGCGTGCGCAACCATCTCGCCGAGTTGAAGCGCCAAGGTGTCGAGACGGTCAACGACGCGCTCAACTCGTCGACTGAGGGGCGAGGAGCGCGTCGGTGAGTAGCGCAACGATCTCCCATTGCCGGATCAGGAACGACTCTTCGTCGAGCTTCTTCCGCCGCATCCAACCGGTCACCTCGCTGTTGCACTTGCTGGCGTTGCAGCTGCGGCAAGCGGGCACCACGTTGTCGACGGTGTAGCGGCCCCCGCGGGAGATCGGCAGGACACAGTCCTTCTGCAGCGGCACGCCGACGGCGCCGCAGTAGGCGCATCCGCGCCACGCGTCGCACAACCCGGCCCACTGGTCAGTGGTGAGGTCCTGGACCTTGGCACTCAATCTGCGCTTGCGCCGTCGCGCGTAGCGCACCTTCATAGTCGTCCGCGTCGTTGCTCGCCCCGCCATCCCCGAAGGCTACGCCCGCCACCCCACCGGCCGCCCACGACGCGCAGGCGGCTCGAACCGCGAGCCCCGAGCCCGAGCCCCGAGCGCCGAGCCACCGACTCACCGGTCATCCGCGGCACCGTCGGCCCCCAACCGGGCACGACACGCCGTCGGACCGCGCCGGCACGGCAACATGGGACGCCGACCCCCGACTCCCCCGGCGTTTCGTGCACAGAGTTTCGTGCACCGACGCCGCCCAGCTGGGCGGCGGATCTGGTGGCGACTACGCCACTAGAGCTTCCACTCCACCACGGGGCGGCCGCGGATGAACTTGAACTTTCAAGGATCGGCTACGCTTGCATGGTCATCCGCACGCCACGCTTGAGGAGCACCATGTCCATCGTCATCACCGCCGCTACGGGTCAGGTCGGGACCCTCGTTGTGCAGAATCTGCTCGCCCGTGGGGTCCCGGCCGGCGACATCGTCGCCACCGGGCGGTCCATCGGCAGCCTTGATGCGCTCCGCACCCAGGGCGTCCGCACCGCCGTCCTCGACTACAACAACCCCTCCGACGGCGTCATCACCGAGGGCGACACGGTGCTGCTGATCTCCGGCACCGAGGTGGGCCAGCGGATCGCTCAACACGGCAACGTCGTCGCGGCGGCCAAGGCAGCGGGCGCTGCCCGGCTCGTGTACACGAGCGTGGTGGACGCCGACAGCACCAGCCTGCTCGTCGCGCCCGAGCATGCCGCAACCGAGGAGATCATCAAGGGCAGCGGCCTCACCTACACGTTCCTGCGCAACGGCTGGTACCACGACAACTACCAGCCCGCCTTCGAGCAGGCCCGGCAGACCGGCGTCGTCGTCAGCAGCGCGGGCAACGGCCGGGTGTCGAGCGCCGCGCGCGCCGACTACGCGGAGGCCGCCGCCGTCGTGCTCATCGGCGACGGTCACGACAATGCCGTTTACGAACTCGGCGGCGACACCGCCTGGACGATGAGCGATCTCACCGACACCTTCGCCGACGTCCTCGGCCAGCCTGTCTCCCTCCGGGAGGTCTCCACCGACGAGCACGTCAGCGTGCTGCGTGAGGCCGGATTCGACGACGGCACCATCGGGTTCATCACCATGCTGGACCGGAACACCGCCGACGACACCCTCCTGGTCACCAGCGGGGACCTGTCGCGCCTGATCGGTCGGCCCACCACGCTGATCGCCGACGCGGTCCGGTCCTGGGCCCGCGGTGCGGTCTGAGCCGCACTCCTCTCGCCGTCGCGGTGACGTCAGCGACGGCGTGCTGACGGTAGAATCCCGACCGCGGCAGCGGGACGCCAGTGCCGCCCTCCACGCTCAGGCGAGGGCAAGGTGACCGGCACTGCGGGCACGTTTCCGCGGAGTGGATACCCCGCCACTTCAGGTCCCAAGGTCGGAGGCGCGTAATCGTGCCCGTAGTGGCACCCTCTGGTCTGCTGCCTGAGCTTGGGCCCCCGCACTGGCGTCCCGTCTCCGCGGCCTCAGCGGCAGTTCTGGAGGCGACGAACCGGAGGTGGCCCGAGGGACGAACAAGGCTCGTAC
>DATITN010000043.1:0-7141 GCA_035467795.1 Arachnia sp. | reverse complement strand
CCACCCGCGAAGTGTTGGAGGTGCGCTTCGGGTCCGCGCGCAACGAGGAGGCCGCCCGTGTGCTCGCCGGTATCGGCAAGCGGCAGGAGGTTCTTCCGGACCGCGTCCTCATCTATGCCGACAACGGCGAGCACGCGCTCCAATCGGTGATCGAGCGGGGGATGGAGCCGGTCACGTCGCTGGTGCGGCGCTCGTCCCTGGAGGACGTGTTCCTCCGCCTCACGGGGCGGAGCCTCATCGAATGACCGCAGACGTCACCCCCCGCGCCCCCGTCATCGACCGCGGCATGGCCGCGGACCACCGCGTCGTCGCACGATGGGGATGGTGGGCCGTCGTCGAGCACCACCTCCACCGGATGCGCCGCTACCTGGGCACGCTGCTGGTCACCGGCATCGGCTCGCCGATCGTGTACCTCCTCGGGCTCGGCGCCGGCCTCGGCGTGCTCGTCGACGGTGGCGAGGGCATCGAGGGCGTGCCGTACCTCACCTTCATCGCGCCCGCCCTGGTGATGTCGACGGCCATGCTCACGTCGTCGCAGGAGAACACCTACGGGGTGTTCGGCGGGTTCAAGTGGTTCAACACCTTCCCAGCCATGCGGCTGACACCGATCAGTCCGGCCCAGATGGCGGTGGGGGTGCAGGTGGCGGCGCTGCTGCGGGTGCTGCCAGTGCTGGTTTTCTACCTCACCGCGCTGGTGCTGTTCGGGATCGCGGGGCCGCTGCGGGCGCTGGCGCTGCTCCCCGTCGGACTGCTGCTGTCGGTGGCCGTGGGGTTCGCTGTCATGGCGTGGGTGGCCACGCAGAAGGACGACCGCGGCCAGCTGTCCTTCATCGAGCGGTTCGTCGTCGTGCCGCTGACGCTCTTCTCAGGCACCTACTTCCCGCTGGAGACGCTGCCCGGCTACCTCCAGCCCATCGGCTGGGTCTCGCCGCTGTGGCACGCGGCGGAGCTGGGGCGCTGGGCCATGTACGGGCAGCCGCTGACCGTCCTCATGGTGTGCGTGCACGTCGGATTCCTCGCTTTGCTCGCGGTGGTCTGCGCATGGTTGTCCATCCGCACATTCCGGCGGAGGCTCGACGAATGACGGCCCCCGTTCAGGCTCCCGCTCCTCGCGTGCCGGCGTTCCTCGCCGGCCTCTACGGCGGCAACACCCGCTCGGTGGTCGCGCGCGGTATGCGGGTGGTCGCCCGCAACAACTGGCTGATCATCCTGACCGGCTTCTTCGAGCCGGTGTTCTACCTGCTCTCGATGGGGCTCGGCCTCGGCGCGCTGATCGGCTCGGTGGAGTTCTATGGCCGCGACGTGCCGTACGCCGCCTACATCGCCCCCGCGCTGATGGCGGTCTCGGCCATGAACGGCGCCATCTACGACTCGACCATGAACGTGTTCTTCCGGATGCGCTACGGCAAGATCTACGACCAGATGCTCTCCACGTCGCTCGGCCCCATGGACGTGGCGCTGGGAGAGATCATCATGGCCCTGTTCCGCGGGTTGCTCTACGCCTGCGGGTTCATGGTGGTCACGACGGCGCTGGGCTTGAACCTCTCCTGGACGGCCGTGCTTGCCATCCCCGCTGCTCTGATGGTGGCGTTCGGGTTCGCGGCCGTCGGGCTGGCGGCCACCAGCTTCATGAAGTCGTTCCAGCACCTGGACATCGTGTACTTCGTCATGCTGCCGATGTTCCTGCTGTCGGCCACCTTCTTCCCCATCGACGTGTACCCGCAGTCCGTGCAGTGGGTCATCATGGCCATGCCCCTCTGGCACGCCGTGGACATGGTGCGCCAGCTCACCACAGGCCTGATCCAGCCGTCGATCTGGGGGCACCTGGCGTACTTCGCGGTGATGATCGCGGTGGGCACGGCGGCGGCCACGCTGCGGCTGAAGGCGCTGTTCCTGCGCTGAGCCGAGGGGGGCACCCAGGCCCCCGATGAGCGGCGCCTCGTGGATCGGGCGTACTCTGACCTCTCGGAGAGGGTGAGCGTGGGCAACAGAGATTTCAGGGTTGAAGCGAAACGGCTGACACCCCAGGAGAAGCTCGAACGCTACCGCACCCTCGTCGGCAGCCACCTGGTGAGCTTCGCCGGGCTGTGGCCCACTCCTAAGGACTACGCCGGGCTGCGCTCCTCCTGGGGCAAGGACCTGCTTGCGGGCGTCACCGTCGGGATCGTCGCTCTGCCCCTCGCGCTCGGGTTCGGAGTCGCCTCCGGGGCAGGTGCCGCCGCCGGCCTCGTCACCGCAATCATCGCGGGCCTTGTCGCGGCGATCTTCGGGGGCAGCCACCTGCAGGTCTCGGGCCCCACCGGCGCCATGACGGTGGTGCTGCTGCCCGTCATCGCGAAGCATGGCGTCGAGACCGTGCCGCTGCTCGCCATCTTCGCGGGCATCATCGTCGTGGCCATGGCACTGACGGCGGTGGGGCGCTCTGTCGAGTTCATCCCCCTCTCCGTGGTGGAGGGGTTCACCATCGGCATCGGCGTCATCATCGCGCTGCAGCAACTCCCGCTCGTCCTGGGGACGGAGCGTGCGGAGGCGGAATCCACGCTGGTGTCCTCGTGGCAGACGCTCGCCTCTACAGACTGGATGCTCGCCTGGCAACCGCTGCTGGTGACGGTGGGTGTGATCGCGGTTCATCTGCTCGGGCACCGCTTCTTCCGACGGTTGCCCCTCTCCCTGATCGCCATCGTCGTCGCGACGGTCGCGGTGGAGCTGACCGGGGCCGAGGTCAATCGGATCGGAGCCCTCCCCACCGGCCTGCCGATGCCGGCGATGCCGTCGTTCAACGCGGCCCTCCTTCAGGATCTGATCGCGCCGGCGTTTGCGGTGGCGGCCCTCGCGGCACTCGAATCGCTGCTGTCAGCGCGCGTTGCCGATGGGATGCGACCAGATCTGACTCAGACCAGCCCGGACCGCGAACTCATGGGTCAGGGGCTCGCCAACGTTGCCTCGGGCTTCTTCGGCGGGCTTCCCGCCACCGGCGCCATCGCCCGTACCGCGGTAAGCGTGCGCTCCGGCGCGAAGACAAGGCTGGCGTCCGTCTCGCACGCCGTGGTCCTGCTACTGGTCATGCTGCTGTTGGCGCCGCTGGTGGCGCTGATCCCCATGGCGGCGCTGGGCGGCGTGCTGCTGGTTACCGCCGGCCGCATGATCAACCTGGGCCTCGTCCGCACCCTCACCACCGTCACCCGGGCGGACCGCAACACGTTCTGGCTCACTCTGGGCGCCACCATCTTCCTCGACCTCGTTGCAGCTGTGCTGCTGGGCATCGGCATGGCGGCGCTGATGAGCCTGCGCCACATGGCCTCCTACTCCGTTGTCGCCCGCCAGCGGCTGCCCACCAATACCCGCGAGGGCGACGTGGACCTGAGCCCCGAGCACGAGCATCTGCGCCCGAAGGTCGCGGTGTTCCGCGTGGACGGCGCCTTGTTCTACGGCAACGCGCGCCGTTTCGTCGACGAGGTCACCGCCGTCGAGGACGAGGTCAGCGCCGTGATCCTGCGATGCCACCGGATGACCATCCTCGACGCCTCGGGCGCCGACGCGATCAAGGCGGTGGGGCGGCAGTTCAAGGCGCGCGGGGTGTCGTTCGTGGTGCAGGGGATGACGGAGTCTCAGCAGCGGTCGTGCCGTCTGATGAACGTGTTCGACGACGATCAGCACGTACGCGAGCTGTCGGAGGCCGTGGAGTGGGCCGTGCGGAGCCTGGCAGACACCGAGCGCTGATCCCGTGCAACCTACGGCGGGCTGTCCGCTCGCGGTAAGTTGGAGGCGTGCCTGAACAACGTCGTTACGAGGTCCTCCCCGGCAATCACGGAACCCGCGTGAAGGTCAACATCAGGGGAGGGGACATCCTGTGGACCCCCCGGCTCAACAGGGGGACCGCCTTCACCCATGAGGAGCGCGAGGCGCTCGGTCTGGTCGGCCTGCTGCCCACCGGCATCACGCCCATCGACGCGCAACTGCACCGCGCCTACGAGCAGTTCCTCGACGCCCGCACGGACATGGCCAAGTTCCGCCGCCTGACGGCGCTGCGCGACCGCAACACCGTGCTCTTCTACCGGCTGCTCAGCGAGCACCTGGAGGAGATCATGCCGATCGTCTACACCCCCACCATCGGCGACGCGATCGCGCAGTTCAGCCACCAGTTCACACGCCTGACCGGGGTGTTCCTCTCCATCGACTCGCCCGAGACCATCGAGCAGTCGCTGCTGGCCAGCAACCGGGACCCCGACGACGTGGACATCATCATCGTCACGGACTCCGAGGGCATCCTCGGCATCGGAGACCAGGGCGTCGGCGGCATCCAGATCTGCCACGGCAAGAAGAGTCTCTACACCGCCGGCGCCGGTGTGGACCCGGACCGGATGCTGGCTGTGGGGCTGGACGTCGGCACCGACAACCTCGGCCTCCTCAACGACGACCTCTACCCCGGGCTGCGGCACGCGCGGGTGCGCGGCAAGCGTTACGACGACTTCGTCGAGGCGTTCGTCGTGGCGGCCCAGAAGCTCTACCCGCACGCCATGATCCATTGGGAGGACTTCGGCGCGGCCAATGCGCACACCATCCTCACCCGGTACCGCGACCGCATCTGCACCTTCAACGATGACGTTCAGGGCACCGCCGCCGTCGTCAGCGCTGCGGCGCTCGCGGCGATCCGCGGACTGGGGGAGCGGCTGCGCGACCAGCGCATCGTCATCTACGGCGCCGGCACCGCCGGGATCGGGATCGCGGACCTGTTCCGCGACATGATGATCGAGGAGGGGCTGTCCGACGCGGAGGCCCACGACCGGTTCTGGTGCCTCAACAGCCGCGGGCTGATCCTCGACAACTCCTCCGGTGTGCGAGACTTCCAGGTTCCCTACGCGCGGACCTCCGACGAGGTCTCGGGCTGGGAGCTCGGCAACCACGGGGGCGTGTCCCTTGCCGACGTCGTGCGCAACGTCCACCCCACCATCCTGATCGGCACCTCCGGGCAGCCGGGGACGTTCACGGAGGCGATGATCCGCGATCTCGCGGCCCATGTGTCGCGGCCGATCATCCTGCCGCTGTCCAACCCGACCACCCTGGCGGAGGCCACCCCGGCGGACCTGCTGGAGTGGACCGACGGGGGAGCCCTCATCGCGACGGGGTCTCCGTTCGATCCGGTCACCCGCGCTGACATCACCTACGAGGTGGCGCAGGCCAACAACGCTCTGGTGTTCCCCGGCCTGGGCCTGGGTGTCGCGGTGTGCCAGGCGAGCCGGGTGACGGACCGGATGATCGCGGCGGCGGCCCGGGCGGTCGCGTCGCTGGTCCACCTTCGTCACCGGGGGGCGCCTCTGCTGCCGCGGATCGCGGACCTGCGTCGGGTGTCTGCCACTGTCGCGATCGCGGTGGCGAAGGCCGCGGCGGAGGATGGGGTGGCCAGCATCGAGCTGGACAACCCCGTCCAGGACGTGTTCGACCGCATGTGGCAGCCGAACTACCCGGACCTCATCCTCGACTGACTCTCCGTTGGGTGAGCGAGCCGGGCGCAGCGGCGTGGCTCGTCTCCTCGCGTTCCTGAGCGCCGCCATGAGGCTCTCGAAGGGGAGGGCCGTCCGCGGAGCGGCGTGGCCGGTCTCCTACCGCTCCCTGAGGAGGGTCGCCCGCGGAGCGGCGTGGCCGGTCCCCTACCGCTCCCTGAGGAGGGCCGCCCGCGGAGCGGCGTGGCCCGTCTCGAAGGGTTGTGACTGCGACCTTCACGCAGACCCTCGTCGGGTGCGGTGAGCCGTGAGTCGAGGCCCGGGCGGCCGTTGTCCATGGTCTGGCGGTTGTCGCGGCTGGGTCTGTGGCTGGGTTGGTGAGGCCGCCCGTGCCTCGGCTCCCGTCTCCCCGCACGTCGTCGGCTTGTGGTGTGGCCTGGTCCGGGTGCTGGCCGGCAGGGCGGCGTTGGGGTCGGGTCTGTTTGGGCGGGATGCCGGTTGGGTGGTGGTCGGGTTGGGCACGGCGGCGCGGTGCCGCCCTGCCGTCCCCCACCCTCGCTCTCAGGCGCGGTCTTCCGACCCCGCGAGACCGCCCGGCCGCGGAGCGGCGTGCCCGTCTCCCACCCCTCCTTGGACGCCGCCTTCCCCGCGGGGTGAGCCGGGCCCAAGCCGCGAAAGCGGCGCAGCCCGCGTCGAAGCCAACCCGACCAGTCAAGCAGACCCTGACCGGTTCCTGCGCCTGGCACCCGACTTCAACGGGTCGATGCGGATCACCGGCCAACTCCCCGTCGCCGACGCCGCCCTCCTCTCGGCGCAGCTGGATGCGTTGATGCCTGCGGCCTCCACGCATGTCCACACCGGCGAGGCCCCCAGCATGGATGCGCGCCGCGCGGATGCCCTCGTCCTCCTGACCCAGCACGCGGCCGGCAGCGGCCAGCTTCCGTCGCATGGGGTGGACCGTCCCCAGGTCCACATCACCCTGGACTTCGACATGCTGAAGTCGGGCTTGGGTGAGGTCAGCCTCCTCGGCGCAGGCGGGACGGACGGCCTGTCGGCGGGGGAGGCGCGGCGCCTGGCCTGTGACGCGGGCCTGATCCCGATGGTGCTGGGCACGACGTCGCGCCGGTTGGATGTCGGCCGTACGCATCGCCTATTCACCCCGGCGATCCGCGCCGCGCTGACCGAGCGGGACAAGGGTTGTGTGTTCCCCGGCTGCACCGCCCCACCCGCCGCCTGCGAGGCGCATCACATTCTCCCGTGGTGGGCCGGCGGCGCGTCGTGCCTAGCCAACGGCGTGTTGCTCGGTCCGTTCCACCACCGGCTCGTCGAGCCGGACCCCCTCCAATCGGAGGATTCCCAGTGGCAGGTACACCTCGACCCGGCCACCGGTCTGCCGTGGGTCACTCCACCGCGCCACATCGACCCGGCCCGCAGGCCGAGGCAGCACCAACGCCACCGGCTCCAACAACTCACACCCCGCGTCGCGGGACCACCCTGCCCACACGACCCCGACCCACCCGACCCCGACGGGCTGGGTCCGGACCCGTCGCGCGCGCCCTTCTACACAGGCCCGGGCCTTGACGAACTCATCCGCCGCAGCGCCGCAGTCTGGGCCAAGGGTGGCTAGTCGAAGTCTTCCGGGTCCGCGCGTCGAGCGCGGAGGGCGTCAACGCGGGGCTGCCGACGGCCGCGCGCGGCTC
>DATITN010000042.1:0-31088 GCA_035467795.1 Arachnia sp. | reverse complement strand
ACCGTTGCGACGGTTGAGCCAGTAGCCGACGACCTGCTGACCGAGGTTGACGACGAAGCCTATGACGACCAGCGACGCGAGCGCCGGAACAAGGTCGTAGCTGTTGAAACTTGTCGCCAGCGCGCAGGGCAACGTGACCCGAAGGACGAGCTTGGAGAAGATCCCGAAGTCGGACGCCTTCACCCAGCCCAGCCGCTTGATGCCGTAGCCGATGGCGACGATCAGCACCAGGGACACCGCCTTGGTCAGGATCTCGGCCACGCGATTCTCCTCCCAGGCGGCGCCCACGAGTGTACTGAGGATGAACCGGCGTCCGGACGCTGCCGCGCCCGACCCTGAGCCCGTGGCTGTCCGGCACACTGGGGCCCATGATTCAGCTGCGCACCACCATCGTCGCGTTCGGGCCGGCAGGGGCCATCGAGTTGTCAGACGAGCAGGCCGCCGAGTTGTCGCCGTCGAAGACGCCGCCGGTCGTCGTCACGATCGGCGGCGCCTCCGCCCGGCTACGGATCACCCGCATGGGCGGGACGGCATGCATAGGGTTGAGCAAGGCGGCGAGGACTGCGCTCGGCCTGGAGATCGGCGACGAGGTGGACGTGACCATCGCCGCGGACGAGGCGGAGCGGACCGTCGACGTGCCCGACCAGTTGGCTGCGGCGCTGGCCACCGATGCCGCGCTCCAGCGCGCCTGGGATGCCCTCAATTACACGCGGCGCAAGGAGCTGGCCCGCGGGATCGCGGAGGCGAAGCAGGACGCCACGCGCGAACGTCGTCTCGCAAAGGCCCTCGAAGAGCTACGTTGAGCCCGAGGCCTCGGCGCTTACGCCTGGCGAGATGACCTTGAGCCCGATGGACCCGGCCGCTTCGCCAAGTCTGTGATCGTAGGTCAGCATGCCATCGGCATCCAGCCGCATGGCGGCCTCAAGGTGCAGCGCGTCGACGGTGCGAAGGTACGGCATCGGGGGGAACCAGCGCTCGGATAGACGGCCCGGTAGGGCCGCCAGCGCGACACCATCGAGCATCCGCATCACATCGGCCTGATCAAGGCCTTCCCGGACGGCCACTCGGCGCAGCTCGGTCTCCAGCAGATCGCACGACACCAGGGCGCTCGAGGTGTGATCGAGCCATTCACCAGTGCAGCACTCCGGCTGCTCAATGAGCAGCGCACCCAGAGCGGACGTGTCGACGTAGACGATGGGACTCACCGTCACAGACGATCCCCGCGCAGGTCATCGAGCGTATCCGCGAGAGACCGCGTGGCCGCCCTGCGCTTGATGCCCAGTGCGGACATCCGCCCAACTCGTCGCGCAGGCCTGGTGATGCCCAGTGCTGGACTGGGGGCACCGATGGGCACGATCCGACCAACGGGCACTCCGTTGTTGGTCAGGACGAAGGAGTGACCTTCCGCCAGCGCACGGAGCACGCGCCCGAATTCGTTGCGCAGCTCGCGCTGGGAAAGCCTCTCGACGACAGGCTCCGACGCACTGATGGGCACGAGCGTAGCCGCGTGCCAAGAGTCGGTGGAGGGCTTGCTGAACTTGATCCTCGCCACCTCGCGGAGGCGGTCAGTGAGTCCCCGACAGCCCGAGGACTCACCCACGGCAACCACCGTAGGCAATCACGACAGGCTCTACCCGGAAGGCGATCGCAGGTCCACTCGATGTTGAATCTCAGAGAGCCGATCTGCCGGCGTGAAGACCTGCCATAACGTCCATCCGTCGTTGACGAACGTTGGCCCCAGAACCGCCAGGACCTGCTCCATACCCATCGACTCCTGCCACGCAGTCACCATGACCCTGGAGCCACCCTCGGTGTAGACCGCGTACCCGTCACGGACCCAGCCGTCATAGACCTGTTGCGCCGTCTCAGTCGTCACTGGCTTGTCGAAGCTGGTCCACGTGGCCATGAACTCGGCGAGCCGCACCGCCTCGACCATCCGCCAGCCACCCTCGCGATCTCGGGCAACGCGCACCGTGTCGGCGACCAACAACGGAACCTCGACAGCATTGTTCTGGGCCACAACGAGCCCCCTCTCTCGGTCCAGCCAGCGCCCCCACAACCACTCACCCGCCATCGAAGCGTCTTCCAAGGGGCGGTACTTCAAGCGGAACTTGAGGAGGTGATCAGCATGGTGCGCATTTCTCATGACCCGAGCATGGTTGGCACCACCGACACTTTTCGCCGCGCCGACCCGGGGCGAGCCCATCAGTCCTGGAGACGGTCAGGCACCGTGCGAACCAACACCCAGAAACGGAAGTCACCACGTCAGAGCCGCGACCCGCATCGTCGACTCGCTCGGGGTGCCCGTTGCAGGCCTCGATCACGCTGCAGCGCTGCCGCTTCGTCCTTCGATGAGACGACCGTCGAACGAGTGGCTCACGCGACCTTCAGCGGTATGATCGCCGCGACCTTGTCCCGTAGCACCCGACGCTCAAGCCGTAGTTCGTAGTTGGTCTGCAGGTTCATCCAGAACTCCTCGGACGTGCCGAAGTACCGGGCAAGCCGGATCGCCGTGTCGGCCGTGATGCCCCGCTTGCCGTGGACGATCTCGTTGATCCGCCGCGGCGGAACCCCGATCGACACGGCTAGCCTGTTCTGCGTGATCCCGAAGCCCTCGATGAAGTCCTCCATCAGGATCTCGCCCGGATGGATCGGCTCGATCACGTCGGCCTCAGTGGTAGTCGACGAGTACGACATCTTCTGCACCTCCCTCTCTCAGGACGAAGCAGATCCGCCACTGGGCGTTCACCCGGATGCTGTGCTGACCGCGACGATCACCGGCCAACCTCTCCAGACGGTTCCCCGGCGGGATCCGAAGGTCCTCGACATCCTTCGCCGCATGCACCAGCTCGAGCTTGCGCAGCGTCGCCCGCTGCACTACTCGATCAACACCCTTGTACTGCTCATGCCAGATGCGCTCGGTGTCCTTGCTCCCGAACGACCTGATCACACGACCAGTGTAGAACGAAGCCCGTCAATAACGCTAGACGTTAAACCGGAATTCGACGACGTCGCCGTCGGCCATCACGTAGTCCTTGCCCTCGAGGCGCATCTTGCCCGCCGCCTTTGCCGCGGCCTCGGAGCCGGCGGCCATGAGGTCGTCGAAGCCGATTACCTGGGCCTTGATGAAGCCCTTCTGAAAGTCCGTGTGGATCACACCGGCGGCCTCGGGCGCCGTCGCACCCTTCGCGATGGTCCAGGCCCGCGACTCCTTGGGGCCGGCGGTGAGGTAGGTCTGGAGTCCCAGCGTGTCGAAGCCGACTCGCGCCAGGACGTCGAGGCCGGGCTCCTCGACGCCCATCTCGGCGAGGAACTCGCGCGCCTCGTCCTCGTCCATCTCGACCACTTCAGACTCGAACTTCGCGTCCAGGAAGATCGCCTCCGACGGCGTCACCAGCTCCCGCATACGCGACTTGAGATCCTCGTCGCCCAGTTCGTCCTGGTCACAGTTGAACACGTAGAGGTACGGCTTTGCGGTGAGGAGGAAGAGGTCGCGGAGCTCGTCGAGGTCGAGCCCGGCGGCGCGGACGCCCTTGCCCGACTCCAGCGCGTCCTTGGCGGCATGGAAGGCGGCGAGCCTCGGCTGCGCCTCCTTCCTGACCCGCGCCTCCTTCTCGACGCGGGGCAGCGCCTTCTCGACGGTGGCGAGGTCGGCGAGGATCAGCTCCGTGGCGATGGTGTCGATGTCGTTGGCGGGGTCAACCTTGCCGTCGACGTGCGTGACGTCCTCGTCGTCGAAGACGCGCGTGACCTGGCAGATGGCGTCGGCCTCACGGATGTTGGCCAGGAACGCGTTGCCCATGCCCTCGCCCTGCGAGGCCCCCTTCACGATGCCGGCGATGTCGACAAAGCTGACCGTCGCGGGGATGATCCGCTCTGAGCCGTACAGCTTGGCCAGCTGGGCCAGCCGCGGGTCCGGCACGCCGACCACCCCGACGTTGGGCTCGATCGTCGCGAACGGGTAGTTCGCCGCGAGCACGTCGTTGCGTGTCAGCGCGTTGAACAGGGTCGACTTGCCGGCGTTGGGGAGACCGACGATCCCGATGGTGAGTGCCACGAGGGACGAGCTTACCGGCCCCGTCGCCACGGACCGAACGGGCGTCGCCCCGTCGCGGTGAGGTCAGGCGCCTGCCCAGTACGCCGCGACAGCCCTGGCCAGGAACCACGGGTCCTCCACCCCGCACAGCTCCCGGGCCGAATGCATGCTGAGCAGCCCCACGCCCACGTCGACGGTGGTGATCCCCAGCCGCGTGGCGGTGATCGGGCCGATGGTGGAGCCGCACGGCACGGCATTGTTGGACACGAACGGCTGCGTGGGCACGCCGGCGGCGGCGCAGGCCCGCAGCCATAGGGCGGCCCCGACGGCATCAGTGGCGTAGCGCTGGTTGGCGTTGATCTTCAACAGGGGACCACGGTTGGGCAGCGGGCGGTTCACCGGGTCGTGGTGGTTCGGATAGTTGGGGTGCACGAGATGCCCCGTGTCTGCCGAGATGCAACTGGAGCGGGCGAACATGGCACGCGTCTGGTCAAGACCCAGCCCGAACCCGGCCGCGATCCGCTCCAACACGTCCTGCAGCACGGGGCCGCCGGCGCCGCTGGTGGTGGCCGAGCCCACCTCCTCGTGGTCGAAGGCGACGAAGACCGCGACGTCTGCGCCGGCCTCCGCCGAGCAGATGGCGGTAAGGGCGGCATGCGTGCAGGCCAGGTTGTCCAGGCGTCCCGAGGCCAGGAACTCCCGCTCGACGCCGATGACGGCCGGGCGTTGCGTGTCGAAGACGAAGAGATCGTGCAGCGCCACCTCCCCGGGCGCGATGCCCGCCAAGGCGCAGAGGTGTTCGATCAGCGACTGCTTCAGCTCCACGGCCAGGATGGGCTGCGTCCCGGTCTGCTTGTCCAGGGTCAGCGACTCGTTTGCGCCGCGATCCAGATGGATCGCGAGCTGAGGGATGCGGGCGACGGGACCGGTGCGCACGAGGTGCACGGCACCGTCGAACGTGGTCAGGCGACCCGCGATCCCGAGGTCACGGTCCAGCCACGAGTTCAGCAGGGGGCCGCCGTAGACCTCGACGCCAAGCTGCGTCCACCCAGCGCTGGACAGGTGCACGCCGGGCTTGAGCTTGAAGCCCGGGGAGTCCGTGTGCGTGCCGACGATCCGGAACTCGGCCTCAGGCCCCAGCGCGTCCGGGGACACCCACGCCACGACGGCGCCGTCGCGCACCAGGAACCGCCGGCCCCCGACGTCCGACCAGGGGCGGCGGGCGTCGACTTCCACGAAACCGGCCTGCCTCAGCTGCGCCGCGATCTGATCCGCGGCATGGAAGGAGGTGGGCGAGGCGACGACGAAATCAGTGAGCTGATCAACGTGGTCCTGGGCTGTGGCGAGCATGGCCCTACGTTAGCCGCGGAATCGGAGGCCGGTTCCGGGCCCCCGGCCGGAGTGGCTGCCGGAAAATGTCGGTGGCCCCTGATTGAGTGGACGCATGGACCTGATCGCTCTCCTTCTGAGCCTCCTCACCCTCGTCACGGGCGCCGCCCTCGGGTACGTCGTCGGGCGCCGTCACGCCGCCTCGGACGCGGGCAGGCAGGCCCGCACCGACGAGCAGCTGGCCCTCTCGGACGCACGGCAGGAGGTGTCGCGGGCGTGGGCCGAGGCCAGCCGGGCGCGGGAGGAGTCGGCTGTGGTGAAGGCGGAGGTGGCTCAGCATCTGGCCGAGAAGGCAGACCTTCGCACCGCCGCCGTGGATGCCCAGCGCCTCATGGCGGAGGTCCGCGGCGAGACCGCGGCGGTCGAGGCCCGCGTGGCGGCGCTCTCGGCGCAGCGGGACGCTGCTATGGCGCGCGCCGAGCAGCTCGCAGCAGACCGGGAGTCCCTCCTGGACCGCTTCAAGGTGCTCTCAGCGGAGTCCCTGGAGCGCCAGGGCAAGCAGGCCGACGTTGTGGCCGACGCCCGGCTCAAGGCCACCGAACAGCTCATCACCCCGTTGACGGACGGGTTGCGTGAGCTGCAGGAGCGGCTGCAGTCCGTGGAGAAGGACCGCGTCCGGATGGCGGCGGAGCTGGGTGAGCAGGTGCAGGCGGTGCGGCTGTCCGGAGACGCCATCCGCCGCGAGACCGTCAGCCTGAGCAACGCGCTGCGCACGCCCCAGGTGCGCGGGGCCTGGGGTGAGCGCAGTCTCAAGCGCATCGTCGAGATCTCGGGCCTCACCGAGCGCTGTGATTTCGACTCCCAGGCCACGTACACCTCGGACGACGGCCGTTTCCGGCCGGACATGCGGATCAATCTCCCCGCAGGCAAGGTGATCTTCGTGGACTCCAAGGTGCCGCTCAGCGCGGCCCTGGAGGCGTACAACACCGAGGACGAGGAGGCGCAGAAGGCGCACTTCAAGACGTTCTCCGCGCACGTCCGCAAGCACATCGACGATCTGTCGGGGAAGCACTACTGGCAGCTGGATCTCGGTTCGCCGGAGTTCGTGGTGCTGTATCTGCCCTCCGATGAGTTCTACCGTCTCGCGCTGGAGCAGGAGCCGGCACTGCATGATTACGCCACGCGCCGCCAGATCGTCCTGGCTTCGCCCGGGCTGCTCATCCCGCAGCTGCAGATCGTCGCCAACGGGTGGCAGCAGGTGTCGCTGGCCGAGACGGCCGGTCAGGTCTCCAAGCTGGGGCGCGAGCTCTACGACAGGCTGGCCACACTGGGCCAGCACTTCGACAAGCTGGGACGGTCCCTAGGCAGCGCCGTCCAGCACTACAACAAGGCGGTCGGCGCCGTGGAGACCAGGGTCATGGTGTCGGCTCGCCGCTTCCGCGAGCTGGGGGTCACGTCTGAGGAGATCGCGGATCTTGCGCCGGTGATCGAGACCCCGCGCCAGATCGCGGTGCCGGAGATGCTGGAGTTCGACGAGCTGCGCACGCTCGAGCGCAGCACCGTCGCAGACGACGCGGACCTGCTGGACGGATCCGCCGTGCGTCAGCTGCGTCGCCGCACCGGCACGGCGGACTCGTGAGCCTCATCGCAGGGTGGACGAAGGGCTGGGCGCCACGCTGACGGTGGGCGTGGGGGCCGGGTCGTCTCGTGGTGCCCACGGCCTGGACAGCAGGACTCCGGCCACCAGCCCCACCGCCACCAGGGCCAGCGAGCGGGTGAGGATGAGGGTCCAATCGGGCCCCTGTTCCGCCACCTCCGGCTCGATGGGCTCCGGGGGCACCTGCGCTGCCGCCATCCAGCCATGGTGCCATCCTGTTGGCCCATCCGGCCCCAGACCGCGACAATGAACAGATGAGCGCCCTGTCAGACCTCGCCGTCCAGATCCCCGCCGCCGTGGACAGGCTCGGCCGGATCGCGCACCGCACCCCGGTGCAGCTCAACGCGCGTCTGTCGAGGGCCACCGGATCCGAGATCTGGGTCAAGCGCGAGGACCTGCAGCCGGTCCGCTCCTACAAGCTGCGCGGCGCCTACAACCTCATGGCCCAGCTCACCGAGGAGGAGAAGCACGCCGGCGTGGTGTGCGCCTCGGCGGGCAATCACGGCCAGGGGGTGGCGTTCTCGGCGGCGGCGCTGGGCATCAAGGCCACCGTCGTGGTCCCGCACACCACCCCGAGGCAGAAGCGCCAGCGGATCCTCGAGATCGGGCACGGGTTTGTCGAGCTGGTGCTCCACGGCGCCAGCTACGATGACGCCTCCGACGAGGCCGCCCGCCTTGCCGGGGAAGGGAAGGTCCTGGTGCCCGCCTTCAACGACCAGCGCACGGCCGCCGGGCAGGCCACGGTGGTGGTGGAGGCCTTCGAGCAGTTGGGCTTCGTGCCGGGGGTGGTGGTGCTGCCGGTGGGCGGTGGCGGGCTCCTGGCCGGGGCGTCCGCGTGGCTGCGCACGCACCATCCCGAGGTGCGGATCATCGGGGTTGAGCCCGAGGGGGCGCCGTGTGTGGCCGCCGCCATCTCGGCCGGGCGCCCGGTGACGCTGCACGACATCGACACCTTCGTCGACGGCGCGGCCGTCAAGCGGGTCGGTGACTTCACGTTCGAGGTGATCCAGGAGGCGCGCGTCGAGTTGGTGCGGGTGCCGGAGGGCCAGGTGTGCTCCGAGATGCTGGAGTTCTACCAGGTCGACGGCATCATCGCCGAGCCCGCCGGCGCGCTGGCCGCCGCGGCCCTTCCCAGCGGCGGCGTGGGCCCCAGGGTGCAGATCCCCAGCGGCTCGCGCGTGCTGGTGCTGCTGTCCGGGGGCAACAACGACGTGTCCCGTTACGCCGAGGTGGTCGAGCGGTCCCTCATCCACGAGGGACGCAAGCGCTACTTCCTCGTCGACTTCCCTCAGCAGCCGGGGGCGCTGCGCATGTTCCTGGACTCGGTGCTCGGCCCGGACGACGACATCACCTACTTCGAGTACGTCAAGCGCAACAACCGCGACACGGGGCCGGCCCTGGTGGGCGTGGAGCTGGGAAACCCCGGCGACTACCGCTTCCTGGTGCAGCGGATCGACGAGTGCGGCATGACCGCGGAGGAAGTGGCCTACGACAGCCCGTTCTTCCGCTTCCTCACTTGAGTGTCCTGCGTCAGTGCTTGACGGCGCGCTTCAGGTCCTTGCGGAGCTCGGGCGGCAGCGCGAACTGAAGCGTCTCCTCCGTCAGGCGCTCCTCCACCGCCGGCGGGAAACCCTTGGACTCGAGGTATTCCAGCACGCCGTCGACGAGCAGCTCCGGGACGGAGGCGCCCGAGGTGACGCCCACCGAGTGGACCCCCTCCAGCCACGCGGGGTCGATCTCCGAGGCGTTGTCCACGCGGTAGGAGGCCTTGGCGCCGGCCTCGAGCGCCACCTCGACCAGCCGCACGGAGTTAGACGAGTTCTGGGAACCCACCACGATCATCAGGTCACACCCGCGCGAGATCTGCTTGACCGCCAGCTGCCGGTTCTGTGTCGCGTAGCAGATGTCATCCGACGGCGGGTCCATGAGCAGCGGGAACTTCTCGCGCAGCTTGCCCACCGTCTCCATGGTCTCGTCCACGGACAGGGTGGTCTGGCTCAGCCACGCCACGGATCCGTGCTGGGGAAGCTCCACAGAGGCCACGTCCTCAGGCGACTGCACGAGGATGGTCTGCTCCGGCGCCTCACCCATGGTGCCTTCGACCTCCTCGTGGCCGGCGTGGCCGATAAGGAGGATCTGGGTGCCCTCGGACGCGAAGCGCCGGGCCTCGTGGTGCACCTTCGTGACCAGCGGGCAGGTGGCGTCGATGGTCTTCAACCCCCGGTCCGCGGCTTCGGTGTGCACCGCGGGAGACACGCCGTGGGCGGAGAACACGACGGTGGCGCCGGTGGGCACCTCGTCGAGCTCCTCGACGAAGATCGCGCCCCTGGCCTCCAGGGTCTCGACCACATGCTTGTTGTGCACGATCTGCTTGCGCACGTAGACGGGCGGCCCGTACAGATCCAGCGCCTTCTCTACGGTGATGACGGCGCGATCCACACCGGCGCAGTACCCGCGGGGGGCTGCGACGACGACGCGCTTGATGGCCGGGGCAACGCTAGACATGCCGACCAGTCTAGGTGGTGCTCCGCCGGTACCCTAGCGGCATGGATTCCCCGCAGCTCCACGCCGTCGGCTTCGACGCCCCATCCCTGGACCAGCTCGTCGCGTCCGCGTTCGGCGCGGGCGTGCGCGGAGTGGACACGGCCCCCGGCTTCGACCTGGTGGGGACGTACACGGATCCGAGCGGTGCCCGCCTGTGCTTCGTCAAGCGGGAAGGGCAGGGGGTCAGCACGACGGGGGCACTGGCCTCGGAGTCGCGCTACCGCGCCCAGGTGGTGCGGTTCACCGACCTGCTGGCGCGGGTGGCGCTGTACGGTACCCACGCGCCGGGGCCGCTGCTGGCCCAGTTCGTGGCGCTGGTCGACGACCCGGTCGCGTACCCGCAGCACGAGCTGCGCGCCGGCGGCCAGTACACCGTGATCGAGTCGTTACGCGTTGCGGCGCTGGCCATCGAGGTCACTGTGTACGACGATGCTGCAGCGTTCGAGGCCTCCCCGGAGGCTGCCCCCGGAGGCGACCTTCGGATCCCCGCCGACGCGCTGATCTCCCCCAGCCTGATCGCCCTCCAGGCCGCCGCGATACCGCCGGCCGAGGCCTCCCCCGCGCTCCTGATGGGCGTGGAGGTGTTGAGCGTCGAGACCCGGCGCAACACCCTCACCGGTGTGGAGTTCCAGTACGTCGTGGGGCGCAGCGCGGTGGAGATCTCCTGCGCCATCCCGGCGGAGGTCCCGGTGTCTGTGGGCAACGTGGTGCACGGCACCTGGTTCGCCACCTGTTCCTCGGGCCTCTGGGACTGACGAGGTCTCCGCATGGGGTTGGAGAGTTCCTCGGAGAAGCCGCAGCCGCTCGGCCGGGTGATCATGGCCACCAAGGAGTGGGTGGGGCGCCTTGGAGAGGTGTGGGTGGATGCCCAGGTGGTGGAGATCAAGCGCCGTAATGCCCCCACGCAGTTCCTCACGTTCCGCGACAGGGTGGCCGACATGTCGGTCCAGGTCACGGTCTCCACCATGGTTCTCGACGCGGCCGGCCCCCTTCCCGAGGGGTCCCGGGTGACCGCGCGGGTCAAGCCGCGGGTGTGGGAGCGCAACACGTCGCTCAGCCTGGAGTGCCTGGAGATCCAGGTGGCGGGTGAGGGCCGGCTGTTGGCCCAACTGGAGCAGCTCAAACGCAAGCTGCAGGCCGAGGGTCTCTTCGACCCCGCCCGCAAGCACCGCCTCCCCCTCCTGCCTCGGGTGATCGGGCTGATCACGGGGAGGGACTCGGATGCCGAGCGTGATGTGGTCACCAACGTCGGCCGCCGTTGGCCCGCCGCCACCATCCGCACCCGACACGCTGTGGTCCAGGGCCCCACGTCGGCGGAGTCGGTCATGCTCGCCCTCGCGGCGCTCGACGAGGACCCCGAGGTGGACGTCATCATCATCGCCCGCGGCGGCGGGTCGCTGGAGGACCTGCTGTCGTTCTCCGACGAGGGCCTCGTGCGCGCCGTGGCCGCCGCACGCACCCCCGTCGTCACCGCCATCGGGCACGAGCGCGACGCCCCCATCGTGGACCTGGTGGCCGACCTCCGCGCCTCCACGCCCACGGACGCCGCCAAGCGCGTGGTGCCGGACCACGCAGACGAATCCGCGCGGCTGGCCGAGGCAAGGTCGCGGCTGGGGCGAGGTGTCGACGCGCGGCTGATGGAGGCGCAACGCCAGCTGGACCAGCTCCGCTCCCGCCCCGTCATGGTGGATCCCACGAGCGCCTTCGCTGCCCACTACGACAGGCTGAGCCTGCTGCGCCACAAGCTCGACAACGCCGTCGAGCGCCGGCTGCGCGACGAGGAATCCCACCTGCGCTCCGCCGTCAGCTCAGTCCGCGCGCTCTCCCCGAAACGGACCCTCGAGCGTGGCTACGCGGTCCTCGTCGACGACACCCACCGGTCGGTGTCAGCCGTGGGCGATACCGCCCCCGGCGCCCGCATCCACGCCTACCTCTTCGACGGTCAGCTCGACCTCGACGTCGTCGCCACCTCAGCTGAAGGAGACCGGCCGTGACCGATCAGAAGCCCACCTACGAGGCCGCCCGCGACGAACTGGTCGACGTGGTGCGACGCCTGGAATCCGGCGGCGCGTCGCTGGCCGAATCCATGGAGCTGTGGCAGCGCGGCGAGAAGCTGGCCGAGATCTGCCAGGGCTACCTCGACGGCGCCAAGGAGCAGGTCGCCAAGGCGCGCCGCGCCGTCGAGTGACCGGCCTCGGCCACCCCTCTCCTACCCCTCGGCGAGTGTGGCCGCGAAAGCCTCCAGCGCCGGGAAGTCCGTGTCCGCCGTCACGATGGAGATGACGAGGTCGTCCTCGTGCACCAGGCTGCGGGTGCGGCCGTCGCCGCTCTCGTAGCGCTCCCAGGTGCGCCCCGCGAGCTCGACGGTGCCGCCCAGCGGTCGCCCGTCTCTGGTCGTGTCGGCTACAAAGGCACCGGCGCCGCCGTCGCGCTGCTGCACCCCGTAGTAGATCTCCTCCGGGGAGAGGTAGCCCACCTGCCACCAGTTGCCCGCGGCGGGCTCGCTGGTGATCCACGGGTCGCCCTCCTTGGCCCACGCCACCCGCACCGGCACCCACCCCTCGCCGAGGTCCCCCGCGCGCAGCACGGGGTACGGCGATTCGGCCTGGGCCCTGGTCAGGGTGGCGGCGACGTCGACCACCTCTGGCTTGGGCTCCGGGTTGAGAGTGAACCACCAGACGATCAGAGCGATGGGCACCAGCAGCACCGTCATCGAGATCACCATGTCGCGCGAGCGGGTCTTCGGGTTGCGGCGGGCCATGCGCGCCATCGTGCCACGACCTGCCGCGGTGCCCCAAAGGGCCCGGGGATCACCGACCGAAACGGCGCTCCCGCTGTGAGTACGCTCGGAGCGCACGAACGAAGTCAACGCGGCGGAAGTCCGGCCAGAGCGCTTCGCAGAAGTAGAACTCGCTGTGCGCGGACTGCCACAGCAGGAAGCCGGAGAGGCGCTGCTCGCCGGAGGTGCGAATGATGAGGTCCGGATCCGGCTGGCCCTTGGTGTAGAGGTGGTCGGAGATCTCATCGATCTCCAGCGTCTCGGCCACCTCGGCCAGCGTGGCGCCCTCTGCGGCCCGCGCCGCGAGCAGGGACCGGACGGCGTCCAGAAGCTCGTGGCGGCCGCCGTAGGCCACCGCGACATTGACGTGCATTCCGGTGACCCAGCCCGTCGAGTCCGACGCGGCCTGAAGCGTTTCGGACATCGCCTCCGGAAGGAGGTCCAGTGCGCCGACGGCCTGGACCCGCCAGCGCCTGGTGGCCGCCAGGTCCGAGACGAGTTGGCTGATCACCTCCAGTAGGGGGGTCAGTTCATCGTCCTCGGCGCGCTCCAGGTTGTCCGTGCTGAGCACCCAAAGCGTGATCACCTGGATGCCCGCATCGTCGCACCATTCGACGAACTCGCGCAGCTTGGCGGCCCCCGCCCGGTACCCGGCGACGAGCGGCTGGCCGGGCGCGTTCATCCGTGCCCATCGTCGGTTGCCGTCGGCCAGGACGGCGACGTGGCGGGGCAGACTGTCTCTGTCCACGTGCCGGAGGACCTGGCGCTCGTAGCTGGCGTACAGCCATCGGGGCGGCCACACGCGGTCGATGAGGCGCTGCACCGCTGACATGCGAAATACACTAGCGCCCAGTTGGCTTCCCGCGGCCTGAGTAGTAACCTACGGAAGCGTAAGTTACTCAACCGTAGGTATATGCATGAGCCAGATCGCAGAACCCCCCTTCGCCTCCACCGACACAGCTGCGGCCAGCCCCGCGAAACCCAAGCTCCGCGGGTGGCTGCACCTCGGCATGGCGCCCGTGGCGTTCATCATCGGGCTGACGTTCACGGTCTTCGCCCCCACGCTGACAGGTCGGATCGGCTGCGGCATCTACACCCTGGCCGCCGTGCAGCTGTTCGGAACCAGCGCCGTCTATCACCGGGGCACGTGGTCACCCCGAGCCAACGCCATGTTCCGGCGGATCGACCACTCCAACATCTTCGTCTTCATTGCCGGCAGCTACACGCCCCTCGCCCTCACGCTGCTCGAGGGAACCTCGCGCGTGACGCTGTTGGTGCTCATCTGGAGCATCGCGGTCCTCGGCGTGCTCTTCCGGATCCTCTGGCTGGGGGCCCCCCGCTGGCTGTACACGTTCCTCTACCTGGCCATGGGATGGGCGGCGGTCGGCTGGCTCACGCAGTTCTGGGCGGCCGGCGGTCCGGCTGTGGTGCTGCTGATCGGGGCGGGGGGTCTTGTGTATTCGCTGGGCGCCATCGCGTACGCCACCAAGCGCCCCCAGCTGTCGCCGACCTGGTTCGGGTTTCACGAGGTTTTCCACGCCTGCACCATCATCGCGGCGCTCCTGCACGCCGTCGCCATCGGTCTGGCGGTCTTCAGCGCCGCCTGACCCCGCAGGTGAACGGTAAGTTACAGCCATGTGATTTTCCGGCCGCACCCTTCTGTTGGTTGGCTGAGGGGGTTATTGTCGGCGCATGGAGATCCACTCCATCCAATCAAGTCCGGTCCCCTGACCCAGCCTCGGGGACCGTCGCGGTGAGCGCGGCCCCGTGAAGGGAGCACACGTGCTCAACGCCGCCAACCAGCAGGCTTCCCCCACCGCTGCACAGTCCGACACGACCATCAAGACCTACGTGGTCGACACCTCTGTCCTTCTCTCCGACCCGAAGGCGATGTTGCGCTTCGCCGAGCACAACGTCGTGCTGCCCATCGTGGTGATCACGGAGCTGGAGTCGAAGCGCCACCATCCGGAGCTCGGCTACTTCGCCCGCTCCGCGCTGAGGCTCCTCGACGACCTCCGCATCCAGCACGGCCGCCTCGACACCCCGCTGATCACCAACGAGCAGGGCGGCAATCTGCGGGTGGAGCTCAACCACTCCGACGAGCGGTCGCTGCCGGCGGGGTTCCGCCTTGGCGACAACGACACGCGCATCCTCGCCGTCGCGCTGAACTATGCCAATGAGGGCCACGACGTGGTCCTGGTGTCCAAGGATCTTCCCCTGCGCGTCAAGGCCTCGGCCGTCGGCCTGGCTGCGGAGGAGTACCGCAACGAGCTCCCGGTCCAGACCGGCTTCACCGGCATGGCATCCGTCGACGTCACCACCGACGATGTCTCCGCCCTCTACGAGCACGGACACGCCGAGGTGACCGCGGCACGCGAGCTGCCCACCCACACCGGAATGGTGCTGCACGCCCCCGGATCGAGCGCCCTCGGGCGCCGCATGCCCGACGGCAGCGTCAAGCTGATCAAGCACGACCGGGAGGTGTTCGGCATCCACGGCCGCTCCGCGGAGCAGCGGGTGGCCCTGGACCTGCTGATGGACGATTCCATCGGCATCGTGTCTCTGGGCGGCCGCGCCGGCACCGGCAAGTCCGCTCTGGCACTATGCGCGGGGTTGGACGCGGTGCTGGAGCAGCGCAAGTACACCAAGGTGATGGTGTTCCGGCCCCTTTACGCCGTGGGTGGGCAGGACCTCGGCTACCTGCCGGGCTCGGCCGGGGAGAAGATGCAACCATGGGGACAGGCGGTGTTCGACACGCTGTCGTCGCTGACCAACAAGTACGTGATCGACGAGCTGCTCGAGCAGGACATGATCGAGGTTCTCCCGCTCACCCACATCCGTGGGCGCTCGCTGCACGACGCGTTCGTGATCGTCGACGAGGCCCAGTCCCTCGAGCGCAACGTCCTGCTGACCGTGCTGTCGCGGGTCGGCCAGAACTCCCGCGTGGTCCTCACCCACGACGTGGCTCAGCGCGACAATCTCCGGGTGGGCCGCCACGACGGCATTGTCGCGGTGATCGAGAAGCTGAAGGGCAACCCGCTCTTCGCGCACGTCACGTTGACCCGCTCCGAGCGCTCCCAGATCGCTGCACTCGTCACCGACCTGCTGGAGGTCGACGAGCTGGCCTGAGCCCTCGAAAAAAGAAAAACAAAAAACTTCCGATCCGGTGCATCCAGGGGCGGTGGTCCGTTCGAAGTACTCAGTGTCAAGGCGAAACCTCGCCTGGAACAGCACTTCGAAAGGACCACTCCCATGAAGCTCTCCCGCCTCTTCGTCGCCGGCTCCCTCGCACTGGCCGCCACCGTCGGATCCGCTGCTCTGGCCCACGCCGAGGACCACACCTCCACCATCTCCATCCTGCACGGCGTGCCCGACGCCACCGTCGACGTCTACGCCAACGGCGCCGAGCTGCTCACCAACTTCGCCCCCGGCACCCTGACGGACCCGCAGGAACTGCCCGAGGGCACCTACGACCTCAAGGTCGTCGCGGCCGGCGCAGGTGCCGACGGCGCCGCAGTCATCGAGGCCAACGACGTGGCCGTTCCTGCTGGCGCGAACATCACCATCGTGGCCCACCTCAAGGCCGACGGCACCCCGGTGCTGACGCCCTTCGTCAACGACACCTCCGCCTCGGACAAGGGCGCCCGCCTGACGGTTCGCCACGTGGCCGCGGCCCCCGCCGTGGACGTTCGCGCCGGTGGCGCCGTCGCGGTCCCCGGCCTGGAGAACCCGAAGGAAGCCAAGCTCAACATCGCCGCCGGCACGATTGCCGCTGACGTGGTGGCCGCAGGCACCGACACCGTGGTCCTCGGCCCCGCCGACCTGGACATCAAGGCCGGCATGAACACCATCGTCTACGCGTGGGGCTCCCTGGAGGACGAGAACCTCGCCCTGGCGACGCAGACCGTGAAGCTGGCCACCGGAATGCCGAGCACCGGCGCCGAAGGCCCGGGCGACACCTCGTTCCTCAACCTGGCCGTCGCGTCACTGCTTCTCGCGGGTGTGGCCACCACGGTTGTCGCCTCGCAGCGGGCCCGCGCGCGCAGCTGATCCGGGTCCCCCCCAACTGCGGCTCCCGCCCTCCACATGGTTCCCAGGGGCGGGAGCCGCGCCTCGTCCTCCCCCAACGCCGAGTGGCGGTGTGCAAGACTGGTCCCGTGACTGTCGACGCACCCGCCACCCCCATCGGGGTCCTCGCGGCACGCTTCTCGGAGGGCGACGAGTCGGCTCTACGCGAGGCGTTCACACGCTGGTCCCGGCTGATTCACACCATCGCACGGAGTTCGCTGGGGTCCTCGGATGACGCCGACGACGTCACCCAGCAGGTGTTCATCGCAGCCTGGTCGTCCCGGGCCTCACTCCGGGCCAGCGACGAATCGCTTCCGGCCTGGCTGATCGGCATCTGCCGGCTCAAGGTGATCGACGCGTTGCGTGCCAGGACCCGGGCTTTCCGCAAGGACGAAGCCATGACCCAGGAGGCCATGGCGGGAGACCCGCCCATCGAGGCGGCCCGGGTGGACGAAGTGATCGACTCGGTCATCATCCACGACGCTCTGGCTGCGCTGGGTGACCCCCGGGCCACCATCCTGCGTCTGGTGTACTTGGAGGATCGCACCCACGACGAGGTCGCCAAGCGGCTCGATCTGCCGCTGGGAACCGTGAAGAGTCATGTGAGACGGGGTTTGGAAAGGCTGAGAGCAGTGTTTGAGGAGGTGGATGCAGCATGATCGAACGCGATAGTTTTCCGTTGGATGCAGTGGCTGACCGCTTCCGCCGCGCTGCCCGCTCCGAGCCCCAATGGTCTGATCCCGGCACCGGCACCTGGGAGGCCATCGCGGCCGCCACCGGGGTCACGGCTACCCCTGGCGCCCCTCCACCACCCGAGCCTGCACCTCTCACCTCGCGCGCTGGGATCGGTCGCCGCGAGTGGCTGTTCGGACTGGGCGGCGTTGTCCTGGGCGCTGCCGCCGGCGCCGCCGGGATGTGGGCCTCAGGCGGGGCGGACGAGCTGGGCGACGCGGTGCGCCGCGCAGTCCTGACCCCCCTGGACCGCCCCGATGAGGAGCTGGGCCGCGCGGAGTTGCTCCGCCGCAGCGCCGGCTACAGCCTGGCGGTCGAGGTGCCCGGCGGGGTGAACAACCCGGACGGCTACGTCGAGGTCTGGTTGATCAACATCGACCTCGCGCGCATGATCTCGGTGGGCGTGTTCGCCGCCGACGAGGTGGGCCGGTTCACCATCGACTCCTCCCTGATCGAGTCCGGCTACCTCATCGTGGACCTCTCCAACGAGCTGTTCGACGACGAGCCCCGCCACTCCGGCGACACGATCATGCGCGGAGAGCTGCAGCTCTGACCCGCGTGGGCTACACCCGGGACCAGAGCGGCGTCTTCAACTCGTTGTAGTCGGTCACCGGGTCGAAGCAGACCGTGCCGCGGCACACGTAGACCGCGTGCTCGGTGCGGTTCTCGAGGTGTGATCCCCAGCCGTCCGCACCCTCCTGCGCCGTCAACACCACCGACCCGGGCGGGGCCAGCCGCCACGCGGCGCGGGTCAGCTCGTCGAACGGGTCCGGGCTCACCACCACCGCGACAGCAGGCTTCAGTCCTCGGCGCGCCTCGTCCGAGATCAGCAGGTCCGCCAGCGCAGCACCGGCGAATCGGGGCGTCTCGGCCACCGCGACCCACGTGGTCCGGGCGGCGGTCTCCGCCCTGTCGACGAGGTCCTGCCGCTCGGCGAGCAGGCCCACCACTCTGAGCGCCGACACCAGGGCGGAGGTGCCGCTGGGCGTCACACTGTCGGTGAACGAGCGGGGACGGTCGAACAGCCCGGTCTCCGCCGAGTCGTAGAACCCGCCCTCGGCGTGGCCGAACAGCTCGACGGCGCGGTCCGCCAGCGCCTCCGCCCGGCGGAGCCAGCCCGGGTCCCCCGTCGCCCCGGCCAGCAGCGCGAACGCCTCGGCCACGGCCCCGAAGTCCTCCGCGACACCCACGCCCTCGCCCGCGACACCCTCGCGCGAGGAGCGCCGCAGGTCGCCGTCGGCCTGGTGCACCGCGACGAGGTGCTCGGCGGCCCTCACTGCCAACTCCAACCAGCCCGGCTCGTTGAACACCATCGCGCCGGTCACCAGCGAGGAGATCATCCAGCCGTTCCAGGCCGCCACCACCAGCGCGTCGGAGCCGGGACGGAAGCGGGTGCCGCGCTCCTCCAGCAGGACGGCCGCCACCTCCTCCAGCTTCGCGAAGTCCGGCCGTCCGCGTAGCTGCAGCGTGGACAGCCCGTCCTCGAACGTGCCGCCCCGGGTCACGTGGAACACCTCGGAGGCCCACTCCCCCAGCTCGGGGCCGAGGGCATCGTCGAGCAGCTCCGGGTTCCACAGGTAGAAGATGCCCTCGTGGACGGCGCCTCGGATGTCGCAGGAGTCAGCGTCGAGCCCGCTGATGAAGGCACCCTGCTCGCTCACCATCTCCCGCTCCAGCCATTCGACGATGCCGTAGGCGGTGCGCTCGAACAGTGCCCGAAGGCCGGAATCGTGGTCCGCGGTGCGGCGCCAGCCGCGCACGTAGGTGCCGAGCAGCAGCGCGTTGTCGTAGAGCATCTTCTCGAAGTGGGGCACCACCCAGCCGGCGTCGACGGCGTAGCGGTGGAACCCTCCGCCCACCTGGTCGTAGATGCCGCCGCGGGCCATGGCCTCAAGGGTGCGTTGGGCGAGCTCAAGCGTGCGCGGGTCGCCCTTGACCAGGAGGGCGTCGATGAGGGTTGGGGCCGGGAACTTGGGCTGCTGCCCGAAGCCGCCGTGGATGAGGTCGAACGAGGACTCGACGGTGTCGACCGCCTGACGCAGGTCCGGCGCGGCCTCCTGCACGGGCGCCTCGTGGCCCTTCAGCGTGGCGACGATGTAGTCGGCCGAGCCGATGATCGTGTCGCGGCGCGAGTGCCACGCCTCCGCCATCGCCTCGAGCACCTGGCGCAGCGACGGCTGCCCGCCCTGCGGCTCCGGGGGGAAGTAGGTGCCGGTGAAGAACGGGGCGCCCGAGGGCGTGAGGAACGCGGTCATCGGCCAGCCGCCCGACCCTCCGTTCATCGCCTGGGTGGCCGTCATGTAGACCGCGTCGACGTCGGGGTGCTGCTGGCGGTCCACCTTGATGGCCACGAAGTGCTCGTTGATGTAGCGGGCGATCTCCGGGTCGTCGAACGACTCGTGGCTCATCACGTGGCACCAGTGGCAGGAGGCGTAGCCCACGGACAGCAGGATGGGCCGGTCCAGCTCGACGGCGGTGGCGAGGGCCTCCGGAGACCACTCCCACCAGTCGATGGCTTGGTGCGCGTGCTGCAGGAGGTAGTCGCTGGCGGACTGGGCGAGGCGGTTGACCATGCGCGTAAGCGTATCGGGCACCGCCCAGGGAGTCGCGGCCTGTACCCTCCCCCGGTATTGTGCGCCGGCTTGCCCCGTCCGACACACTTGAGTCATGCCCGAAGCACAGGCCTCGCCCCCCACGCTGTCCCGCGCCCTCGTCGTCGTCGGCGGCCTGCTGGCCCTGATGTGGGGCCTGGAGGTGATCGACGTGTTGACGCTCAACAGCCTCGACAATCTCGGCATCGAGCCACGCCAGACCAGCGATCTGCCCAACATCCTGGTGGCGCCGTTCCTGCACTTCGGCTGGCCGCACCTGATCGGCAACACGCTGCCCTTCCTCGTGCTCGGTGTCCTCACCTACCTCGCCGGAGTGGTGCGGTGGGTGGTGGCCAGCATCACCTCCGTGCTGACCTCGGGCCTGGCCGCCTGGTTCCTGTCCCCGGTGGGCACCATCACCGCCGGCGCCTCCGGGGTCATCTTCGGCTGGCTGACCTACCTGCTGGTGCGGGGGATCTTCAGCGGCAGGCCCGGCCAGATCGCCATCGCGGTGGTGGTGTTCCTGCTCTACGGCTCGGTGCTGTGGGGGGTGTTCCCGACGGCGCCGGGGGTCAGCTGGCAGGCGCACCTGGGCGGGGCCGTCGGCGGCGTGGTGGCGGCCTGGCAACTGCACCGGCGCCCTGAGCCGACCCGACCCTAGATGTAGAACTCGGGCGTGGTGGGGAGGTCTCGCAAGCCGGCGAAGAGGTCGGCCTCCGGGATCATCGTCGGCACCTTGGAGATCACCAGCTGGTAGTCCTCCGTCGGCCAGCCTGCCTGTTGGATGGCCAGCGGCACCGTGAACCATGGCCCGTCGGGGTCGATCTGGGTGGCGTGGGCCCTCAACGCCTCGTCGCGGGCGGGGAAGTACTTCGAGCACTCGACGAACGTCGTCAGCCGCGCATGGGAGTACGGGTCGTCGTCGCGGGCCGGCACCTGGTAGTCCAGCCCGCTCTCGTGCATCGCCATCTCCAGCATCTCGTAACGACGGCGGTGGAAGCTCATGTGGTAGTACAACTTCGCCGCCTGCCACGCCTCGCCGTGCTCGGGCCAGGCCTCCGGGTCCGCGGCCGCGCGGAACGCCTCCACCGTGATCCGGTGGCACATGATGTGATCGGCGTGCGGATAGCCGCCCCGCTCGTCGTAGGTGGTCACGACATGGGGCCGGAACTGTCGGATCACCGCGACCAGGCGCCCCGCCGCAACCTTCGGGTCCTGCAGCCCGAAGCACCCCTCCGGCAGCGGCGGCGGCGGATCGCCCTCGGGGTAGCCGGAGTCCACGAACCCCAACCAGACCTGCCTGATGCCCAGGATCTCCCTGGCCCGCTCCATCTCCCGCCGCCGGATCTCGGCGATGTTGGCCTCCACGAACGGGTCACCCGCGAGCTTCGGGTTGAGCACCGAGCCCCGCTCCCCTCCCGTACAGGTGGCCACCATCACCTGGACTCCCTCGTCGACGTACTTGAGGGTGGTGGCCGCGCCCTTGCTGGACTCGTCGTCGGGGTGGGCGTGGACGTGCAGCAACCGCAGCTGGGTGGGCTCGGGCGCTGGCATGCCCCGTATTGTGGCAGGCGCGGATGGCCGGCCGGCACGGGCAGGGCACAATGGACGGCGTGACCAGCCAGGACGAAGCCCGCATCGCCGCCCGCTACCCCAAGCGTTCCGCCGTGGATTACCTGATCGGCGGCGGGGCCGCCCTCGCCGTGCTGGGCGTCATCGTGCTGGTGATCGTCACCGGGATCACCCGGGCCAACCCGCCGGTGGCCGCAATGGTCCGGGACTTCGACGTCATCAGCCCCACGAAGGTGACCGCGGCCCTCGTGATCCAACGCACGGATCCCTCCACCCTGGTGGAGTGCAACATCTACGCGCAGGCCACCTCCTACGAGAAGGTGGCCGAGCAGCTGGTGAAGGTGCCGGCCGGCACCGAGGTCCTCACCACCGTCGACGTGACGCTGACCACGGTCAAGGAGGCCACGAGCCTCAGCATCGAGGGGTGCCGCGCGGTGGGCTGATAGGCTTGCTGAATGTCTGAAACTTCTACCGACGTGGTCTGGCTCACGCAAGAGGCCTACGACAAGCTCGAGGCCGAACTCAACGATCTGAAGCTTGTGGGGCGCCCGGACGTGACCGCACGCATCGCCTCTGCCCGCGAAGAGGGCGACCTCAGCGAGAACGGCGGCTACCACGCCGCCCGCGAGGAGCAGGGCCAGATGGAGGGCCGCATCCGTCAGCTCGAGCACCTCCTCCGCCTTGCCCAGGTGGGCGAGCCGGAGGGTGCACACGACGAGGTGGCGCCGGGAAAGGTGATCACGGTTGCCTACGACGGCGACCCTGACGACACCGAGACGTTCCTGCTGGGCTCCCGCGAGATCCTGGGCAGCGATTCCTCCATCAGCCACGCGGTATCGCCGCAGGCGCCGCTCGGCGCCGCCGTCGTGGGTGCGAAGCTGGGCGACGAGGTGCGCTACGAGGCGCCCAACGGCCGCGAGATCATGGTTGTGGTGACCGGGATCACCACTCTCTGACCCCTTACCCGAGAAGCTGGGCCGCCACCTCGGGGCTCAGTTCCCCCCGTGCCACCCGTGCCAGGATCTGATCCTGTGCGCTCTCCGACGGGGGCGCCTCCGATGGGGGCGCCTCGTCGGTGGGCGTGAGGCCCAGCTTGGCCAGGACGGCGTCCAGGCGGGCCCTCGCCGTCGGGTAGGAGACCTGGAGATGCTTCTCCACCTCACGCAGGTTTCCCCGGGAGCCGAGGAAGACCCGAAGCAGGCTGAGGTCGGCCTCGCCCAGCGCACAGAAGTCGCATCCGGCGAACTCGCCGGCGATCTCGGTGCCGCACTGCAGGCATCCCTTGCGGATGGTGATGAGCGCTTCCCCGCACACGGGGCAGTCCGCGGGGGCGTGGTACAGGTGTCGTCCGCTCATCTCAGTCCTCCGACCTGATGGTGGCCATGCCCATGACGACGGCCACGTCGAGACGCGCCGAGCCGTTGCCGACGACGTATTCGTCGACGCCCTCGCCTCCCCCTGGCCAGGTGATCCGGCCTAGGCGGGCCTCGCCGCGGATGGTGACGTTGGCGCCCTTGGTGAGGTGGACAGTGAGGGTGCCGGATTCGACCCTGAGCCGGGAGCGGCCCATGCTGATGGGACCGCTGATGCTGATCCCTCCGGCCTGACTCAGCAGGTCCTCCACCTCGTGCACGTCCTCCAGGCTCGAGCCCCCGGCTGTCACCCTGATCCGTCCCAGCCTGGGCACATTCAGGGTGCGCAGCCCGCCGGTGGTGACCTCTGCGTCGACGATGAGTCGAGGGTTGACCCGGATGGTGAGTTCCTTGCCCAGCCCGATGTCGCGCAGGTCATCGAGGTTGCGCGGCGGCCGGATCAGGGAGAATCCCTGGAAGCTGGGGCCGAACTCGCCGGTGGAGTTGACCTCCATCACCGTGCCCACGCGGCGCAGGACGTGCGGGCCGTCGATGGTCAGCGTCGAGACGGTGGGGTCTCCCTCGATGCGCACCCGCCGGCCCACGGCGGTGACGGAGATGCGGGCGAGGCCGCCGGCCTTGGGGCCGCCGTTGGCGGAGGTGTCGGTGGGTGTCTCGCGGGGCGCGTCCTGCGGGGCCGTTGGCTCTGCGGCCGCCTTGGCTGCTTCGATGCGGCGGCCGGCTTCGGCGGCGTCGATGCGCCCGGCGGCCAGGTCGTCCAGGATAGGACCGAGATCAGGGTTCATGACCTAATGGTAAGCCCGCTTTCCATATTCGGAAGGTCCGGTTGCCATTTATCGGGGGGCGCTCAGGTGCATCCCTGGGACGCACCGGGCGTGGGCGCGTGTGCCAGAGTTGGACACATGCCGAAGCCGCTCGCCGAACTCGTCGCTCCGGACTGGGCCGAGGCCCTCGCCCCGGTGGAGGACCGCATCGCCGCCATGGGCGCGTTCCTTCGGGAGGAGGTCGCCGCGGGACACGGCTACCTGCCGGCCGGGGAGAACATCCTGCGCGCATTCACGCGCCCGCTGGCGGGGGTGCGGGTGCTCATCCTGGGGCAGGACCCTTACCCCACCCCCGGCAACGCCGTCGGCCTGTCCTTCTCCGTGGCCCCGGAGGTCCGCCCCCTCCCTGGGAGCCTGGTCAACATCTACCGGGAGCTGAAGGCGGACCTGGGCATCGAGCCGGCTCCCCACGGGGATCTGACGCACTGGTTCGAGCAGGGCGTGCTGCTGCTCAACCGCGTGCTGACAGTGCGGCCCGGCGCGCCCGCCTCGCACAGGGGCAAGGGCTGGGAGGAGGTCACGGCGTGCGCGGTTGAGGCGCTGGCGGCCAGGGGCGGCCCGCTGGTGGCGATCCTCTGGGGCCGGGACGCGCAGACGGCCCGCCCGATGCTGGGCGAAGTGCCGGTTCTGGCAAGCGCCCACCCGTCGCCATTGTCGGCCAGGAGTGGCTTCTTCGGGTCGCGGCCCTTCAGCCAGGCGAACCGCCTGCTGGACGAGCAGGGCGCCGCCCCGATCGACTGGCGACTCCCATCCTGAGCCCTTGGGGCGCCCGGTTAGCATCGTGACCATGGAGATCGACGTCCTCGCATGGCTCAACGCCCGCCGCGGCCACCCGCAGATGGTGTCCAAGGCTGATGCCCTCCCCGGCCGAAGCACCCCCGTCCTGGCCCCTATGCCTGTCCACGAGGTGCTCGGTCTTCCCCTCGACGCGGTACCCGCCGGCTGCGAGGTGGCCTACTTCGCCCTCGGCTGCTACTGGGGTGAGGAGCGGCTGTTCTGGGAGACCGACGGCGTGGTCAACACCGCTGCCGGCTTCATGGGCGGCGTCACCCCCAACCCCACCTACAAGGAGACCTGCACGGGCCTCACCGGGCACACGGAGACCGTCCGCGTGGTCTTCGACCCGGCCCGCGTCTCCTTCGAGGACCTGCTGAGGCTGTTCTGGGAGAACCACGACCCCACGCAACTCAACCGGCAGGGCAACGACGTCGGCACCCAGTACCGCTCGGCCGTGTTCCCCGTCGACGAGGCCCAGCGCGAGGCGGCTGAGCGCACGCGCGCAGAGTTCCAGGCCCGCCTCACCGAGGCCGGGTACGGGCAGATCACCACGGAGATCACTCCGGGCGTCACGTTCTACTACGCCGAGCGTGAGCATCAGCAGTACCTGCACAAGAACCCTCACGGCTACTGCCCCAACCACGCCACCGGCGTGCGGTGCGGCCCAGGGGCCTGACCTGGGAAGTGGATGCACCCGGCCCCTCCTACACTTGCGCAATGAGAACGTGGAGGATCGGGGTGGTGGCGCTGATCGCCCTCGTCGCCGGCTGCACCTCCCCTTCCCCGGGCCTCACCGGCAGCGGCTCTCCCACACCGACCACTCCGTCGGCCAGCCCTACCCCCTCGGCCACGCCGTCGTTCAGCGGCAGCCCGCTGCCGGACAGCTACTTTCCCCTGGACTTCACCGTCACGGTGCCTCTCGTGGACGGCTCGGCGGGAGAGGTGGTCACCGAGCTGCACCGGGTGGCCGGCGGCCTCCCGGTGCTCAAGGTGGACGTGACCGCAGACGCCGCCACACTCAGCGCACTGCTCCCTGACCTGTCAGTGGCCACCTACCAGTGGCGCGGCGGCGCGATCAGCCGGGTGGATTCGGACGTGCAGTACTTCGAGCAGGCCACCTTCGACCCCGATGACTTCCCGGTGGGCTCGGTGGGGCGAATGTTCGACATCGCAGACCTCCGCGGAGTCCGCGGAGACCTGGTGCTGCAGATCGTGGACTACCGCGATGGCCAGGTACTCATGACGGTGACCTCCCGTCCCGAGTCCGAGACGGTCTTCTTCCGGCAGGACGGCACCGCGGTGGCGGTGCTGGGCATGACGAGCGTGGCGGACATCACCTCGGGCATCGAGGAGGTGGTCGCGGAAGATGTCGAGGCGTACGCCGTCGGGTTCAACGCCACCCGCGGCTACTGGGCAGACCTTCCCGATGCGGAGTCCGGGGTGGTGCTGAATCGGGCGCGCGTGGGCGCCGTCCCCGTCTTCGAGACCCGCCGCAACGACTCGCCCACCGTGGCCACCTTCGACCCGTCGCTGATCCAGCCTGCCGCGCTCGCCAAGGCGGTGGCCCAGTTCCAGACCACCCCGGAGGAGCCGTGCGACGTCGTCATCGACATGAGCCTGCAGCGCTCGGCACCGGTGGTGAAGGTCGACTGCCAGGGCGAGGTGCGCTACGCGGACCTCGAGGGCCGCGACATGACGGCGCTCGTCGGCTGAGCGCACGTACTCTGACAGCATGCCCAACCCCGCCGTCGACGCACTGACCGCCTCTGGCCTCGCGCACACGCTCACCAGGCACGGTCCCGTGCGCTCGCTCGCCGAGGCGGCAGAGGCCCGAGGGGTGGCACCCCGCGACATCGTCAAAACCATGGTGGTGCGGCGCGGCGAGGGTGACCACCTGCTCGTGCTCGTGCCGGGAGACCGCACGATCTCCTGGCCGAAGCTCCGTGGTCTGCTGAGGGTGTCGCGGCTGTCGATGCCGGACGCGGGCGAGGCACGGGCCGTGACGGGATTCGAGCGCGGCACCATCACCGCCTTCGGCACCCTCACCCCCCTGCCCGTGGTCGCGGACCAACGGATCGCCGGCCGTACCGTGTCGATCGGCGCGGGCGAGCACGGCCTGGCAGCAACCGTGGACGGCGACGAGCTCCTCGCACACCTTGGCGCCTCGGTGGCCGACGTCACCGACGAGGAGCCAGCCTCCTGATCACTGCCCCAGGTCGTCGGTGGAGAAGGTGTCGCACACGTTGGGATCACCGCTGTTGAAGCCCTTGGCCACCCACAGCTGGCGCATCTCGGAAGAGCCGTGGGTCCAGCTCTCTGGGACCACGCGGCCGCCCTGCTGCTGCTGGATGTGGTCGTCGCCGACGGCGCGCGCCGCGTCGACGATGCGGTTCAGGTCGTCCTGGGTGATGGATTCGATGGGCGACTCGGGGTCCTTCAACGTGTTGGCGAACCACACCCCGGCGTAGCAGTCCGCCTGCAGCTCGAGCCGGACCTGGCCCGAGGTGGGGCCGGAGTCGTTGCCCATCGAGCGGGCCTGCTGCATGGTGCCGGTGAGGTTGGAGATGTGGTGGCCGTACTCGTGCGCGACGATGTAGGCCTCGGCCGCGTAGCCCCCGGCCGCGCCGAGCTGGTTGAGCAGGACGCCCATGAACTCAGTGTCGATGTAGATCGTCTGGTCGCCTGGGCAGTAGAACGGGCCCATCTCCGAGGAGCCGGTGCCGCAGGCGGTGGCCACCTGGCCACTGAACAGCTGCGTGGTGGCCGGGCTGTAGCCCTCGACGACCTGGCTCCAGTAATTCTCGATCGCGACGACGTAGGCGGGCCAGCGGCACTCGGGGTTGCTCTCGATATCCGCCCCCGTCTGGCAGTCCGGATTCGGCTCCACCTGCTGGGGTGCCGCCTCACCTCCGCCAAGGATGTCGTCCGGGTTGATGCCCAGGTTGCCGCCACCGAACACCATCAGCAGAATCGCGATGATGAGGCCGCCCAGCCCGCCTCCGACGGCGAGTCCTCGGCCACCGCGCCTGCCTCCGCCACCGCCACCGCCGTAGCGAATGTTGGCGTTGTCGATTCGGGCGCTGTCACGAAACTCCACGGCGTGCCTCCCTCAGCTCTGTCCCGCCATACTAACCGCCGGCCGCCACCGCGGCGCTCAATCGGGCCCGGGGGCAGCGTCTAGACTTGTCCAATGCGCGTCGTGGGGGTCACCAGTCCAGTAGGGGCGCCGGTGATCAGCTACCACGTGGAGCACGGGCAGCACCCGAGGGTGACCATGTTCGATCACGGATGGGTGCCGATCCGACCCCTGTCCGCCACCATGCACGACGGCGAGATCATGTTCACCTGGCTTGTGCGAGACGTGTGCGAGGCGGATCACCGCCCGCTTGAGCGGCACACCGTGTACGTGGCCTCCTCAAGTGAGACCCCGCACCGGCATCAACGAATCGGCGCCTACGCCCTCGTGGTCTCAGACCGCGGCCTCCTCGGCACTATCAACTCCTCCGCGACGGCGGCCCCCGGCACCTGGGCCCTGCCCGGCGGCGGGGTGGACCCGGGCGAGTCCCCGGCGGACGCCGTGCTGCGGGAGGTGTTCGAGGAGACGGGCCAGAGCGTGGTCATCGACAGGGTGCTGACCCTGGAATCCGAGCACTGGGTGGGGCGCTCGCTGGCGGGGCGGCTGGAGGACTTCCACGCCCTACGCGTGGTCTATGGGGCCACATGCGAAGCACCCAGCGACCCCGTCGTCCACGATGTTGGCGGATCGACGCAAGGGGCCAGCTGGGTGCCGACGCGCTCCTGGCGCTCACTTCATTGGACCAATGGCTCGCGGACGCTGCTCTCGCAGTACGCCCGCAAGCTCAGCCGGCCTCAGTTCCTGAAGTAGCTCATGATGCGCAGGATTTCGGTGTACAGCCACACCATGGTGACCGTGATCCCGAGGGCCGCGCGCCACGACTCCTGAGCCGGGGCCTGGGCGGCGATGCCGCGCTCGATCGAGTCGAAGTCCACCACCAGGCTGAGCACGGCCAGGATGACCGCGATCACAGAGATGCCGATGGACAGCAGGCCGGCGCCCGAGCCGATGTCACGGATGCCGAGATCGATGCCGAACAGCGCCAACACCAGGTTGACCAGGAACACGGCCGCCAGCGACGCCGTAGCGATGAACACCACCTTGCGGAACTTCGCGGTGACCCGGATGTTGAAGAACTTGTAGGCCGCCAGGGTGGCGCCGGCCGTCACGAACGTGGCGAGCACGGCGGAGACCACGATGCCGGGGTACATCATCTCGAACAGGAGCGAGAACGCACCCACGAAGACGCCCTCGATCGCGGCGTAGAACAGGACGCCACCGACGGGGAGCTTGGCCCGACCGGCCACCATCAGCACAGTGACGAACCCTACGAGGGCCGACACGATGACCGCCGGATAGAGCAGTCCGGGCGCAAAGTCGCGGATGAACATGAAGCTGGCGATGGCCATCACGAAGACGACGCCGAGCGAGATGGCCGTCTTGGCGATCACGTCGTCAAGGGTCATCACGCCGCCGGTGCGGACCGGCTGCTGGTAGGGGGCGGTGGCCGGCGGCGGGTACTGGGAGTACTGCTGCTGGTCATAACCGTAGGTGGGCTGCTGCGGGGCAGCGTTGCGGGTGAAGGCGTCGGGGCGCCCGATGATCGGATTTGCCATGTCACTTGCTCTTTCTGGGTGCAACCCGAGGAGGAGGCTGTCGATCTCCATGGTACCGAGAGGCGCAACCATCGCTGTGCTTCGCCCACTCGGGCGCGGCGTCGCCACCCCCGTGCCAGGATCGGGGTATGAGCACACCTCAGAGCGCGACCCTGACGTTCCTCGGGGCCGCCGGCACCGTGACCGGCTCGAAGTACCTCCTGACCATCGACGGGCGACGCATCCTCGTCGACGCGGGCATGTTCCAGGGCGAGAAGCAGTGGCGCACCCAGAACTGGGCCCACTTCCCCGTCGATCCGGCCTCGATCTCCGACGTGCTCCTCACGCACGCGCACGCCGACCACTCCTCATACCTGCCCGCGCTGGTCAAGCACGGCTTCCGGGGGGCCATCTGGTGCACGGAGGCCACGGCCCGGCTGGCGGAGATCATCCTCCGGGACTCGGGGCGGCTGCAGGAGCAGTCCGTCCGGGACGCGCTGAAGGGCGGGTACTCCAAGCACGAGCCACCCGAGGCCCTTTACACGAGCCGGCACGTGGAGGACACACTCCCGCTGATGCGCACGGTCCCGTGGGATTCCGAAGTCGACCTCGACGGCGTCCTGGCGCGCTGGGTCCGCGCCGGGCACATCCTCGGCTCCGCGAGTGTCCACGTGAGCTTCGGCGGGCGGAGCGTCCTGTTCTCCGGGGACCTCGGCCGCCACGACCACCCGATCCTCAAGCCCCGCGAGACCCCGCCCGGCGCGGACGTGGTGCTGTGCGAGTCCACCTACGGGGACCGGGAACACCTCGAGCCGGAGTCGGCGCACGAGCCGTTCGCCGATGCCATCAGGCGAACCGTCGCCCGGGGTGGCCAGGTGGTGGTGCCGGCGTTCGCGATCGACCGGACCGAGACCGTGCTGCATGCCCTGGTGCAGCTGACCCGCCAGGGACGCATCCCCCGGGTGCCCGTGGTGGTGGACGGGCCGATGTCGATCGCGGCGCTGGCCGTGTACGCCGACGAGTCGTTGGGCGAGCTGGCCGACGACATCACGTTGGCCGACTTCACGGACCTGGACCTCAGCGAGGCGCGTGAGGCCAAGGACTCGAAGAAGCTCAACCTCCGCACCGAGCCGATGATCATCGTCAGCTCGTCGGGCATGGCCGAGGGCGGCCGGGTGCTCTATCACCTGCAGCGGCTGCTGCCGGACCCGCGCAACACCGTGGTGCTCACCGGCTTCCAGGCGGAGGGCACCAGGGGCCGAGCGCTTGAGGAGGGCGCGCACACGGTCAAGATCAACGGGCGTTACGTGCCCGTCAAGGCCGAGATCGTCCGCGACCACGAGTTCTCCGTGCACGGTGACGCGTCGGACCTGCTGGACTGGCTGCGCGCGCTGGACAGGGAGCCGGAGACGGTCTTCGTGACGCACGGCGAGCCGGCCGCCGCGGCCACGTTCGCGCGGCGGATCGAGGACGAGCTGGGGTGGGTGGCCGTGGTGCCGAGGTTCGGAGAGGTGGTCAGTCTGCTGGCCGACGGGGCTGAGCCGGAGGACCTGGACGTCGAGGACTGAGCGTGCCCTCGACGGGATTCGAACCCGCACTGAAGCGGGTTTAAGCCGCCTGCCTCTGCCAGTTGGGCCACGAGGGCGCGACGGTGAGTCTAGTCTTCCCCCGGCCACAGGCGGCCCCGCTCGACTGGCCGATGCTGCCAACTCTGCCGATACCCTTCGAGACGATCGACGGCGCTCCGCGCGCCGATCTCCACAGGGACCGATGGAGGGCCCAGCCTGCTCAACGGCAGAGGTGGTGGCGTAGTCGCCACCAGAGGTGCCGCCGAAGGATCGGTCCCGGACTCGACCACTCACCCGAACACGCGGAGCGGCGAGGGCTGTGCGTCGGTGTTGCCCAGAGGCGGCCTCCTGCCCGCGGCGGGTCCGACCCGGGCGCCCGCTAGGCTGGGGGTGTCCACCCACCGGAGGGAGCAGCCGTTGACTACCTTCTTGATCATCGGCGCTGTGGGCATCGCGCTGGTGCTGGTGACCCTGATCCTCGGTGATGTGCTCGACGGAGTACTCGGCCTCGACGCGCTGGACAGCGACCTCTTCTCCATCTCCAGCATCGCCGCGTTCGTCGGCGCC
>DATITN010000041.1:0-3210 GCA_035467795.1 Arachnia sp. | reverse complement strand
GTCACCCCCTACGGCCGCTCGGCCAGCCTGCGGGTGGGCGTCTCGCTCACCGTGCTGGCGTGGCTGATCCACCTGATGTCCGCCGTGCTCCGCGGAGTGGCGGCCGAGCGCGTCCCGTGGGCGAACATGTACGAGTTCGCGATGACGGGCACCCTGCTGATCGTGTCGGTCTTCCTGATCGTGCTCACCCGCGCCGACCTGCGCTTCCTCGGCACCTTCGTCACCGGTATGGTGCTGGTGCTGCTCGGCATCGCGGCGCTGCGCTTCTACGTCGAGGTCGCGCCCCTGCCGCCGGCACTGCAGTCGGCCTGGCTGGTCATCCACGTCTTCGTGGCGTCGCTGGGCACGGGCTTCTTCGCCCTCGGGTTCGCCCTCTCCACGGTGCAGCTGTTCCAGGTCCGGCGGGAGTCCCTCCTCGCGTCCGCCAAGGACGGCCGGATGCGCTTCCTGGCCACGCTGCCGTCGGCGGCGACGCTGGAGAACCTCGCCTACCGGGTCAACATCATCGGCTTCATCCTCTGGACGTTCACCCTCATGGCCGGCTCGATCTGGGCCGAACAGGCCTGGGGCCGTTACTGGGGCTGGGACACCAAGGAGGTCTGGACGTTCATCATCTGGACCATCTACGCCGGCTACATCCACGCCCGCGCGACCCGCGGCTGGCGCGGGTCACGGTCGGCCTGGCTGTCGATCATCGGCTTCGGCGCCGTCATGTTCAACTTCGGCATCGTCAACGTCTTCTTCAAGGGCCTGCACGCCTACTCCGGCCTCTAGGCGCGAGCCCTCCCGCCTGACGAATTCGACGGAGATTTTGCCCAAACCGGTCTCAAACAGGCCGACAACCGGCCTTGAGCCCAGAATCTCCGTCGAATTGGTTCGGGGCGGGGCCTTTGTCTGGGCCGCGTGGTGCCCGTCGCGGGGTGCGGCGGTCGCCGGTGGGCGGCGCTCAGTCGGTCAGGAGCGCGTGGCAGCGGGTCAGCCGGGCCAGCCACCAGTCGCGCCGGTCGTCCGTGGCCGCGTAGCGGTCGAGCAGCTCCGGGTCAGGGGTCACCCGGCGCACCGGGATGCCGCCGTCGACCGGCAGCAGCGGGTCGGTGGTGACATCGGCGGCGAGAAGCGAGGCCGTGCCGAGCCCGCAGTCGTAGTCGAGTTCCGGAATCGCGGCGGCCAGGTGGGCGCCCATCGAGATGCCGATCGAGGTGTCGAGGGCGCTGGAGACCACGGCGGGCAACCCGGTCTGGTTGATCAGGGCCAGGGCGGCGTGGAGTCCGCCGAGCGGGGCCGCCTTGATCACGAGGATGTCGGCGGAGCCCGTGCGGGCCACCAGCAGCGGGTCCTCCGCTCGGCGAACGCTCTCGTCGGCGGCGACGCCGACGTCGAGGTAGCCGGTGCGGCGGCGGATCTCGGCGAGCTCCTCGATGGTGGCGCACGGCTGCTCCACGTATTCGAGGTCGAACTCGTTGAGGGCGTGGATGGCGTGCTCCGCCTCATCGACGTTCCAGAGGCCGTTCGCGTCAACGCGGATGCGCCCCTCCGGTCCGAGCACACGGCGAACCATGCGCACGCGGGCCACGTCGTCGGCGAGGGTCTGGCCGGGGTCGGCGACCTTCACCTTGGCGGTGCGGCAGCCGGGGAAGCGGGCGAGAACGCCGGGGACTTCCTCGGCGGTGACGGCCGGCACCGTGGCGTTCACCGGGATGCGCTCCCGGAGCAGCGGCGGGCTGGCCTGCCAACCGAAATCGAGGGCGGCCTTCAGCCAGGTGGCGGCCTCCGCGTCGTCGTAGTCGGCGAACGGCGAGAACTCCGCCCAGCCTTCCGGCCCCTCCAGGAGCAGAGCTTCGCGGGTGTCGAGTCCGCGGAACCGCGTCACCAGCGGCAAGGCGACGACGCGGGCAGATCCGAGCAACTCAGCAAGTGTTGGCAGCATGTTTCCAGTGTGCCAGCCGGGGGCCTGTCCGGGTGACGCCTGGCAGGCCGGGTGGCTGCGGACCGGTTAGATCACGTCCTGGCTGAACGCCCCGTCCACCTCGAGATCGATGTCCGAGCCGTTGTTGCTGGTCGGCTTGACGTTGAGAATCGCGAAGGGGATGCCCGGCACGATCAACAGGTAGGCGTCTTCGAAACGCCCACCGCCACTGTTGACCCGCATCCAGTAAGGCTTCCCGGACTCGAGTGCGGTGTCGACCTCGTTCTGGACGGACTCCAGCGACCGGCCGCCCAGCGAGTACTGTGCCCCGCCGTAGACAATATCCACTCGGATCACGATTCGTCCTTCACCAGTACTGTCGCAGGTCGGTGTGGTTCCGGCACGAGCTGCAGGCCGCCGGAGGAATTGGCAGAGAGCATGAGGGCCTCGATCCATTCGCGGTTCAGGCTGGGGGTGCGCCCACCGAAGTACTTGTAAGCCAGGGGGATCGCCGGATGCAGCCAGATCGTGCTGCGGCCGTCGCCGCCCTGCGGGTCATCCCGCCACGTGAAATAGAAGCATTCGCCGCGTCGCAGTTTCGCCCCGATAACGACTTGGATGTGGGCGAGTACCCGGTCGTCGAAATCCGCTGTCAGAGTGGAGTTGTAGGTGAGCTTGCCCATGTGTCCATGTCCCCCGTCGACAAAGTTAACTACGAGGTTATCGCGGACGGGTGAGCGTCGCTACACTCCGTTCAGGGGGTACGGCCGACATCAGTCCCGCAGGTACTGCTCGAGTCGGGGGACGTGCAGGAGGGCCAGCGCGCGCTTCTCGATCTGGCGCACCCGTTCCCGGGTCACGCCCTGCACGGCCGCGATCTGGTCCAGGGTCTGCGGCGCGCCACCGTCGAGACCGAAGCGGGCCGTCAGGATCGACCGTTCCCGCGCCGGCAGCGCATCGAGGTAGTAGTTGATGTCGGCCGCGCGCAGGGTCACCGTGGCGTACTCGTCGGGCTGAGGGAGGTCACCGTCGATGATCAGCTCGGAGATGTCGCCGATGCCGTCGCCGACGGGGGAGTGCAGGGAAATAGGCTCATTGTCGTACTGCTGCAGCCTGGCCACGTCCCGGGTCGGGAGCTGGGACGCCTCGGCAAGCTCCCGCAGCGTGGGCTCACGGTCGAGGGTGCTGGTGAGGTCGCGGCGGATGCGCTTGATCTTGTTGAGCTTCTCCGCGGTGTGCACGGGGATGCGGATCATGCGGGATTTGTCGGCCATGCCGCGGTGGATGGCCTGGCGGATCCACCA
>DATITN010000040.1:0-2124 GCA_035467795.1 Arachnia sp. | reverse complement strand
GTAGGTCATCGGCGAGCGGGGCACCGCATCGCGGCCGCGGTAATCGGGCAGGCCGGAGGCGGTCGACATGCCGGCGCCGGTGAGGACCATGGTGGGGCGCCCGCGGAACAGGTCCGCGGCGGCGGCGAGGTCGTCGTCGTGCGAACGCCGCCCGAACCCGCCCGTGCCTGGCCCCCACGAGGGGGTCGACGGCAGCGCGACGGCGTCCGCGGCGGTGCGAAACCAGCCGCCGACGTCCGGAATCGGGGCACTGTTCATGGGTCTCCTTCCCGGCCAAGCCTAGGCCTCTCCAGAGTGGTGCCTGGCCGTCGGTTCAGCATCCCTGAACCCCCAGTGAGCAGGGGCTCGCTCACGGGCGTGCCTGCAGTCACCATGCAGGTGCCGCCCACCGCCGTAGAATCGCCGACGAAACCTGTGAGAGGGGAACCCATGGCCGGAGGCCTTGCAGCATTACTCGACGACGTGGCGGCCATCGCCCGCGCGGCGGCGGCCTCCGTCGACGACATCGCGGCCGCGGCCGGCAAGGCATCCACCAAGGCGGTGGGCGTGGTGGTCGACGATGCGGCGGTCACCCCGCGCTATGTCGACGGCTTCACCCCGGACCGCGAGCTGCCCGTGATCTGGAAGATCGCCAAGGGGTCCATTCGCAACAAACTGCTGTTCATCCTGCCCGCCATCCTGCTGCTGAGCCAGTTCCTGCCGTGGGCCCTGACCCCACTGCTCATGGTGGGCGGCCTGTACCTCTCCTACGAGGGCGCCGAGAAGATCTGGGAGGCGGTCAGCGGCCATTCCAAGGTGAAAGAGGCGCCGGTCGCGATCAAGGGCGAGAACCACGAGGACAAGATGGTGGGCGGCGCCATCCGCACCGACTTCATCCTGTCCGCGGAGATCATGGTCATCTCCCTCAACGAGATCGCCGACGAGGGCTTCTGGATGCGGGCCATCACGCTCGTGGTGGTGGCCTTCGGCATCACCGCGCTGGTCTACGGCGTCGTGGCCCTGATCGTGAAGATGGACGACGTCGGTCTCAAGATGGCCGCCAACCCACCCACCAGCCGGCTGGGCGAGGGCCTGGTGAAGGCGATGCCGATCGTCATGAAGGTGCTGTCGACGGTGGGCGTCGCGGCCATGCTGTGGGTGGGTGGCCACATCCTGCTGGTCGGCATCAATGACCTGGGCTGGCCCGTCATCTACGACTTCGTGCACCACTGGGAGGTCCTGGCGGCCGAGGCGGCTGGCGGCTTCGTCGGCTGGCTGGTCAACACTCTTGCGTCTGCGGTGCTCGGCCTCGTGGCCGGCGGCATCGTCGTGGTGATCATGCATCTGATTCCTCGGAAGAAGAAGGCCGCCGGCGCGCACGCGAACGCGCACTGACTTCCCCCCGCTGCGACGGGTCTGCAACTTGCTATCAGGAGGGCGGTATCTGTGTATATGCGCAGATACCGCCCTCCCGATAGCAAGTTGCAGACCCGTCGCTCCCGCGGAGGTGACCACAGACCAAGGCCGCGGCGACCGTCGGGCCCTTGGTCAATGGCCGCCCGGGCATCGACGCGCGGCTCACCTGCGGGGCGCCGTGGGCGCCCTGCGGGTTCGCTCTAGGTATGTTCGGCGCCTCAGAGCGGGAGGCCCCGGGATCGGAACAGGTTCGAGGGATCGTAGAGGCTCTTGACCGACGCCAGCCGTTCAAAGTTCTCCCCGTGTGCCCGCCTGACCGCTGACGGGTCGGTGAGGTCGTCGAAGTTGAGGTAGGAGCCCGCGCTCGCGAAGGGCTGCAGGGCCTTCGTCGCGTCGCGCGCCCATCCGATGTTGGCCTGGTCGTCGGCGGGGTCGTCCCAGTTCGATTCCAGCCCGATCATGTAGGGCGAGGTTCGGTTGGCGATCGGCGTGCCGTCGGCGGGAACCACCGCGATGGCGCCGCCGTTGATCCAGATGTCCAGCGACGTCAGGGGCGAGGGCCGCCGGGCAGCCAGGTCGAGGATGACCTCGGAGGCGTCCGGGCTGAGATCCACCAGGTGCGACGAGCGCCAGTAGTAGCGCCGGCCGCGTGGATAGTCCTCGTCGAAGAACTTCTGCGCCTCCACCCAGGGCACGACGCCGCTCATGTCGGTGAGGACGGTGCCGAGG
>DATITN010000039.1:0-3343 GCA_035467795.1 Arachnia sp. | reverse complement strand
CAGGCCAGTCACCGTTCAGGCCCATTGCGACACCGCCGAGGGCCCTGCCGTCATGGATGGGCGCAAGGCATTGGAGACAGGCAACATCAACTTCGCGCTCAAGTGGATCCCCGCCGACGGAGAGGCCGAAGTGCGTGAGGTCTTCGCGAAAGCCCTGAGGGTCCGCACCCTCGGTGATGAAGCCGCCGAGCTGGCCGATCGGCTCTTCCTCGAAACGATGATCCGCGTCCACCGGATGGGCGAGGGTGTCGGCTTCACCGGCATCCAACCCGTCGGAACCCAGATCGACCCGGTCGTGCAGGCCGCCGACGACGCTATCGCCTTAGGCTCGGACGAGGACTTGCTGCCGATGGTGCCGCAGGAACGCCGCGCCGAGCTCGACAAGCGATTCAAGGCGGCGCTAGCCATCAAGGACTTCGACGTGAACGACGTCACAGCTGCCCGACGATACATCGCCGCCTACGTCAGCTTCTTCAAGTTCGCCGAAGGCGAGGATCATGAGCACCACGGGGCCGAGGGTCACGCTCACCAGCACTAGGAGCACTCCATGAATCGCCTTGTCAAGGTGGCCGGCGACTCCATGGTCCCCACCTACCACTCGTCTGACCTTCTGCTGACGCGGCCGGTCGGACGTACCGGGGTGCGGCGTGGCGATGTCATCGTGTTCCGCCGTGGTGACCTGCGGCTGATCAAGCGCGCCGTGGGCGTGCCAGGTGACCTTGTTGAACTGGAAGCGGGAAGCCTGTTCGTCAACGGCGAGCCCGTTGATGGGCGCCCCAGGGGGGCGGGCGCCTACACCCAGACCTGGCAGGTGCCAGGGACGAGCTACTTCGTGGCGGGTGACAACCCGGCAGGGTCGGACGACTCCCGGGTCTGGGACAAACCATTTGTCCCGGTTGAGAGCGTCGACTCAGTGGTCACCCGACTCATCGTGGGGCACCGCCCGTTAGTCTCAGGCCTCGTCGACAAACCGCTGCAATCGTTCGGACTGCGTATTAGCCAAAGACCGAGCCGCGCCGCTCACGATCAGACCCTGCAGGGCGAGGCCCTTTCAGACCCGGCTGAGGCTTTCGGGGGTCCCGTGTGGAGGGGGCTGCGCACGCACGGTTCCGGTGGACGTCATCGACAACACGAATGTGGGTCATGAGCCGGCTCCAGGCTTCCAGGCATCTCCGGGGTGGGTGCGCAGGGCGTCGGTGCCGGTCAGTAGGTCCTCGCAGGTCACGGCCTCGCCAGCTGCATCTGTCACGGTGATGCGCGCGGTGCGGGCGGCGAGGTCGGCTTCGAGAACAGCGGAGGAATCGCCGTGGGTCCAGGTGAGGACGAGGCTGGACTCTTGCCCGCCTGCCTCGAAGGTGCCCTCGAAGGCGGGGTGGGTGTTGCGCAGGTTGATCAGGTTGAGCAGCGCGCGGACCACCGGCCGGGTGAGGTCCCTATCGATCTCTTCGCGCGTGTAGTAGTGCCGGTTGATGTCGCGGCCAACCCCCGAGCGTGCGAGGAGCTCCATGTCATTGGTCCCGGCCAGCAGTCCGACGTAGTAGACCTGCGGGATCCCGGGGGTGAAGAACTGGACGGCCCTGGCCAGGAGGTAGGCCGCATCGTCGCACCCGAGGGCGTCGTAGTAGGTGCAGTTGACCTGATAGACGTCCACATTCGAAGCCGCCCACCCGCTGGCCTTACGGGACTGCTCCCGGGCGTGGGAATGGATGCCGTCGACGAGGGCGTCCACCTCAGCAGGTGTGAGCAGGCCTGGGCGGTGCTCGCCCATCTGGTCGGCGCCGACGTCGATCACGCCGATGCCGTCGTGGGTGTCGAGCACGGTGACGGCGTTCCTCGGGCGGACGTCGAGCCAGTGTAGGAGCGCGTCAGATCTGCCGGTGTACAGGGCGTGCAGCAGCAGCGGTGGGAGCGCGAAATCGTAGACGCGATCCACGCGCGCCCCGATCGCGACCTGCCGCTCGAAGTGGGCGTGGAGCTCCACGAGCACCGTGATGCCCAGCGCGCGAGCTTTGGCGGTCAGAGCGTCGATGAACTCGAACGTCTGCGGAGTCATGAAGCTCGACGTGCCGGCGCGCTTGACCGCGTACCCCGCGGCGTCCAAACGGATCATCGACACTCCGCCATCGGCCAGCGTGGCCAGCACCCGGTGCAGGTAGGCCTCGCCGGCGGGGTCGTCGACGTTGATGTCGATCTGCTGCGAGGTGAAGGTCGTCCACACCAGCCGCTTGTCTGACCCGAGGGTCATCGGGGTGAACGGCAGGCCCGGGCGTGGCCGGTAGATGCCCACCAGTTCCTGCTCGTCCGCGCCGGAGGGGTAGACGTCAGACATCGTCAGGAACAGCCCCAGGTGCGGGGATTCGGCGCCGCGCGCCACCACGTCGCGGAACTCCGGGGAATCGGCTGACACGTGGTTGACGATCATGTCGACCATCAGCGTGTGGTCCGCGCCGATCGCCCGCACGTCGTCCCACGAGCCCAATCTCGGATCCACCTCGGTGTGGTCCACCGGGTCGAACCCGGCGTCGGCGCCGTCGAACGGGGTGAAGAACGGCAGGATGTGCACCCCCTCGAAGACCCCGCCCAGGGGGCCGTCGAGCAGGTCCTTCAACCCGCGCAGCGTGCCGCCGAATCGGTCGGCGTAGGTGATGAGCTGAACACCGTTGCGAGTCACGTCCACGGACATGATGGCCTCCGTTGGATCCACCGGTCAGTGCCGGTCACCGCCGGTGATACCAGCAGCATAGAGCCCGCCGGCCCTGTCGAGTCGGAGAACGGACAGCCCCGGGCCCCGACGGCGCGGCTAGCGTGGACGGTGTCCGTCGCCGCCGCACTGGGTGGCGCGTCGTGGGGGAACGAGGAGTTCGTGACACGTCCGCTGTTGACAATGAAGATGTTCGTCCCGAGGGCGCGCCCGGGCCTGGTGGTGCGCCCCCGGCTGCTGGAGCGATTGAGTTCGGATGGGGCCGCCAAACTGACCCTGGTGTCGGCGCCGCCCGGCTTCGGCAAGACCACCCTGCTCGCCGAGTGGGCGCGGACCGCGACGAGCGTGTCCGGGCGCGTGGCGTGGCTCTCCCTGGAGCAGGGAGACAACGATCCCGGCTCATTCTGGCCTTATGTCGTGGCCTCGCTGGAGGCCGTGGTGCCCAGCGTGAGCGCGGCTTGTCGCGAGCTCGCCGTTGCCGAGCAGGGACCCGGGCGGCAGCTCATCGCCACGCTGCTGAACGAGCTTGCCGGGGTCACGGGGGAGGTGTGGCTGGTCCTCGACGACTACCACCTGATCGACAACCACGACATTCAGGACGGGGTCAGGTTCCTGCTGGAGCACCTGCCGCCCCAGGTGCAC
>DATITN010000038.1:0-7195 GCA_035467795.1 Arachnia sp. | reverse complement strand
GGGTCCTGGCCGTCCTTCTGGGCGCGATACAGGTCGCGGAGCAGGCAGATCTCGGCGCCGTGGGCGATCACCTCGCGGTTGATGTGCATCACGAGCGCCGCCATCGACTGGTCGGCGTGGTGCTCGCCCCTGGGACCGAGCGGCCGGAGTAGCGCCTCGTCGTCGAGGCCGGCCACGCCGTCACGCCAGAGGCCGAACGCCCGCTCCAGGAAGGCGAGGGCCTCGTCGGCGGTGGCGGGGAGGGACTCCGGCCACCAGCGCTCGTCGAACATGATCGCGTCGTCGGCGGGGAGGGTGCCGTCGGGCAGCGACGGGTCACCGAAGAAGGCGCGGGCACGCTTGCCGAGGACGTCGCGGCCGATGTGCGCGATCCGCCACGCGATGGTGGTCACCGGCGGGACCGGCGGCTCCACCGGCAGCGACTCCGGCTGCAGGGCGCCGTCGGCGTCAGGGCGAAGCGTCCAGGCGCCGTCGGCCGGCTCCCACCAGTACTCATCGTCGGTCAGCCCGGCCAGCCGCGGCCACAGATGGACTGCCCAGTAGAACTCCAGCTGGTCCCGCAGCGTCTCGCCCCATGTCATGGTTCGACCGTAATCCGCCGCCGCGTTCGCTGTCGATCCGCGAACCCGCTACCTCGTCGGCGGCCCACGGTGCCGGACGGTCGACGAGTCCGCCAGCGTCTGTCAGACCTCTCGATAGACTCCGGAGAGTTAGGTCAATTGAGCCAGGGCACCGTCACTAGGCTGGTGTTCGCTGACAGACGGACGCAGACGTCGCGGATCAGCTCATGAACTGGCCGGCACCCGGAACCGCCGGGCGCCCGGACTCACGAAGTTGGGGGACCTCCACCATGGCAGCGCCTGGCAAGAAGCTCGTCATTCCGCTGATCGTCATCGGCGTTCTTGCGGTGTTCGTCGCCGCGTTCGCCGTCGGCCAGCTCACGCCCAAGCTGTTCGCTCTCGGCAGCGAGTCCGAGTCGACGGACACGCGCGTCATCCAGTCCATCACCCGCGAGGAGCAGGTGGTACTGCTCAGCCTGGGCATCCAGGGCATCTCCGAGAAGACCGAGCGGATGACCTTCCTCGGCGTGGACGTGCCGGGGAGCAACAGGGCGTCGTTCGTGCAGTACTCCTTCAACGCCAAGCTGGGAATCGACGGCCGCGACGTGCGGATCGTTCGCACCGGAGAGAAGAAGTACCGGATCTCCATCCCCGAATACATCTTCATCGGCCACAGCAACGAGGACTTCCGGCTGGTCGCGGAGAACAACGGCGCGCTCAGCTTCATCACGCCGGAGAACGACCCAGTGGAGATGATCAACAGCATCCTCAGCGAGGACACGCAAGCGGAATACATCGAGAACAACGAGGAGATCCTGCGGGAGCAGGCCCTCATGTTCTACTCCGGCATCATCACGGGCATCGACCCGGAGATCGACATCACCTACGACTTCCGCCAGTGATCGCCTCCCCGTCTGAGGTACGCGAAGTGGGCCGGGCCGGGTCCCGAAGAGGTCTTTCCTTGCATGAACCGTGCATCCATTAAAGTTTAGACCGCTATCCTTTAATGGAGGGTCGCTCTGTGGAAGGAAACACGATGGCCGGTTGGGAGGAGACGCGCTGGGAGTCCAGCGTCGGCTCCGGCGTTCCCAAGGCCGCGCAGCGACCCGGCACCTACCGGCGCTACGTGCCGGACCTGCTCGATGGAGTGGGCCTGGCCATCTCCGGTGAGCTGTCCCGGACCGTCACCGTGGTCGAACGGAGCATCCGCGCACTCAACGGACCCGGCGCCGAGGGGCTCGCCGGGATCGCGAGATTCCTCCTCAGATCAGAGGCGATCGCCAGCTCCCTGATCGAAGGCATCGCCCCCTCCGTGCAGCAGGTGGCCCTCGCCGAGCTGGGTCAATCTGAGACCGTGCGCGGCATCAGCGAGCAGGCCACGCTGGTCGCCAATAACATGACCGTCGTCCGCGCCGCCACCACCGCCCTCGCGGAGGCCGACACTCTGACCGTTGACGACATCGTCGATCTCCACCGCGCGCTCCTGCCCGACGAACCGCGTCACCATGGCCTACGCACTGTCCAGAACTGGATCGGCACGTCGAGCTGGAACCCCATCGCCGCACTCTTCGTTCCCCCAGCCCCCGAGAACGTGCCGACGTTGATGGCGGACCTCGTGGACTACCTCAACGGTGCCGCGCACTCCCCCCTCATCCAGGCCGGGGTGATCCACGCCCAGTTCGAGACGATCCATCCCTTCACCGACGGGAACGGTCGCGTCGGTCGGGCACTGATCCACACCGTCCTCGCGCGCCGCGGGCTCACGAGCCGAGCGGTGCTGCCGATCAGCGTCGTCCTTGCCACGCTCAGCGACCACTACATCGAGGGCCTGACAAGCTTCCGCCACTCCGCCCCCACGGGCAGCGCGGAAGCGAGCGCCGCAGCAAACGAGTGGCTGCGGACGTTCGTCGGTGCCGCCTCCATCGCCGTCGAGCAGTCCGACGTGCTGGTGCGCAAGATAGACGAACTGCGCGAGTCGTGGACCGAACGACTGACTGCCCATCGCCTCGCGATGGGCCTGCGCCCCACCCCGCGCGCAGACTCCGCCGTCGCACGTCTGTTGACCTCACTCCCCGAGGTACCGGTCGTCACTGCGACGACGCTTGCCCGCATCCTCGGCATCTCATACCCGGCGGCGAACTCCGCCCTCGACGAACTCCGGCAGGCGGGCATCCTCACCACCAAGGCGATCGAGCGGGGCACAAAGGCCTACATCGCCCGCGAGGTGCTGGATCTGGTCACCATGTCCGAGCGCGCACTGGCCAGCACTCAGTTCGACACCCGCGTCTCACCGCCGACACGAGGGGTGCCCGCCCTGCCACAGGGGTGAAGTCAGCCCGCCGTCAGGAGGACGCCGCGCAACCGGGCGAAGGTGAGCCCTCCGTCGAGCAGACGGGGCAGCGCCTCAGCCATTCCTTCGGCCGTGCCCGACCCCGGCCGGTTGAAGTGGCCGATGCAGATCGAACCCGCCTCGGCCGCACCCATCGACTGCCGCACCTGTGCAGGCGTGAACGTGGCGCCGGCGTCGGCGTTGATGTCGACGTTGACCACCCGCTGACCCAACCCGGCGACGATCTCAACCGCCACGTCGTCGACGTGCGCCGTCCCCGAGCGGAACCACAACGGCCGGGGACACGGATGGTGGGACAGACTCCACCGCCCGCGGCGACTCCGACAGCGACGGCGCCGCAGCACAACCGGCCAGTCCTGCCAGGCCCAGCCCGAGCACCCCTCGTCGCGCAATCCGCATGCGAGATTGTGTCACGGCGGCACGCCTGGCCTCCAAACGCGGAAAGTCGGGCAGCCGAGGACCGCGGCCACTCACGCGAAGGGCCGCCGAGAGCCTGGACCCAGACCTGCCGCTCAGAACTGGAGGCCGTACCGCTCCACGAGGACCATGGTGGCGTCGAAATCCACCTCGGCCCCGTACTCCGCGGCAAGGGCCGGGAGCGTCTCCGGTGAGTACTCCCCACCGGGTTCGGCCAGCCGCCGGAAGAGCTCCTCGATCCCACCGGGGCAGATGATCTCCAGCACGCGGAGCTGATCGTCTCCGGCGTTCCAGAAAGTGTGCCACCGCCCGCGCGGCTTGAAGACGAAGTCCCCGCGGGTCGCGGTGATCACCCCACCCTCCTCGATCACGCCGAGAGTGCCGTCGATCACGAAGCTGTACTCATCCTCGCGACTGTGGCGATGCACGGGGGCCGCCAGCACCTTCGGCTCCAGGATGTGCTGCACCACCGCGAGGCGCCCGCCCGAAGCAGCGCTCTCAAGCAGGTAGCGATCCAGATTGCCGGACTCCCCGGTGACGTCGCCGTCGGCGGATCTGAGGAACTGAGGCCCCGGATTCCTGTCGTTCATCGGATCAGGCTAGGCGGCCCAATCGCGGACGTCACCCGTCCGGCGGAGCGCAAGCCGACCGACCGCCGTCAGACGAGCCAGTTTGGTTGCACCGAACAACCGGATGAAGGCCCGGGGCGGCACGAACGGGCACGCCAGGGATGGTCGGGGCTGGGTGCGCTGGGTCACCCTCCTGGGAGTTCGATGGAACCTGCGCGCACACATCCGTCGGCGTAGCGTTGGAAGTGAGATCCCACTCGTGAGCGCGAGAGGGGGTGAGAATGATGACTAACGTGATGACGATAGTCGAAGAGTCGATCCACATCGACGCTCCACCCAGCGCCGTCTTCGCCTACTGCCTCGATCCGCGACAACTGTTCGCGGGAGACCCGAAGCATGTGGTGGATGCCGACCTGAAGCCAGGCGGCGTGGGGACAACGGCGCACCTGTCGATGAAGCAGGGCGTCCTCGAAGAGGATGACCGGCTCGACTACGTCGAGGTGATCCCGGACCGTCGCATCGAGATCGCGATGCATCCGACGATGTCGCTCGGCGCGAAGAAGAGTGTCCACCACGACACCGCCCTGTACACCCTGACCCACGAATTCGAGCCGGAGGCCGAAGGCACCCGGATGACGCTGCGGGTACAGGTGCACGACGCGCCGCTGTACGAGCGTCTGATCGGCCGTCTGGAGGGCAAGGGCGCCGAGCGGATGGTGCACAACCGCCTGCAACGCGTCGCGGAGGCAGTCGAAAGCGCAGCCGGCGCATGACCGGCCGCGGGCCCGAGCTGGGCTCGTAGAAGGAGGGTAACTCCCCCACGGCGGAAGGAGGTAGCTGATGACCGATTTCACCCGCAGTTACGAGATCCTGATCGACGCTCCGGTGCACCAGGTATTCGAGTACTGCCGCGACCCACACCACCTGTTCACAGGCTGGCCCCAGCTCGCGGTCACGGACGTCGAGTTGACACCGGAGGGTGTCGGCACGACGGCGCACATCGAGGGCAGGTTCTTCAAAGGGTTGTTGGTGGAGCAGATCGAGCGCGAGTTCACACAATTCGTGCCCGACGAGCGGATCGTCAGCAAGGCCCATGCGAAGGTGCGCTTCGCGGGACGGACCACGGAGGTGGCCGAGGGCCCGATCTTCACCTGGCTGTTCGACACTCAGGGCACCGGCACTAAGTTGACCTTCGTCGTCCTGGAGGAGCACCTCGGCTGGTGGCAGAACCTTCTTGAGTCTGTCAGCGCGGCAGCCATGGCGAAAACCATGCACAGCATGCTGACGGCCATCAAGGCCGGTGTGGAGGGAGGAGCCCCGTCGGCCCAGAAGTGAAGCTCTGGGCCGGGTCAGAGGACCCCCGCCCAGGGCTCACCCCCCGCTCTGACCACCCGATCCGTTACCCGCCCTCACCCCCGGCCAGCCCGGTACTCTGTCGTTCGGCAGCGCACCTGGGCTGGCCGGGTTGACTTGGGGGACCAGATGTCAGTTGCTCGTAGGCTCGTCGCTCGTGTGTTGGCTGTCGTGGTCGCCAGCACCGCCATGACGGTCGGGTTGGTCATCGATCCGCCGCTCGCCACTGCGGCCGGCCACCATCGGACGCTGAACGACACGCGGTCGATCGGCTCCGCGCCGGTCACGCCCGGCCACGCAATCGACTACTTCGGGCTGGTCGCCGACCTCGACTCACCGAACGGCGCCCTGACCGGTCAGGGCGCGAGTCCGTACGGAGAGGCCCGGTTCCTGGTGGACGCTCGCTGGACGGCCTGGCAATCGCTCGATCAGGACGGCGCTCAGGCGGAGGGCCAGTTCACCGGGTCACTCATCGCGGTGGATCACGCCACCGCCTACCAGGTTCGCAACCTCCCCAAAGGCGCCCACAACTGGCGCGCGGCGGCCATCAACACCACCGACGGTCCAGTCGAAGCCGTCCCCATGCAGGGATCGAGCGAGGCGCATGCCGCAGTCGTCTGCCGCTCTCGGGCAGACTGGGGCGCCGACGAGTCGACCACCGGGTGGGCCCGGGGCGACGTTCGCGCGTTCTCCCCGGCACAGGTCATGACCGTCCACCACACAGCGACCTCGAACAGCTCGACGCAGGACTACTCGGCGACGATGCGGGCCATCCTCAACTACCACGTCACATCCAACGGTTGGTCCGACATCGGCTACCAGTACCTCATCGACCGGAACGGCATCGTCTACGAGGGACGAAGCGCCGGGAGCAGCGTTTCCTGCCTGAACGGTGGCGGCGACGGCTCAGACTTCGCGCACCAGGCAGGCACCGACGACATCGTGACGGGTGCCCACGTCGCGACCTACAACAGCGGCAACATCGGGGTCGCGCTCATGGGCTGCTTCAACACCGCGGGAGGATGCACGGGCGACATGACGGTGCCCGCCGCCAGCCTGGGCGGGCTGGAGTCCTTGCTCGCCGGATTCGCCGATCGGCACTCGCTGTCCCCCCAGGGGTCCGTCAGGTACGTCAACCCCGTCACCGGGCTCACCGCCACCATGCCCACGATCGCGACGCACCAGGACTGGCCGTCGGCAGCCACGGCCTGCCCCGGCGACAACCTCTACCCTCAACTCCCGACGATCCGTGAGAACGTTGCCCGGTTGGCTGCGCCCCAGGCGACGACGGTTCCCGCGGCCCCATCCAACCTGGCCGCCACGGCGACCTCGAAGAGCCGGATCAAGCTCACCTGGGTGGACAACGCAAGCAACGAAGACCTCTATCTCATCGAGCGCTGCAAGGGCGCTACCTGCACGAACTTCGCGCAGATCGCCTCGGTTGGCCCGGCCACGTCATTCACCGACGGCGGACTGTCGGCCCGCACGACCTACCGGTATCGGGTTCGTGCGTCCAACGCGGCCGGGGCGTCGGGGTACTCCAACACCTCCGCCACGACAACTCCGAGGAAATGACCCGAGGGGACGGATCATCCCCGCCACTACGTCGTCGCCACCCTTCAGATGAAGCTCACCAGGTGGGGCGCAGCGGGAACCCGTTCGAGCCGTCCTCCGATGTCCGGACCGCCAACACCTGGTGCAGCTGAACGTTGTTGCGTTCGAAGTTGAGACGCGAACCGGCCATGTAAAGGCCCCAGGCGCGCGCCGTCGGTTCGCCGGCCGCGGCCACACAGTCATCCCAGTTTTCCACGAGGTTGCGGCTCCACGCGGTGAGGGTCCGGGCGTAGTGGTGGCGGAAGTTCTCCTCGTGCATGACCTCCAGGCCGGCGTCCTGCGCCACCTTGATGATGGTGCCGGAGCCGCTCATCTCGCCGTCGGGGAAGACG
>DATITN010000037.1:0-13564 GCA_035467795.1 Arachnia sp. | reverse complement strand
ATGCCCGGACGGCCCGTGGTTGTCGGGTGTGCTGTTCTCTCAGACTGGCGTGGTGGTCGGGGCCTGCGGCGCTTCTAGGGCCGCCCGGGCATCGGATCCCGGTTCCCCGCAGACTTCTCGCTGTGGCATGGAGACAGCGGGTGCCGCTGGTCGAGGCGGCACTGGGTCGGGCTGGCCCTAGGCGCTTCCACGTTTGTGATCCTCGGGTTGGGCACCGCTACGCAGTGCCGCCCCGACCACCGACCCCCTTGCGCAGAGGCCAGTACCCGTGCACTTTCCCTGAGCCTGCATTTCATCGGGGGATTTCACCCAGCGGGCACGGGAGATGACCGCCGGCGGCGGGTGTGGGGGCCGGGGCAGGTTGGGTGGGCGTTGATGACGGTCGCGGCAGCGCGAAGCGCCGCCGCCGGAATCATGGGCGGCCCGGCCCCCACACCCGCCGCCAACCCGACCACACCACCCGGGCCGGGCGGGCTAGAGCTTGTCCCGGACCGGCTCGACAGCCCAGTACGTCATCGGCTCCGATTCCTTGCCGCAGCTCAGCGGCGCCTCGTCGCCGGTGTCGACCCGCGACACCCGCACGCTGACGCGCCGCTCACCGTGGCGCACCTGCACCACGTCGCCCGCCATCCGGCTGCCGAGGTCCAGCGAGCGAGCCGCTCCGAACCGGGCCAGCGCCCACGCCTCCGCCGCCTGACGTTCAGGGGGCAGGTGGCTGCGCCCCCTGTCGCGGCGCTCACCACCGGGCCAGAGCAGCCCGACGCCCGCGTCCCGGTACGCCGCGAGGGCCTCCCCCGTGCCCATCCTCCCCAGCACCTGCCCCGTGGGCAGGAGGAGAGCGGTGGGCGCGAAACGGTGGCCCCCCAGGTGGGAGCACTCCCACAACGGCTCCGACCCCAGCTCCCCTTCGAGTTCCTCGAGGATTGGGCGGCCCTCCAGCGCGCAGCACCGGTCCCGCTTGGCGTGCGTGCACACGAGCAGCACGGGCTCCGGGACGGTGTCCGGGGGCGGCGGCGTGCCCGCCTGCCGCCAGCTCTCCAGCCACTCCACAAGCGCCTGGGCATCGTCGACCTCGAACCGCGTGAGCCAGCCCTCCTCATCGAACCCTCCGGAGACGAGGACGGTGAGTGGGTCGTCGCCGACGGTGTTGCGGGCCGCCCGGCGGATCAGCAGCAGGCGGCCGCCCATCTCCTCGATCAGCGCCTCCAGCCGCGCCCCGACCGCCGGGTCGAGTGAGCGGGCGCTGGTGGCGGCCTTCGCGCCCCAGGGTCCGGGTGTCTCCAGGCAGACCCAGAAGTCCGCGCGGGCCGCGGTGCCCCAGGCGGGGAGACCTGCGGCGGACCACAGCACGGAACAGCGCGACATGACCGTCAGCCTAGCCGTCGTCACCTGGCGGGACGGTCAGCCGCAGTCGACGAGCCCCACCGACGCCTTGAGGCGGATGACCCGTTCGGCGGAGTCCAGCACGCGGTCACTGAAGTCCTTGTCCGTGGCCTCCCTGGCCGCGGTGGCGTCGATCATGGCGCTCATCAGGGTGGGATCGGCGTTGATGACGAGGTCACCGCCGGCGTCGAGGAAGCGCACCGCACGGTCTGCCGGTGTGATCCCCGCCACGGATCGGGCGGCGCCGAGGTCGTCGGCGATGACCACCTCGTCGAAGCCCATGTCGGAGCGCAACAGCTCCGAGATGATCACCCGACTGAACACGCCCTCCACCCCGGGGTCGAGCTGGGTGAACACCGCGGAGGAGATCATCACGGAGCTCGCCCCTGCCTCGATGCCGGCACGGAACGGCTCAAGGGAGGGGTGGTCGCCAGTGATGTCGTCGTCTGTGGCGGCGCCGAAGTCCGTGTTGGTGACCACTTCACCCAAGCCGGGGAAGTGTTTGAGGGAGGTGGCGATCCCTGCCTCCCCCATCCCCTCGACGAATTCGACGACGGAACGCGACACCGTCGGCGCGTCGTTGCCGTAGTTGCGCGACAGCAGCCCGATCGGCTCGTTGCTGCGCTGTTTGTTCGCCGGGACGACGTCCGCCACGGGCGCGAGGTTGTAGTGGACGCCTGCGAGGCGTAGCTGATCCCCCCACACGCTGCTGGCGGCCCGCAGCTCGCCCTCGCCGAGCTCGCCCTGATTCGTGGCGGCCGGAATCGAATCGAAGCCTTGGCCCCGGAGCCGTTGGACCTGCCCGCCCTCCTGGTCCACTGCGATCAGGAGCGGGAGATGGGCGGTGCCGAGGCTGCCCAGCTCCGCGGTCAGGGCGCGCACCCCGTCGATACCGGAGGACGTGTTCCCGAGCAGTACCACGGACCCCACGCGGCCCAGCGAGATGGCGGAGCGGGTGGTCTGATCCAGGCCGCCTGTCGAGACGCCCACCATGAAGAGCTGACCCACCCTGCTGGGCCCGTCGAGGACCTCGGCGATGCTGCGGCAACTCGTCAGCGTGGGTGTCGGTTCAGGCGTCGGGGACGGGGGCGAGGCCTCGATGGCCTGGGACGCGCCCGACGGGGAGGCCTGGGTGGCTGTCATCGATGGCGGCAGAGTGGGCCCGGGGGCGCAGCCGGAGGCGGCGAGAGCCGCCGCGCAGACGAGCCACAGCCGCAGAGGAGAGGCCGCCATTCAGCGGTCCAGGTAGATGGGGTGGTGCGAGTCCACCAGACCCAGCAGCGCGTTCTCGACCACCTCGGGCAGCGCCGGGTGGATCCAGTACTGTCCCCGCGACATCTGGTTCACCGGTAGACCGAAGCTCATGGCCTGGATGAGGGGCTGGAGCAGTGTCGGGGCCTGGGGGCCGAGGATGTGCGCGCCGAGGAGGTGCCAGGTGTGGGGGTCCGCGAGGAGCTTGACGAAGTGCCCCTCGTCCTCCATGGCCCAGCCGTAGGCCACGTCCGCGTATCTCTGGCGGGCCACCACGAAGGGCACCCCCCATGCCTTCAGCTGCTCCTCCGTGGCGCCCACGCTGGCGATCTGGGGGTCGCTGAACACGGCATGCGGCACGTAGCGGTGGTCCGTCTCGACGAGGTTGTCGGGGTACAGCAGGTTGTGTTGGACGGTGCGCATCTCGGCGTTGGCGACGTGCTTGAGCAGGTAGTCCGACGAGGCGTCACCCATTGCCCAGACGCCCCGCACGTTGGTGCGCTGCTGGGCGTCGACCTGGATCTGCCCGCCTGCCCTGACGTTGATGCCGGCCGCGGCCAGGTCCAGCGCGTCCGTATTACGGACCCTCCCGACGGCCACCAGCAGCGCGTCCGCAAAGTACTCGTACTCGACGCCGTTGCGATCCTTGGTGATCACGGTCATGGCCCCGTGCCCGGCGGCCTCCAGGGAGCTGAGCTGCTGGTTGAGGCGCACGTGCACCCGCCGCGACAGTTGGGCGGCGAAGTGTTCCGCCACCTCCCTGTCGTGATGGCGCAGCAGCACGTCCGAGCGGTTGATGAGGGTGACGTCGGTGCCGAGCGCTGAGAAGATGTGCGCGAATTCTGCCGCGATGTAGCCGCCGCCGACGATCACGAGGCGACGTGGCCGCTCATCGATCCGCATGATGGTGTCCGACGTGTGCACCAGCCCCGCGACATCCTCCAGGCCCGGCACGTCGACGGTGTGGGGCCGTGATCCGGTGGCGATGACGATGTGGTCCGCGCTGATCCGGTCCTCTCCCACCTGCAGGATCTGCGGCCCGACGAACCGCGCCTCGCCGTGGAAGACCGTGACGTTGCCGGATCGCTCGCGCCACTGGAGCCCGCCGGCCGAGATGGGGTCGATGCGGCCGAAGATGCGGTCGCGGATGGCCTTCCAGTCCGAGCCCCGGTACTGGAGATCAACGCCGACGCGTCGTGCGTCGGCGGGCGCGGCGGCGAGGTCCGCCGGCAGCACGAACATCTTGGTGGGGATGCAGCCGCGATTCAGGCAGGTGCCCCCGAAGGTCTCGTCACGCTCGATCAACGCCACGTTCCAGGTGGCGAAGCGCTCGTCGATCAGCGAGTTCCCAGAGCCTGAACCGATGACCACCAGATCAAAATGCTGCATGGCGCCATTGTTCCATGGACGGGCCGTGGAGCAGTGGGTGCCGCCGCGTGCCGGGGTGCCGGCCGATCCCGGCTCTAAGCTGGGTGCCATGAGCAGATCCTGGGCAGTGGTCACCGGCGCGTCGAGTGGGCTCGGGGTGGGGTACGCCGAGAGGCTGGCGGCCGAGGGCAACAACGTGCTGCTGGTGGCACGCCGGCGTGACCTGCTCGAATCCGTGGCCACCTCCATCCGGGCCACAACGGGGGTGGAGGCGGAGATCTGGCCTGCGGATCTGACAGATCGGGGTGAGCGCGCCAGGCTCGCCGCGCGCATCGCGGAGCTGGACGTGAGCCATCTGGTCAACAACGCCGGCTTCGGGACCATGGGCCAGTTCAAGGACGCCTCCCCGGATCGGGTGAGCGACGAGATGGAACTCAACATGGTGGCACTCACGGAACTGACCAGGTCCGTCCTCCCCCACATGGTGGCGCGCGGCGCCGGGGCGATCATCAATGTGGCCTCCACTGCGGCCTTCCAACCCATCCCCACGATGGCCGTGTACGCCGCTTCGAAGGCCTACGTGATGCAGTTCACGATCGCGCTCTGGGAGGAGCTGTACTCGACGGGGGTCCGCGCCATCGTCATCTGCCCGGGCCCCACGGACACCGAGTTCTTCGCCAACGCGGGCGACGACGGAGTGATGCGGCGTCGTCGGACCATCCCTCAGGTGGTGGAGACCACCTTCGCCGGGTTGCGTGCGCATCGGCCCTTGGTGGTCGACGGGCCCCAGAACGCGGCGATGGCGTTGGCCACCCGCCTGGTCCCGGTGCACCTTCTGGCGCGGTTCGCTCGGATAGTGGCCACCAGCTGAACGATCGGTGGTCGTTTCCGTGAGTTCGTCCTGGCGGCGGGGTCGTCCCCGTTCCGCCCCTGAGCTGAGGAGTGGGCCGCCCGCGGAGCGGCGTGGTCGCTGCGCGGGTGTGATGCGCAGCGACAGGCGCACCCCTTCCATCACCGCGTCCGCCGCGCTCAGCCTGGCTTCGTGGAGCAGGTGGATCCCAACTCCGCGGAGGCGGGGCGCCAGTGCGGGGCTCCACGCTCAAGGGGCCGACCAGAGGGTGCCACTACGGGCACGATTCCGCGCCCCCACCTTCCTGAGGTCCGAGACAGCCGCGAGTTCGCCGAGGAGAGCCGCGGGCCATAGCTCCCAGATCCGCTGATGGTGGGGTGCTCCCCTCCGCGGAAACGTGCCCGTAGTGGCGGTCACCCTGCCCTCGGCTGAGCGTGATGGGCGGCACTGGCGTCCCGCCTCCGCGGAAGGGACTCTCCTGGTTGGGCGGACCGGACATCGACTCACGGCTCACCACACCCGACCACGAGAACTGCGTGAAGGCGGTAGTCACGACCCTTCGAGACGGGCCACGCCGCTCCGCGGGCGGCCCTCCTCAGGGAACGATGGGGACGGGCCGCGCTAGCGAACGCGGATGGACTTGTTCTCCGAGGAGACCGAAGGGGGGGTGCCGCCGCGCACGCTGGCGCTCAGGTCGTAGTCGCCCGGCTGCAGTTGCAGGCTGACGGACCACACCCGCCAGCCGTCGGAGTTCACGCCGGTCGAGGTCTGGGCGGAGGTCTCTTCCACCACCTGGTCCGTGTCGATGTCGGTGATGCGGACCACCGGGACTCCCCAGCCCGGCTTGACGGTGCCGATGATCACCACCGGTCCGGCCGCGAGCTGGGCGGCGTTCTTCGGTGAGGTGATCCACAGGGACGGCATCGGGCCAAGTCCTGTGCGGGTGAAGCCGGTCTCGCTGATGAACTCCGCGGGGGGCGGTCCGCCGTCGGCGAGGAATTGGACCCTCAGCTCCGGGTCCCCCATGATCTCCGACGCCGTGTACACGACCTGGTTGCGCGCCCTGGCCGCCAGTTCCGGGGAGGTCAGGTCCGCGAACGCATCGCCGGAGAGGTCCACGATGAGCGTCTCTCCCGAGATCTCGGTGCCGATGAGCTGGCCGGGCCCCCAGGCGGACTCGTAGTCCGGATCGAGCGGCGCGAGAGTCAGGAGTGCCGTGAGCGCACCCTCCACCAGGTTGGGGCTGGCCGGAAGATCTCGGAGCTCCTGGAAAAGACTCCCGTCCTGCCGGTCCACGTAGTAGAGCGGAACGCCGCGGACCTGCGCAGGCAGCGAGGCGGCGGCGGCCGCCGTCGGGGACACTGCGGGGGCCGGCGATCCGGCCTCGGTGGTGGCGGCGGTGGGGCGCGTCAGCGCCGCGAGCCCGAGGCCCGACAGCACGGCCACCATCGTGATCAGCGCCACCACCTTCGGGCCGAGGCCGGAGGTGCGCAGCGAGGTCAGGTTCAGCAGCTCACCCTCGAGGGTGTCGGTCCCGGGGGCCTGGACGAGGCGGGCGGCTGATCGGAGTGCGGCGGTGACCTCCTGGGACAGCGACTCAAGCACTCCGGGGAGGGTTCCTGGCGCGGGGTCGCCGACGCGGGCCCGCAGCGTCTCCAACGCCACCTCGAGCCTCTGGTTGCAGCCACGCACCGACATCCGCATGATTCCGGCCAGCTCGGGGCCGAAGACGGACAGGTAGTGGCTGACGATGAGCAGCTCGGCCATCCGCGGGGGCATCGCCGAGATGGCGCGGAGGACCTCCTGCTGCCTGGACTCCGCGACGTCTGGAAGCTGGATGGGTGCCTGTGCGGGCCTGACCGCGTGGGCGAGGTGGACAACGTGCTCGTGTAGGAACTCCACGCGCTCCACCGGGTCGATGAGCCGGTGGCCCCGCCGGTGCAGGGCCAGGAGAGCGCTGCGCACGATCCGCCCGGACTGCTCTTCTGCGTCGAGGAGCACGACCAGCCGGTGCAGGGTGGCCCCCTGCTCCTCGTACACCCGGACCAGCCAGTCCAGGTCCTCCTCAGACGCCACGGCTCAGATGCCCGCGTACGAGTGGAGACCGCTGAACAGGAGGTTGACCCCGATGAAGTTGAACCAGAAGGTGACCAACCCGACGAGGGCGATGATCGCGACGGGGCGCCCGCGCCACCCGGCCGTCGCGCGCGCATGCAGGTAGGCGACGTAGACCACCCAGGTGATGAAGGACCACGTCTCCTTGGGGTCCCAGTTCCAGAACCGCCCCCACGCGTACTGCGCCCAGATGGCACCCGCGGCGACGGTGAACGTCCACAACGGCACCGCGAAGGCGTGCAGGCGGTAGGAGATCAGGTCCAGCTTCTTGGCCGTGGGCACCTTGGCGAGGTAGCCGCTGATCACGGTCCCCCGGGCGGCGGCCCGCCGCTCCGCGGCATCACGGACGAGGAACAGCGCGGACGCGACGCCTCCCACGTTGAACGCCGCGCCGGAGATGGCTGCTGCCACGATGTGGATGACGAACCACACGCTGTGCAGCGCGGGCACCAGCGGCGACACCTCGACGTAGAACTGGGTCACGGCCAGCCCGAGGCCGACTGTGAAGAGCAGGGTGAGCCCGAGTCCGAGCCAGCGCATGCCGAAGCGGGCGACGCAGAACAGGTAGATGATCACCGCGAACGCCAGGGCGGAGGTGACGAACTCGTACATGTTGCCCCACGGTGGGCGTTCTGCGGCGACACCGCGCAGGACCACTGCGCCCACGTGCAGCAGGGCGGAGATCACCGTGGCCGCGACGGCCAACCGCCCCCAGAGGTCCACCCTCGTGCGTTGGGTGTCCTCAGAGCCATCGGCTGGTCTGACCGGTGCGAGCCCTCGCGCCGACGCCCACTCCAGCGCGTGGAGGGCGAAGGCGAGGAGGTACCCGACGGCCGCGTAGACCATCGCGGTGTAGGACCATTCGGACAGCGTCACGTCTCGGGTCCCTCCTTCATCTGCTGGCTCGGCGCGCCCCCATTGTGCACACGATCTGCCACGGAGGCCAACACGCCGGCCACCTCGTCCTCGAGTCCGCTGGCCGCGTCCGCGCGGTCCAGGCCACCAGCGAGCGCCTCGCCGTCGACGATCCTGACGAACAGGCGGCGGGGCCGGACGATGAGCGACACCGACAGGCCGGCCACCCCCACCATCAGCGAGATGAGCGTCATGGTGTTGCCTGGCGTCTGGCTGACCTGCAGCTTCACCCAGCGGTCCCACCCGTCGAAACTGATGGATCCCAGCCCGTCCGGCAGCGCGAATCCGGCGCCCGGCAGCATCCTGGCCCGCAGCACCTCGCCTTCGTCTCCGGGCACGGGGGCGAGGCCCGTGGTGGTCAACGTGTAGACGCTCTCGGGAACACCGGTCTCCTCCGCGGGCGGTCCGGACCAGGCATTGAGGTAGACCTCCGGATTCAGCGCGTCCGGGAAGACCGAGTGGGGGCCGGTCTCGTCCAGCACCGCCGTCGGGAAGAAGAAGGCCTCGAACGCCAACCGCTGAGGGCGTGCGTCGGGCACCTTGATCACGCCCACCGAGGAGAAGTTGCCGTCCTGGGGCAGGAAGACGACGGGGCCGCTGAAGGCCACGTCCCCCTTGCCGTCGGTGACCGTGAAGGTGGGCGCGTAGCCGTGACCGATCAGGTTGACCTGCGTCCCACCGCTGGTGATGAGCGGCTCGTTGACGGTCAGCAGCGCATCGCGGGCGCCGGAGGAATCCTGCAGCACCACGTCCGCGTCGAACTGACGGGCCGCCCCGCGCTGCACCTCACCGGTCTCGAAGGCGACGCGGAACTGCTCGATGGCGACGGAGAACGGCTCGAGCCCGTCGGTGTCCACCAGGGAGCCGGAGGTGAAGTCGTCGTACTGGGTGATGACGTTGGCGAAGGCGCGGCCTTCGACCACGACGACGGTGCCGTGGAATCCCCACAGGTTGGACCAGGCCATCCCGATCAGCATCGCCACCAGGGAGATGTGGAAGATGAGGTTGCCGGCCTCCCTGATGTAGCCGCGCTCGGCCGACAGCCCGTCGTCGAAGCGCCGGACCCGGTACCGCTTGGACCGCAGCCACTGTTCACCGGCGTCGAGCGCCTGCGCGGCGGGCACCTCGACGGTGCCGCGGCCTGTGGCTGGAAGCCTCTCGATGCGCGCGGGCAACGACGGCGGCGGCTTGCGCACAGCGTCCAGGTACTTACTGATCCGCGGGAGGATGCACCCGATCAGCGACACGAACAGGAGCAGGTAGACGGCAGAGAAGGCCGGCGAGGTGTAGACGTCGTAAAACCCCAGCGGCTCGAAGATCGAGTCCCAGAACGGGTTGGCGCGCTTGAAGTCCAGCACTGAGATGGGCGAGGCGCTCTGTTGGGGGATCATCGAGCCCGGGATCGCGGCCAGGGCCAGGAGAAAGAGCATCATGAGGGCGGTCCGCATGGAGGTCAGCTGCCCCCACGCCCACCTCACCAGCTCCACCGGACCCAGCGCCTTGCGCGCTCCCTCCGTCACAGGATGGTCCCGAAGCTCGAGGCCCATTGGCGCAGCACCGCGATGAGCGCGTCCCACCAGCCCACCACCATGGCAAGGCCCACCACCATCATCGCCACGCCGCCCAACCGCTGCAGCAGCTGCCCGTGGCGCTTCATCCACTCGAAGCGGGGCGCCAGCGCGGTGAACGCGACGGCGAAGGCGAGGAACGGGATGCCGAGGCCGAGCGCGTAGGCGAAGGCCAGGATCCCGCCCCGGGCCGCGGACCCCTCGTTGAGGGCCAGGGTCAGCACCACCGAGAGCGCGGGGCCGATGCACGGCGTCCAGCCCAGCCCGAAGACCATGCCCAGGAAGGGCGATGCCCAGACCCCAAACCTGGGCGCGACGCTCGGGCGCCATCCGCTGGGGACCGGCAGCCAGCCTGCGAACCCCGCGCCCAGCACCATGATGATCACGCCCAGCGCCACCGTGATGGCCCTGGCGTTGGTCAGCAGGGCGGCCCCGACGCCGCCGATGAGGGCCCCGGTGAGGACGAAGACCACTGAGAAACCCAGGATGAAGCCGAGCGTGCCGCCCACCAGCAGCCGCTTGGATGCGGTTCCTCCCGTGATCTGGGCCGAGCCCAGGCCAGAGGCGTAGGACAGGTAGCCGGGGAGCAGCGGCAGCACACAGGGGGATGCGAACGACACCAGCCCCGCCAGCATCGCCACCGGGATGGCCACCAGCATGGACGACGTCAGGGCCGCCCCGGCCCAGGACTCGAGGAGGATCACGAGCCGGCCTCCACGTCAGCGACGATGCCGGTGAGCGTGGTGGCGTTCACCTCACCCAGCACCCGGGCAGCGACGCGCCCCTCGGAGTCGATGACCACGGTGCTGGGGATGGCCTTGGGAGGCAGTTGTCCGAATCCGAGCAGCAGGTCACCGTCGGGATCGAAGATGCTGGGGTAGGTGAGGCCGAAGGCCCGTTCGAAGGCCTGTGCCGGGGCCACGTCGAGGTCGCGGGTGTTGAGGCCGATGAAGGACACGTCCTCGCCCAACTCCCGCGCGGCCTCCACCAGCTCGGGCGCCTCCGCCCGGCACGGGGCGCACCAGGATCCCCACACGTTGACCACGATGATCCTCCCGGCATGGTCCGCCGTCGAGACCTCCGTCCCGTCCAGGGCCGTCCCGGCGAGCGTGGGCGCCGGCTGGCGCGCCTCCGCCGGCACGATCGTGACCGTGCCGTCGCCGCCCTCGAAGCCGACGCCGTCAGAGGATCCCTGCGCGCCACAGCCCGCCAGGAGCATGGTGGCGGCCCCTGCGGCGAGGAGCAGCCTCACGTGCCGACCTTGAACCGCCGACCACGCACGGCGGGCAGGAGGTGCGCGACAGGCTCGGCGTAGTCCACCGCCGTCACAACGCCGTCGCGGAGCGTGAAGCTGGTCACCGAGCACAGGGTGCACTGCCGGCGGCGCGGGTCGTGGACCAATGGCCGGCCCTCCGCGTCGCTGCGGGCGATCCAGATGGGCAGCTGGTGGCTCACCACGAGCGCCTGGCCGCCGGGGCCGGCGGCGACCGCGGCATCGGCGATGGCGGCCCTCATCCGGGCGACGATCTGCGTGTACGGCTCGCCCCAGCTGGGCTGCAGAGGGTTGCGCATGTGCCAGAACATCTTGGGGTCCCGCAGTGCGCGGTTCCCCTTGCCGAACACCATGCCCTCGAACTTGTTCTCTGCCTCGATCACCCGCTCATCGGTGGTGACGTCCAGCGCCGGGAAGAGAGCGGCGGTGGGAGCCATGGTCTCCTGCGCACGCTGAAGGGGCGAGCAGCGCAGGTGGGTCAGGGGCACGTCGCGCCAGTACTGCGCCATCCGGGACGCCATCCGTTGCCCGAGCTCTGAGAGCCCGAAGCCAGGGAGGCGCCCGTAGAGGACGGCGCCGGGATTCTCCACCTGCCCGTGCCGCATGACGTGCACGATCGTTGCGTCTGCCACGCTCATCACCCTAGTCCGCCGGGGCAACTACCTTGCGCCGCTTGCGTCGCTTGCGCTGCGAGGGCTTGCTGACCGGGAGCCCGGCCGCCAGCTGATCCGCGCGCCTGCGGTCCGCGAAGCGGGCAAGCGCCTCGGCCAGTGATTCGAAGGTGGGCGCGTCGGCGATCACGTCCACGCGGAGCCCGTGCATCTCGCAGGCCGCTGCCGTGGCGGGGCCGATCGCTGCAACCACCGTGGCTGGGTGCGGCTTGCCGGCGATGCCGATCATGTTGCGCACCGCCGTGGCGGAGGTGAACACCACGGCGTCGTACATGCCGGTCTTGATGTCGTCGCGGACCTCAGGCGGCGGCGGGGCGGCGCGCACCGTGCGGTAGGCGGTGACCTCCTCCACCTCCCAGCCCAGGCGGCTCAAACCGACGAGGAGGGGCTCCACCGACACGTCGGCGGAGGGCACCAGGACTCGATTGAGTGGGTCGATGAGATCGTCGTAGGCGGGGAACTCGTTGGCCAGCGCGCCGGTGGTGTTCTCGACGACCGGGGTGAGGTCCGCCACCAGGCCTAGCCGGCCGAGCGCCTCCACCGTGCCCCTGCCGACGGCGGCGAGGCTGATCCCGGACAGCGCGCGGGAGTCCAGGCCGTACTCGCTCAGGCGCTCGGCGATGGCGGCGACGGCGTGCGGCGAGGTGAGTACCAACCACAGGTAGCGGCCGTCCACCAGCCCGCGGACGGCCTTCTCCATGCCCTGCTCGGTGCGGGGTGGCTCGATGGACATGGTGGCCACCAGTTCGGTGGCGGCACCGTAGTGCGCGAGTTCCTCGGTGAGAGAGGACAGATCGTCCTTGGTGCGGGGGGCGATGACCCGCCAGTCGAACAGGGGCTTGCCCTCGAACCAGGCGTAGCGCTGGCGGCGCGCCTCCTCGATCCCGGGCCCGACGATGAAGTAGCACTCGGCGGCGTCGACGTGGTCCACCTCACCCCAGGTGAGCACCTCGCTGACCTGCGCGGTCGTGCCGACACCAACCAGGCTCAGGCACTGACCATCACGCCCGTACCGAATGGCGGCCTGCTCGGCCACCGCGCGCGCCAGGGAACCTGCGGAGCGGACGATCAGCGTGTTGGCCGAGGGCCAGTCATCGATGTGAGGGACTTCCACCCTGGCGTCCAGGGCGGCGAACGCGGCGGTGGCGGTGACGCCGCCGAACGACAGCGCGGCGCTCCAGCGGTTGACGCCGGGCACCACGTTCGCGCGGATCCCGGCCGCGGCAAGCACCTCAGGGAGGACACCACCGGCGTCGGCATCGGTGAAGTAGTCCCCTGCGTGCAGCCGCACTACCCGACGACCCCGCGCGACGGCGCCGAGAATCTCGCTCACCTCGTCGTCTCCCCCTGCCAGCCGCACTTCGGCGTGTGCGGGGACCATGGCGCGGATCTGCTCAACGTCCGCGGCAGGGTCCACGATGAGGAGGTCCGCGAAGCGCATCGCCCGCGACCCGGACAGCGTGAGAAGGCCTAGATCAGCGGGGCCCGAGCCGACGAACGTGACCGACCCACCGGTCGGTTCGAACTCCGGCGGACTTGCCGGCGAGGTCGGTTCCAGGGAATCGGTCACTTCGATCATTTCCGTTCAGGGCTGGTCGGCGAGCGACGAGATCCAATCGACTGGCGTGTCCCGGGGAGTGCGCGAGGCTAGAGCCACGCGCAGTGCGTCGTCGTCGACGAACCAGTAGCTGAGCAGCTCCCGGTCTACGAATGTGACTGGCACATGGTCTGTGAATCTGGCCTGGAGTGAACCGACGGAATCAATGTCCACGGCACGCCAGGCCACCCCGAGGTCCTCGCAGGCGCTGCGCACGACCGCTTCGGCATCCACGCAGAGGTGGCATCCGGAGCGGGTCAGCAGCAGAACCCGCGAGGGTGCTGCCACTACTTGCCGGCGCGACGACGCTGGATGCGGGTCTTCTTCAGGAGCTTGCGGTGCTTCTTCTTGGCCATACGCTTGCGACGCTTCTTGATGACAGAGCCCACTGTGTGCCTTTCATTACCGGATGATCCGGGTGCCTTCGATGTGCCTGGCCACGTTGGGCCAGACTCTGAATCTTAACCGCTCTTGGGGAGGATCGACCAATCCCTGTCAGCGGGCCATGGCGCGGCCACGCTCGGCGCAGGCCTCCATCGCCGCCAGGAACGCCGCGCGGACCCCGCGATCGTC
>DATITN010000036.1:0-25291 GCA_035467795.1 Arachnia sp. | reverse complement strand
GTCCACGTGTTTGCGCCGGAGCCCGGCAACGGCGTGGGTGACCCCGTCGACGTGGCCAGGCGTGCCATCGCCCACGCCGAGGCGAAGCTCTACGACGTGGTGATCGTCGACACCGCCGGCCGGCTCGGCATCGACCAGGAGTTGATGCGTCAGGCGGCCGACATCAAGGCCGCGGTCAACCCGGACGAGACGCTGTTCGTGGTCGACGCCATGATCGGCCAGGACGCCGTCAACACCGCCAAAGCCTTCGACGAGGGAGTGGGCGTCGATGGCGTGGTCCTCACCAAACTCGACGGCGATGCCCGCGGTGGCGCCGCCCTGTCCATCGCCCGGGTGCTGGGCAAGCCGGTCATGTTCGCCTCCAGCGGCGAGGGCCTGGCGGACTTCGACAGGTTCCATCCGGACCGGATGGCGTCACGGATCCTCGGCATGGGCGACGTCCTCACCCTGATCGAACAGGCGGAGAAGACCTTCGACGCCGAGGAATCGCGCGCCGCGGCCGAGAAGTTGATGGGCAGGAACAAGTTCGGCCTGCAGGACTTCCTGGGTCAGATGCAGCAGCTGCGCAAGATGGGCCCCATGTCGAAGATCCTCGGCATGCTGCCTGGCGCAGGTCAGTTCAAGGAGGCCATCAACGACATCGACGAGAAGGAGATCGACCGCATCGAGGCGATCATCTACTCGATGACACCGAAGGAGCGCGACGACGTCTCCATCCTCAACGGTTCGCGCCGCTCCCGCATCGCGAAGGGTGCGGGGGTCCAGGTCTCCGAGGTCAACAAGCTGGTCAACCGCTTCGTCGAGGCCCGCAAGATGATGGAAGCCATGGCCGGCGGCGGCATGCCCGGGATGGGGGGCATGCCTGGGGCGCCCGCCATCGGCGGCGGCCGCCGGGCCCAGCAGAAGAAGCAACAGCAGAAGAAGCAGCAGCGCAAGGGGCCCAAGGGAGTGCGCCAACAACCCGCGCAGCAGCCGCAGATCCCGCAGTCCCTCGACGACTTCCAGTTGCCGCCGGACCTGCAGAAGATGTTCAACGAGAACAAGCCGAAGTTCTAGGAGTCACGATGGCGGCAGCGCTCCACCTCACAGGGACCTTCCTCCCCGATGAAGAACCGCGGGAGGTGTGGATCGCCGACGGCGTGCTCACGCACGAGCCGGTCGCAGGCGCAGACACCATCGCCTCGGACGCCTGGGTGATCCCTGGGCTGGTAGACGCCCACTGCCACATCGGGCTGGGACCCCAGGGGGCCGTCAGCGCGGAGACGGCGCGGGACCAGGCGGAGACGGATCTGGCGGGCGGCACAATGCTCATCCGCGACGCCGGCTCCCCGTCGAACACGCGTTGGCTGCAGCAGACCCCCGAACTGCCTCGCCTGATCCGTTCTGGACGACACGTGGCAAGGCCGCTCCGCTACATCCGTTACCTCGGTGTCGAGGTCGAGCCGGAGCAGCTCGTCGAGCAGGTTCGCCATGAGGCGCGCGACGGCGACGGGTGGGTCAAGCTGGTGGGGGACTGGATCGAGCGCTCCGCCGGCGACCTGGCCCCCCTGTGGCCGGCCGATGTCGCGGCCGCGGCGATCGCGGCCGCGCACGAGGAGGGCGCGCGCGTCACCGCCCACTGCTTCGGCGAGCAGGCGGTCCACGAGCTGGTCGAGGCAGGCATCGACTGCATCGAGCACGGGACCGGACTCTCCGACGAGGGGATCGCGCAGATGGCGGAGCGGGGCACGGCGCTGGTGCCCACGATGATCAACCTGGACAACTTCCCGCGATACGCCACCCCCGCCCGCGAGAAGTTCCCCAGCTACTACACGCACATGATGGACCTCTACGCCCGACGCAAGCAGACCATCGGCGCGGCCATCGAGGCAGGTGTCGCGGTGTTCGCCGGAACCGACGCGGGCACCGTCGTCGAGCATGGCCGGATCCGCGACGAGGTGGAAGCGCTGGCCGAGCTCGGCGGCACCGAATTCGCGCTCGGGGCCTCCAGCTGGCGCGCCAGGGCATGGCTGGGTGCCGACACCCTCACGCCGGGGGCCAGCGCTGATCTAATCGTTCTCGACGCCGATCCCAGGGAAGACCTCACCACCCTGCGTCGTCCGCTGGCGCTGATCCTGCGGGGCAGGGTGGTCGGCTGACTGGGTAGTCTGGCGGCTGACCGAAGGAGGCCCCAGTGTCAGACCCCAGCCAGTCGTTCCCCCCGCCCACCGTGGAGCAGCGTTCAGCCGATCTGCCTCAGCCAGCATCACCGCGGCAGCCGCAGCCGCAGCCGCAGCCGCTGCCGCCAGGGCCGGTGGGCGCTCCTGCGCCGAAGCAGCCGAGCGGGTTCGGGCGCGGGTTCGGCATCGGAGCGGGCATCGGGCTGGGCCTCGGCGCCGCATCCCTGCTCATGGCGGTGGTGCTCGGCGTGATGACGATCATCGGCTCCCTGACGCTCGTGTCGACAGCCAGCGGCGTCGCCACCACTCAGCTGGCCACCATCTGGGGCGACGGTAGCCAGAGCCTCCGCGCCATCCCGGTGTCGGGCCCCATCATGGCCGACGCGTCTGATGGTGCCCTGCTCAGCGCCGGATCCTACGGCTACGAGATCGCCTCCCAGCTCGACGAGCTGACGGCCGACGACGCAGCCGGCGTGGTGCTGCTTGTCAACACCCCGGGCGGGAGCATCGCGGGATCCCGCGCCGTCAGTGACGCGGTGGTGAGATACCAGGAGCGCACCGGGCAGAAGGTCCTGGTCCATGTGAGTTCCATCTCGGCCTCCGGCGGGGTCTACGCGACGGCGCCAGCCGACGAGATCATCGTCGATCACGGCGCGCTGGTGGGCTCCATCGGGGTCATCTTCGGCCCGTTCGACCAGTACACGGACGTCGTCGCCACCAGCGGGACCCTGTTCGCGTCCGGTGTGACCACCACCGGAGGCATCACCAGCGAATACCTGTCGCAGGGCGAGGGCAAGGACTTCGGGAACCCCTTCCGCCCCATGACCGACGAGGAGCGCGCCATCTACACGGCAGGCCTCGCCACCGAGTACGACGCCTTCGTGGCGCACGTCGCGCAGCACCGCGACATCACCGAGTCCGCGATCCGCGATCAGATCGGGGCCCACCTCTACGATTCGGAGCGCGCCCAGGAGTACGGGCTGATCGACGGCGTGCTGGGGCGTGACGAGTTCTTCAGGCATGCCGCGGAGGCTGCCGGGCTGGATCCGGAGGACACCAGAGTCGAGGCCGTCCGGCAGCCGAGCTCGTGGGAGGTCTTCCTCGGGGTTGAGCGGCCGTTCGGGGTCGCGCCGGCGGTGCTGACCGGGGAGGGCGTTGTACCCGTGCTGAGCCCGGCCTTCTGCCGGGCCTCCCAGCCGTTGGCGCTTGCGGGCAGCCTTGAGGGCCTCTGCGGCTAGCTCAGCCCCAGCCCAGAGAGTGCAGGGCCTCTTCATCGATGCCGTGATAGTGGCCGAGCTCGTGCACCAGGGTGATCCAGACCTCGTCGTAGAGTTCGTCGGCGGTCCGGCACATCCGGCTCAAGGGCCCGCGGAAGAGGACGATCCGGTCCGGCAGTTGCCCATAGCCGTACTGGTCCCGCTCAGTCAGCGCGGTTCCCTCGTACCAGCCCAGCGAGTCGGAGCCGTCCTCCGGCTCGTCCTCGACCACGAAGATGAGATTGTCCAGGCCAGTGACCAGGCGCTCGGGGAGGGCGTCGAGGGCCTCCTCGACAACCGCGTCGAACTGGGATTCGGAGATGTCCACGGCTCCGATGCTACGTGCCGGCTGCGCTGAGGATTGGTCGTCGCGCCCCGATCTGGCACAATGTCGGGTGCACCTCTTTGCCCGGGCCCTCTCATCCGAGCGTTGAGGCCCCTAGGTTTGTCCGCGCCGTGCCCCACACGTCGAGGACGTCCATCCACATCGTCTGCTGGCAGACGCTTTCATCAACAGGAGACCCACACCCGTGGCCACCAAGATTCGCCTTAAGCGGCTCGGCAAGATTCGCTCGCCCCACTACCGCATCATCGTCATCGACTCGCGCGCCAAGCGTGAGGGTAAGGCCATCGAGGAGATCGGTCTGTACCACCCGAAGAATGATCCGTCCGTGATCCGCGTCGACTCGGAGCGTGCCCAGTACTGGCTCTCTGTCGGCGCCCAGCCCACGGAAGCCGTCGTCGCGCTGTTCAAGCGCACCGGAGACTGGCAGCAGTTCTCCGGCGACAAGTCCCCGTCCGGTGTCGATCCGCAGCCTGAGCGCCGCGACCGCGAGGCCGAGTTCGCCAAGGCTCTGGCCGAAGACAGCGGCGCCACCTCTCCCGCCATCTCCAAGGCCAAGAAGAAGGCCGACGAGGCCGCTGCGAAGGCCGCGTCCGCCGAGGCTCAGGCCGCTCCGGCCGCCGAGGCCGAGGCTCCCGCCGAAGAGGCCTGACGGTGCTCGCCGAGGCACTTGAGCACCTCGTCGCGGGGATCGTCTCGCATCCTGACGAGGTGAGTGTCAAGGACAAGGACCTGCGCCGCGGACGCCTCCTGGAGGTGCGGGTGCACCCGGAGGACGTCGGCAAGGTGATCGGCCGCCAGGGTCGCACCGCGCAGTCCCTGCGCACGGTGGTTGCGGCGCTCGCCGGCAAGGAGAGCGTCCGCGTGGACTTCGTGGACGTGGACCGTCCCCGTCGGCCCTGACAATCATGTGAATCGATGCCCCGGCACCCCCACGGGTCCGGGGCATCGTCATCCCCGCACGAGGCGGGCTGAGTGAAGGAGAACCCCGTGCAGGACATGGTGGAGGTGACCGTCGGCAGGATCGGCCGTGCGCACGGCCTGGGCGGCGAGGTGTTCATCGACCTGCGGACCGACGAGCCCGTGCGACGTTTCACGGCCGGCGCGACACTGCTCCTCGGGGACGCCGGGCGCAGCGTTGAGATCGCCACGGTGCGGTGGAACCGGGGGCGGCTGATGCTTACCTTCGTCGGGTACCCGGACCGGACGGCCGTCGAGGCGCTCACCGGGCAGGTGCTGGGCACCCGGGTCCCTGCCGAGGAGCGTCCCAGCGAGCCGGAGGAGTTCTTCGACCGCCACCTGGTGGGGCTCAGAGTCCTGGACCACACCGGCAGCCAGGTGGGGACGGTCACCGATGTGCTGCATCTCCCTGCGCAGGATGTGCTGGAGGTCGCCGTCGACGGCGGGGAGCGGCTGATCCCGTTCGTCGCCGCACTGGTGCCCGAGGTGGACCTCGCCGCCGGCCACGTGCGGCTCGCGGAGGTCGGCGGCCTCCTCGAGGACATCGAATGAGGCTCGACGTCGTCACGATCTTCCCGGAGTATTTCGCGCCCCTCCGGCTGAGCCTCGTGGGCAAGGCCATCAACTCAGGTCTGGTCGACCTGGCCGTTCACGACCTTCGCCAATGGACACATGACCGTCATCACACCACGGACGACACCCCCTACGGCGGGGGTGCGGGAATGGTGATGAAGCCCGAGCCGTGGGGGGAGGCGTTCGACACACTGGAGGTGGCGTCGCCGCTGCCGATGACGGTGGTGGTGCCCACGCCCGCCGGCGCTCCGTTCACGCAGGCCACCGCCTATGAGCTGGCGTCGCGGGAGAGACTCGTCTTCGCGTGCGGCCGCTATGAGGGCATCGACCAGCGGGTGATCGACCACTGCGCGGAGCGCTACGACGTGGTGGAGGTCTCGCTCGGCGACTACGTCCTCAACGGCGGAGAGGTGGCCACGCTGGCCATCGTCGAGGCCGTCGTGCGGCTGCTGCCCGGCGTCCTGGGGAACCCCGCCTCGCTGGTGGAGGAGTCGCACTCGGAGGGCCATCAGCGCCTGCTGGAGTACCCCAACTACACCAAGCCCCCCATCTGGCGGGATCGTGCGGTCCCGGAGGTGTTGCTGAGCGGTCATCACGGCCTCATCGAGCAGTGGCGACGGGAGCAGGCGGTTCGTCGGACGATTGAGCGCCGTCCGGACCTGCTCGCCGACGACATTTCGTGAGCTAATCGGCGCGTAAATGGCCTAGCTAATCGCGCCTTCGGTAACCGAACCCCGGTGCCCGCAAGCTTGCTGGTTTGGCTACAGTGGGGGCGTGGCAACAACACTCACCATTCATCAACGGGCGTTGCGAAGCACGGTCGTCAAGAAGGTCATCATGGCAGTGACCGGCTTGATCATGATCGCCTTCCTCCTCGTGCACATGTACGGCAATTTGAAGATGTTCCTCGGTCCCGAGGCCTTCGATCACTATGCCCACTGGCTGAAGGGGACCACCGAAGACGGCGGAATCCTTTATCCCGTCCTCCCGGCCGGATGGTTCATCTGGATCTTCCGGTCCGCCCTTGTCCTCTCCGTGATCCTTCACATCTGGTCCGCCTACACGCTCTCCATGGAGACGCGTCGCAACCGCGGCACGAAGTACGTCAACAGCCAGAAGAAGGTGCAGACCTACTCCTCGCGCACCATGCGCTGGGGCGGGATCATCGTCGCGGCGTTCCTCATCTTCCACCTCATCCAGTTCACGATCGTGCCCGGATCCTTCGGCGGTAGCGCCGACGAGCCGCACACCATGGTGCTGGCTGCGTTCGAGCTGTGGTGGATGGTGGCGCTGTACGCCGTGTGCATGGTGCTCATCTGCATGCACATTCGCCACGGCTTCTGGAGCGCCTTCACGACGCTGGGCGGCAACACCAGCGCCCAGACCCGTTCGGCGCTCAACGCCCTGGCCATGATCGTGGCCGTCGTCCTCTTCGTCGGCTTCATGATCATGCCCCTGGCCGTTCTCTTTGGAGTTGGTATCTGATGACCGCAACCACCATCACTCCGGCCGTCAGCACCCAGCACTGGGTCGAGGGTGCGGATATCGCAGACACGAAGGCCCCCACCGGCGTCGACATCGACAAGGTGTGGAAGACCCGCCAGTTCCAGGCCCGCCTGGTGAACCCGGCCAACCGCCGCAAGCTCAGCGTCATCATCGTCGGCACCGGCCTCGCCGGCGGCGCTGCGGCCGCGACGCTCGGTGAGGCGGGCTACAACGTCCTCAACTTCTGCTACCAGGACAGCCCCCGTCGGGCGCACTCGATCGCGGCTCAGGGCGGCATCAACGCCGCCAAGAACTACCGCAACGACAACGACTCCACGCACCGCCTGTTCTACGACACGGTCAAGGGCGGCGACTACCGCGCCCGCGAAACCAACGTGTACCGGCTCGCCGAGGTCTCTGCCAACATCATCGACCAGTGCGTCGCCCAGGGGGTGCCCTTCGCCCGCGAGTACGGCGGACTGCTGGACACCCGTTCGTTCGGCGGCGTGCAGGTGCAGCGCACCTTCTACGCCCGCGGGCAGACGGGTCAGCAGCTCCTCATCGGTGTCTACCAGCAGCTGGAGCGCCAGATCGCGGCCGGCACCGTCAAGATGTACGCCCGCCACGAGATGGTGGAGGTCATCGTCGTCGACGGTCGTGCCCGCGGCATCGTGACCCGCAACATGATCAACGGCAAGGTGGAAACCTGGACAGCCGACGCAGTGGTGCTCGCCACCGGCGGTTACGGCAACGTCTTCTTCCTCTCCACCAACGCCATGGGCTGCAACGTGACCGCCACCTGGCGGGCGCACCGCAAGGGCGCGTACTTCGCCAACCCGTGCTACACGCAGATCCACCCCACCTGCATCCCGGTGCACGGCGACACCCAGTCCAAGCTCACGCTGATGTCTGAGTCGCTGCGCAACGACGGCCGCATCTGGGTGCCCAAGCGGGCAGAGGACTGCGCGAAGGACCCCCGACAGATCGCCGAGGAGGACCGCGACTACTACCTGGAGCGGATCTACCCGTCGTTCGGCAACCTGGTGCCCCGAGACATCGCGTCGCGCCAGGCCAAGAACATGTGCGACGAGGGTCGCGGCGTTGGCCCGGCCGTCACCGAGCGCGATGCCGACGGCACCGAGCGCCATGTCCGCCGTGGCGTCTACCTCGACTTCTCCGATGCGATCAACCGCATGGGCCAGAAGACGGTGGAGAACAAGTACGGCAACCTCTTCGACATGTACGCGCAGATCACGGGTGAGAATCCCTACGAGACGCCGATGCGCATCTACCCGGCCGTGCACTACACCATGGGCGGGCTCTGGGTGGACTACGATCTGCAGTCGTCCATCACCGGCCTGTACGTCACCGGTGAGGCCAACTTCTCTGATCACGGCGCGAACCGCCTGGGGGCCTCGGCACTCATGCAGGGCCTGGCGGACGGCTACTTCGTCCTCCCGAACACGATCAACGACTACCTGGCCGACGCGCCGTTCGACAAGGTCGCCGATGATCACCCCGCCGTCGTCGAGGCGCGGGAGTCTGCCCAGGCACGGATCGACACGCTGCTGTCCATCCAGGGCACCCGGTCGGTGGACTCGTACCACAAGGAACTCGGCCACATCATGTGGGAGTACTGCGGTATGTACCGCACCGACGAGGGCCTGAAGAAGGCCATCGGCCTCATCCAGGACCTCAAGGCCGATTACTGGAAGAACGTGCGCGTCACCGGCGTCAATGAGGACTTCAATCAGGCCCTCGAGCGCGCGGGTCGCGTTGCTGACTTCTTCGAGCTCGGCGAACTCATGTGTGTCGACGCCCTGCACCGGCGTGAGTCGTGTGGCGGTCACTTCCGCGGCGAGTCTCAGACCGAAGAGGGGGAGGCGCTGCGTCACGACGACGAGTACCTCTACGTCGGCGCCTGGGAATGGGGCGGCGAGGGCGGTAAGCCCGTGCTGCACCGTGAGCCGCTGATCTACAAGGCAATCGAACTGAAGCAACGGAGTTACAAGTGAAGCTCAAGCTACGTATCTGGCGTCAGGCCGGCCCGGGTGCAGCCGGCCGGATGGTCGAGTACGACCTGGACGGCGTGTCGGACGACATGTCCTTCCTGGAGATGCTTGATCTGCTCAACGAGAACCTCACCCAACGCAACGAGGAGCCGGTGGCCTTCGACCACGACTGCCGCGAGGGTATCTGCGGCATGTGTGGTGTCGTCATCAACGGCATCGCGCACGGCGCACCGGAGGGTGTCCGGACCACCACCTGCCAGCTGCACATGCGCTCGTTCGCCGATGGCGCCACCATCGACATCGAGCCGTGGCGGGCCGGCGCCTTCCCCGTGCTGAAGGACCTGGCCGTGGACCGCACCGCGTTCGACCGGATCATCCAGGCCGGCGGGTTCATCTCCTCCAACACCGGCTCGGCGCCGGATGCCCACGCCACTCCCGCCCCGAAGCGGGAAGCCGACGTGGCTTTCGACAACGCCACCTGCATCGGTTGTGGCGCGTGTGTCGCGGCCTGTCCCAACAGCTCCGCCATGCTCTTCACTGCGGCGAAGATCGTGCACCTGGCGATGCTGCCCCAGGGCCAGCCCGAGCGGTACCGCCGGGTGAAGTCCATGGTTGCGCAGCACGACGAAGAGGGCTTCGGCAACTGCACCAACATCGGCGAATGCGCCGCGGTGTGCCCCAAGGGCATCCCGCTGGAGTCGATCTCGCAGCTCAACCGAGACCTCATCTCCGCCATGTTCAAGAAGGACGGGAAGTGAGTTTCTGTCGCTGAAAGCGACAGAAACTCAGATTGAGTAAGGACGAGCCGCCAGGCGAGTCCGCATCGAAATCTGATCGCGAGGGGCCCAGGCATCAGCCTGGGCCCTCTTCGCACGCCAGGCGAGTCCGCATCGAAATCTGACCGCGAGGGGCCCGGGGAACTCAAGCCCGGGCCCCTTTCGCACGCCAGGCGAGTCCACATCGACACAAGAAGGCCCCGGGGATTGAGTCTCTGGGTCCTCCCGCTGTTCCCGGTGCCTCCCGCATTTCGCGGCCGTGGCTCCCTCTGCCATAATGACTAGTCGTTGCCCATACCCGGGCAACCCGGATTCGCCGCAGCTCCTGCCACTGGGGGACTGTCTGTGGCCGTCCGGTCAGATCAAACCGCGGTGACCTGTGGCACTGACGGAAGGGTTCACACATGACCAACCAGCTGATCCAGCAGGTCAACAAGGCCTCGCTTCGCGACGACATCCCGGACTTCCGCGCCGGTGACTCGGTGAAGGTGCACGTCAAGGTCGTCGAGGGCGCGCGCTCCCGCGTGCAGGTCTTCGCGGGCGTCGTCATCGCACGCAACGCCGGTGACGTCCAGGAGGCGTTCACGGTCCGCAAGGTGAGTTTCGGCGTCGGCGTCGAGCGCACCTTCCCGCTGCACAGCCCCATCATCGAGAAGATCGAGGTTGAGCGCCGCGGAGACGTGCGTCGCGCCAAGCTGTACTACCTGCGCGGCCTGCGCGGCAAGGCCGCCAAGATCAAGGAGAAGCGCTACTGAGCGCTCGCTCCCTCCGAGCAACGCAACCGCCGGTTGGCCCTGTGGCCGCCGGCGGTTCGTCGTGTCCGGTCCCCGTGAGGACTCGCGGTATGCTCTGGGGAGCGCCTGCCGCCCCGCCCGAAGGACTGAACCCTTGAACTCGACCACCGAACCGCTCGACGCCCCGGCGCACCGCAGCTTCGGCAGGAAGCTTCTGGGGTGGCTCACCGAGGGCGTGCTGATCCTGGTCGGCGCCGTTGTCATCGCAACGCTCCTGCGCACGTTCGTCGGGCAGATGTTCGTCATCCCGTCCGGCTCCATGGAGAACACCCTGAAAGTCAACGACAGGGTGCTCGTGGCCAAGTTCGGTGGCTTCCAGCGCGGAGACGTGGTGGTGTTCGAGGACCCGGGATCCTGGCTCGGGCCCAGCACCCCGTCCTCCAATCCCGTCAAGATCGCGCTCGAGTTCGTGGGAGTGCTGCCCAGCTCCGGCACCGAACACCTGATCAAGCGGGTGGTCGGAATGCCTGGAGATCACGTGCGCAGCACCGATGACGGCAAGATCGAGGTCAACGGCTCGGTTCTGGACGAGACGGGCTACCTCTACAGCGAGGAAGGCATTCAGGTGGCGCCGGTCACGGTCCCGTTCGACATCGTCGTGCCCCAGGATCGGCTCTTCGTGATGGGTGACCACCGCAACGCGTCGGCGGATTCCCGATGTCGGCTGGCGGAGGTCTCGCAGAACCCGGGCGAGAGTGCCTTCGTGCCCACCAGCAAGGTGGTGGGCGCCGCGGTGGCCATCGTGTCCCCCCTGGACCGGCTCGCCACTTTCACGCTCCCTGAGACCTTCACGGAGGTCCCGGCTGCCGCGGAACCCGCGCCCGAGGAGCCCGAACTCATCCACGTGGAGCCCGGCTGCTGATGATTCGGCTCGGACGGGGTGCCTACGGGTACGAGCGGGCGTTGGTGCGTGCAGGGCTCGGGCCTGTGGCGGGCGCCGATGAGGCAGGCAGGGGAGCCTGCGCTGGTCCGCTTGTGGCGGCGGCGGTCATTCTGGACCCGGCCCGCCCCATCGTCGGCCTCGATGACTCCAAGGTGCTCTCCGAGGCAACGCGCGAGCGGTTGTTCGAGGAGATCTCCCGTCGTGCCTCGGCCGTGGCAGTGGCCGTGGTCGAGGCCGACGAGTGCGATCGCCTGGGCATGCACCAGGCAGACCTGCAGGGGTTGCGACGGGCGGTCGGCCGGCTGGATGTGGCACCCAACTTCGTGTTGACCGACGGATTCGCCGTCGACGGACTGGGCGTCCCAGGGCTGGCGATGTGGAAGGGGGACAAGGTTGCCGCGTGCGTGAGCGCCGCCTCGATCATCGCGAAGGTGACCCGCGACCGCATCATGGTGGCTCACGACGCCTCGTATCCGGTGTATGGCTTTGCCGTACACAAGGGATATTGCACCTCGGTCCACCAGTCCGCGCTGGACCGGCACGGACCCTCGGCCATCCACCGGTGGTGCTTCGACAACGTGTCGAGAACGGCTAGAGTGTTGGGACCATGAGCGCCGAGGACCTAGAACAATACGAGAGCAAGCTTGAGCTCGACCTGTACCGCGAGTACAAGGACGTGGTGGGCATCTTCACCTACGCGGTGGAGACCGAGCGGCGCTTCTACCTGTGCAACGCCGTGGATCTGAAGGTGCGCACTGAGGGCGGTGACGTGTACTACGAGGTGTCCATGGGGGACGCCTGGGTATGGGACATGTACCGCCCGGCCAGATTCGTGAAGTCGGCGAAGGTGCTGACGTTCCGCGACGTGTCCATCGAGGAGATCGCGCACTCGGATCTGCAGGTCCCCGAAAACCAGTAGTCCCACCACCTGTGGATAACGGGATTGAGGTGGCGTCGCTTCCGATCAAGGGATCGGAAGGTGGTGGCCATGGAAACCCCAACACAGGCCCTCGGGCGCCGCGGCGAAGACAAGGCCGTGGAGTATCTGGAAGCCCGCGGCTGGCGGGTGCTGGAACGCAACTGGCGTTGCCGCGAGGGCGAGATCGATATCGTCGCAGCAGAACCGGATGGGCAGACGCTCGTCGTTGTGGAGGTGAAGTCGCGCTCCGGGTTGGGCTTCGGCTCGCCGCTTGAGACCATCACCTATGCGAAGGCCTGCCGGTTGCGCAGGCTTGCGGCGCTGTACGTCAGGCAGTCAGGGTTGCGGCCCAAGCTCATCCGTGTGGACGGCGTCGGCGTGCTCTGGCCGCGCGGTGGCGATTGCGAGTTCACCTACGCCCGAGGGATCGACGAATGGTAGGCCGACGGGTGTGGTCCGTGGCGCTGTCGGGGATCAACGGGTTTCCGGTTGAGGTGGAGGCGGCCAAGGGAGGCGGGCTGCCGCGTGTGCAGCTGGTGGGTCTTCCCGACGCCGCGCTGAGCGAGGCGAAGGCGAGGGTGCGGGCGGCCGTCCTGGCCACGGGGTTGTCCTGGCCCCCCGGGTTGGTCACCATCAATCTGTCGCCTGCGGGCCTCCCGAAGGCCGGCACCCACTACGACGTGGCCATCGCGGTGGCGGCGCTCATCGCGGAGGGTCAGATGGAGCTGGTCTCGGACACCCGGACAGTCCTGGTGGGCGAACTGGGCCTGGATGGCAGGATCCGCAAGGTCCGTGGGGTGCTCCCGGCGATGCTTGCTGCGGCCAAGGCGGGGTTCGAACGGGCGATCGTGCCGGCGGGTCAACAGGCCGAGGCGTCGCTCGTGCCAGGCCTCACTGTGTGGGGTGCCGGCCGGCTGGCCGAGGTTGTCGATCTGCTGGAAGGCAAGCCCGTCTTCAACCCCACTGAGGCCGCCCCCGCGTCCTCGCCACCCCTCGAAGGGCCCGCCGGGTTCACCCCGGACCTGGCAGACGTCGTCGGCCACCAGGACGGCAAGTTCGCTCTGGAGGTGGCTGCCGCCGGGCGGCACCACTTGTTCCTCCATGGCTCTCCAGGCGTGGGCAAGACCATGCTCGCGGCCCGCCTTCCGTCCATCCTCCCGGACCTGGCGGAACAGGAGGCGGTGGAGGTGTCCGCCATCCACTCCCTGGCCGGACGGGAGCTCACAGGGCTCATCCAGCGGCCACCCTATGCTGACCCGCACCACTCCGTGACCCCGGTGGCGCTCGTGGGGGGCGGCACCGCCGAACTCAAACCCGGGGCGATCTCGATGGCGCACCGTGGCGTGCTCTTCCTGGATGAGGCCCCAGACTTCGGCGGCAAACTCGACGCCCTGCGGACCCCCTTGGAGGACGGCACCATCACTGTGAGCAGGGCCAGGCACACCACCACGTTCCCTGCCCGGTTCCAGCTCATCATGGCCGCCAATCCGTGTCCCTGCGGCTCCCACGGTGTTGCTGGCATGGAGTGCACCTGCGATCCGATGCGGGTGCGCCGGTACCAGGAGCGGATGAGCGGGCCCATCCTGGACAGGATCGACATCAAGCACCAGATGGCGGGCATCAACAGGGTCCTGCTGGACGTGGCCTCCGGAAGTGCCGAATCCAGCGCCACGGTGCTGTCGCGGGTGGTGGAGGCCCGGGACAGGCAGCGTCGCCGCCTTGCGGACACGCCGTGGTCCACCAACGGCGAGGTGCCGGGCCCCTATCTCCGCCAGCAGTTGAGCCTCCCGAAGGATCTCGGCGTTCTGAACACTGCGCTCCAGAGAGGCGTGCTCAGCGCCCGGGGTGTGGACAAGGTGATCAGGCTGGCCTGGACCCTCACGGACCTGGCCGGCCGGGACAGGGTGGGCAGCCGTGAGCTGCGGGCCGCGCTCCACCTCAGGCAGGGCGAGCAGCGGAGGGGTGCCGCATGACAGTCACTGAACACACCGCCCGGATGGGTCTCTGCTCTCTGCAGCCATTGGGCGCGCCCCCGCTGGTCCGGGCTGTGGAGGAGTTCGGTGCAGTGGACGTTTGGCGCGGCCTCCTCGCGAAGCCTGACGGTGGGGCGCTGTCGCGCAAGGCCGCCCTGGTGGATACAGGTCTCGTGGAGCGTGCGGCAGCGGCGTGCGGGGCCCGCTTTCTCATCCCGTCGGACCAGGAGTGGCCCGCTCGGCTCAATGACCTCTACAGGGCCAACGTCGCTGGGCAGACCGGGCCGCCGCTCGGGCTATGGGTGCGTGGCGCATCGCTGGAGGGGCTGGGGGGTGGCGTGGCGGTGGTCGGGGCCAGGGCGTGCACCTCGTACGGGGAGCAAGCATCGATCACGCTCGCCGCAGACCTTGCGGCAGCAGGTACTCCGATCATCTCCGGGTTGGCATTCGGGGTGGATGCGGCGGCCCACCGCGGCGCGCTGGGTGTCCAGGGCCTCACTGCTGCTGTGGTCGCCAGCGGACTGGATGACCCGTACCCCTCCGCCAACGCGCGCCTCGCGCAGGCGGTGGCAGGATGCGGCGCGCTGGTTTCCGAGCTTCCCCCCGGGGCTCGGCCCACCAGGTATGCCTTCCTCGCGAGAAACCGGCTCATTGCGGCCCTGTCCGAAGCCGTGGTGGTCGTCGAGGCCTCCTCCCGCTCCGGGGCGAAGAACACGGCGTCGTGGGGCCTGGCTCTGGGGCGTCACGTGATGGCAGTGCCTGGGCCTATCACCTCGTCGTTGTCAGCCACGCCACATCGCCTCATCCGCGACGGCGAGGCGGTGCTGGTGTCCACCGCCCAGGAGATCCTTGCGCTGCTGGCTCCCCTCGGATCGGCACCGGAGCCTTCGGGGAGAGGGGCGAACCGGCCGATGGACACGTTGCCCCCACATCTCAGGGAGATCAGGGAAGCCGTGCACACCCGTGAGGAAGTGACGGCATCGGAATTGGCAGCCCGGACAGGCCAGACCATGGTGGAGGCGTTGGCCAACGCAGCCGAGCTCGTCGAGTCCGGTTGGCTGGCGGATGGGGAGGAAGGTGGCTTCCGCCTCCCGGGGCGCGGTCGCTAAACCCTCTCGGCGGTGGCCGGGGAGAGCTGCTCCCGGGCGGAGGCGAGCCCGTCACCCGCCCCCTCCTGAGGACGATTCACCGCCACGATTCGTCCCATACCGGAGGCTCGCCTCAGGACGACCAGGACGGGGCGCCCGAGGAGCACGATTGCCAGCAGGGTGCTGATCGCCCGGCCCGTGTCCCAGCCTCCGGTCGACGTGATCAGGGTGAACCAGCCGAACCGGGCCAGGTTCTCCGCCATCGGCGCCCCTGCTACGTAGTCGAGGCTGCCCGCGCCCCCGTCGATCCCCGTGATGAACGGCCAGAACCACATGTTCATCAGCGCGCCGTAGGCGTAGGCGGAGATGACGCCGAAGGCGCCGAGCATGGCCACCTCGGCCCCGCCCCGCACCCGCTTGGGGAGCAGCCCCGCCCCCAGCCCGATCCAGGCGGCCCCCAACATCTGGAACGGCAGCCACGGCCCCACACCCGCCGTCAGCAGCGCGGAGGCAAACATCGACAGGAAGCCAAGGAGATAGCCGAACCCGGGGCCGAAGACCCTCCCTGCCAGGACCAACAGGAAGAAGGCGGACTCCAGGCCGGCCGTGCCCGGACCCAGCGCCGGGCGGAGGGCCGCGTTCAGGGCGGACAGCACGCCGAGTACAGCCAGAGACCGCGCATCGAGGCCGCCCTCGCTCACCTGGGCCACCACCAGCAGCAGCACCACCGGAAGCAGGGCGGCGAAGACGAACGGCGCGTCGCCCGTGTGTTGAGGAGTGACCCCGATGGCCGGGATGAGCAGAGGCCACCCGATCGCGAACAGCCCCAACAGGGAAGAGGCGCCTATCACCGCCCAGGTCCGCCAGCCCAGCTGCACGCCAACGAGGGGGGCGGGAATCGTCACCGCGGATTCATCGCGCATCGAGATACTCCTGCACTGTCAGGACGGGGATCGGGTTGGCTACCTTGGCCACCTGGGTGGCCAGGAGCGCCGAGCCGGCGAGGACCTCGCGGGTGGGCCCGTCGGAGACCACCTCGCCCTCCGCCATCACCACCACACGGGAGCAGCTCTGAGCCACCATCTCCACGTCGTGGGTGGCGATCATCACGGCCCGGCCCTCGGCCGCCATCGAGGCGACGATGTCGGCGAGCACAGCCTTGGCCGCGTAGTCCAGGCCACGGGTGGGTTCGTCGAGCAGCACCACTGGGGGGTTGCCCGCCAGCTCAACGGCCAGCACCACCGCAAGCTTCTGCCCCTCCGAAAGGTCGCGGGGGTGGGATTCGGGGTCGATGCCCGGGACCAGGCGCCGGAGGAGCGCCGCCGTTTTTCCCTCAGGGAGCCCGGCGGCCTGATCGCCCGCCAGGCATTCCGCCTCCACGGTCGCCAGATACAAAAGGTCGGTCGGGGTCTGAGGCACGAGGGCAACCCGGGCCCCATCTGAGAGGGTCACCCGGCCGGCGTCACGGCGCCCAGCGCCGTGCAGAGCCCACATCAGGCTGGACTTCCCGCAGCCGTTGCGCCCCATCAGGGCCGTCACCTCTCCCGCATGCAGGCTGAGGTCGACATCCGCCACCGCGACAGTCTCGCCGTACCGGACGACGAGGCCGTGGCCGGCCAGCACGCGCCCCCCCGGGACGGGTGCCGTGGGAAGCGCCGGCGGGAGCTCGAGCCACGCGCGGCGTTGCTCGGAGCCTGGACGCCTAGCCTCACGGATGGTCAGGGGCAGGGGCGACCATCCCAGCCTGGCGCCGAGCTCCACCAACGGCGGTTTGATGGGAGACAACTCGAGCACGTCCCGAGTGGGGCCATGCAGGACCGTGCGTCCCACCAGCAACACGCTGTCGGCGAACTCGATCACCCGCTCCATGCGGTGCTCGGCGATGACGACGGTGGTGCCCAGATCCCGCACCAACCGGCTGATGATTGCCAGGACTTCCTCCGCCGCGATCGGGTCCAGCGCGGAGGTTGGTTCATCCAGGACAAGGACCGTCGGTGAGCTGGCCAGCACGCTGGCGATCGCCACCCGCTGCTGCTGGCCGCCGGAGAGCGTGCGCAGCGCCCGCGACCGCAGGTCGGCGATGCCCAGCAGGTCGAGCGTCTCCTCCACCCGGCGCCGCATCTCCACCGCGGCGAACCCGAGTTGTTCCATGGAGTAGGCGATCTCGTCCTCGACGGTGTCGGTGACGAAACCGGCCAGCGGGTCCTGGCCCACGTAGCCCACCGTCGTGGCCAGCTCGCGGGGCGGGAGGAAGGTCGTGTCGCGTCCGTCGATCCGGATGCGGCCGGTGCGAACCCCACCGGTGAACCGCGGGACGAGGTTGTTGATGCAGCCGAGCAGAGTGGACTTACCGCACCCTGTGGGGCCGACGACGAGGCACAGTTCGCCCTCGTCGATGGCGAAACTCACACCCTTGAGCCGCAGGGTGTCGTTGGAGGCGTAGCGGAAGGAAACGTCGTCGAATCTGATCATCGGGACGCCCTGACCGTGACCGGCTCCGGCGCCAGGAGCGCGGGGAGGAACGCCAGCGCGAGTGCTCCCGCGAGGAGGGGCGTGAGGGTCGGCCACACCAGCGGAACCAGCGTGGGGAAGAGGACGGCGGCGCCGTCCCCCGCCCCAACCCAGCTCACGACGGCGGCCGCGCCCACGCCCGAGGCGAGGACGAGGCTCTCATCCACAGTCCACGGGATGGGCCGGTACTGGGTGCGCCGGACGGAGGCCCCCGAGACCCGGAGTGCAGCGGCAGCGGAGATCAGGCCCCCCAGGAGGAGCAGTGTTGCCAGCAGTGGAATCCCGAGCAGCGGATAGTCGGGGGACCGGGCCAGGAACCGGAACGACCACACCGCCAGCAGCATCATGGCAAGCAGGCCGAGAGCCAGCGACAGCCTGCGCTGGCCCCGAGTGGAGGTGCCTGCCCGGCCGAACCCCCGCACATCCATCGACGCCGCGAGGGAGAGTGAGCGCTCCAGCGCGTCGGAGAGCACGGGGACGATGATGGTCTCCACCGCCCGCAGCTTCGCCCGCCGGTTGGTGCCGTCAGGGCCGCGGCGTAGTCGTCGAGCACGCATCACCCGCTGGAGGGATTCGCCGAGTTGGGGAAGGGCGCTCACGGCCACGACGAGCACGGTCCCTGCCTCGTAGAAGGCGCCGGGCAGGCTGGCCAGCAACTTCCGGGGGTTGGCGAGGGCATTGGCAGCACCGATGCACACCACGATCGCGGCCAACCTCAATCCGTCGTAGAGCCCCGCGAGGAGCGATTCGAGCGACACCGGACCAAGCAACCGGATGCCCGTCACCCATGAGGGAAGCGGCACCTCCGGCAGCGTGAACAGGATGGTGGGCCCGTCACCGCCGCCGAAGATGATCCGGAAGACCACCCTCAGCACGACGATGAACAGTGCCAACCACAGATAGAGCGAGAACGACTTCGCCCACGGGCTGTCACCACGCTTGGAGAGGGTGACCACGCAGGCCACGGCGATGAGCCCCGTCAGGAACAGCGGGTTGGTGGTCATGGAGGCGGCAGCTGCGAGCGCCAGGGCCCAGGCCCACCACGAGAACGGGTGGAGCTGGCGCGGCAGCCTCGGCCGCGACATCACTGTCCGCGGCGTCGCCACCACACCAGGCCACCGGCGGCGGCCAGAGCCACCACCACGCCGATCCCGATGATGGTGCCGGTGGGCACCCCCGAAGCGGGCTCGTCGGCTTCGGCGTCCGTGGCCGGCGCGGAAGCATCCGCGGAGGCAGTGGGGGACGTCGACGCATCCGGTGCGGCCGAGGAGGCATCGGGAGCTGTGGATGGGGAGGATTCCGACGGTGCGGCGGAGGAGTCCTCAGGCGCTGCGGACTCGTCGGAGAGGGGGTTGTACTGGGGGGCTTCCTGCGGCTGGTTGTAGTCCTCGAGGAGGCGCCAGCCGATCACCTGCCCGGCCTCGGGCACCAGATCCCCGGCCCCCACCTGCGCGAACACCCATTCGCCCAACTGTCCGTCCTCGACCGACGCGGTCCACAGGCTCCACCACTGCGGGTCCTGGGCCGTGACGCCGTCGACGGTGATGAAGAACGCCCCCTGGTCCGCCGCCAGCCCTGTGCTGACCATGGCCTCGGTGGCGCTGGCGAACTCAGTGGCGCAGGCGCCGGTGACCTCTTCGTGCTCGACGTGCACCCAGACGTTGCCGGCCTCGACGCAGGCCAGAGCCGTTTCGTCGGCCGATGCCTGGGGCGCCAGGCCTGAGAGCCCGACCGCCAGGAGGGCGGCGAAAGGAAGCGCCCAGCGGCGCATGGTGAGGGGGGACATGTGGACCTCTATCCGTTGGTCCGTCGGCCAAGGGTTCTCCGCTGGTTCGCGACGGAAGTGAAACGACCTCTGTGTTGACCGGCGGTCCGACTCCCCACGTGTGGGATCACGGTTGCGCGACAGTTCCGGGATCGCACCGGATTCACCTGCCAACGGCGACACACTACCCCACCGCTAGGCTGGGCCTCACCCCTACCCCGAGGAGCGCGCATGCTGCCCCAGGCCCTGGTCTTCGACATGGACGGCACGTTGACCGACACTGAGGCCGTGTGGGACGTGGTGAGGCGCGGCCTCGCATCTGACGCCGGCCTCCCGTGGCCCGACGGCGCCACCCAGGCGATGATGGGGATGAGTACCCAGGAGTGGAGCTCCTTCCTCGTGCACACCGTGGGGCTGCCCGTTTCGCCTGAGGAGGCGGCCCGGCTCACGGTGGAGGCGATGGCCGAGCATTACCGTGGCGGGATCACGTTGCTGCCAGGCGCCGTGGAGTCGGTCCGACGCATGGCCGAGCTCTGCCCCGTGGCGATCGCGAGCTCGTCGCCGCGGCTGCTTATCGACGCGGCGGTGGAGGTGATGGGCCTGAGTGACCTGCTGACGGCCACCGTGTCCACCGAAGAGGTGGAGCGCGGGAAGCCCTCCCCGGACGGCTACCTGCGCGCCTGCGAACTCCTTGGGGCAGATCCCCGGCTCAGTGTCGCCGTCGAGGACGCGCCCAACGGCATCCTCTCCGCGCTGGCCGCGGGGATGGCCGTGGTGACCGTCCCCCCGCACTTCCACCCGCCGGCGGCCGAGCTCCTCGCCCGGACCACCGTTCTCGGGAGTCTCGACGAGCTCACCCCCGAGCTCGTCGAGACGCTCATCCCAGCTGCCAGGTGACCTGACGGCCCAGCGTGCCGGCGAGTTCCTCAGCTGCGCCGGGGCGGGTGGACGTCTCCAGCCGCGCCTTCATCGCCTCGATCCGCTGGCCGATGCCGAGCCGCTCCGCAGCTGCGGCATTGGTGGGTTCCTCGATGAACTTCGTCATGGCAGCCACCGCGTTGCGCTGGTGCGTCGAGTCTGACTCGCTCAGCGACTCGAGCCGGGCGCGGTACCACGCCGAGGACAGCACGTCCTCGCGGTCGAAGAGGCGGCGGAACCGCTCGTCGTGCAGGGTCATCCCGTCAGACTCGCCGGTGGCCATGATCTCCAGCAGCGACCTGATGGGCGGCACCGCCAGGGCGACCGTGCCGTCGTCGAGGTAGGACTGGGCAACCCACTTGTGCGTGGTCACGATGGTGCGCACGGACGCGACGTAGGCCGCCACGTCCTGCAGCTCGGGCTGCAGCATGTTCTCAGAGAACACCACGTGGGGATGCATGAAGATCCGGCCGAAGTACTTGGCCTGGAACTTCGACGTCATGCGGTAGCCGAGCCGGCTGGCCTCGATGAGCTCGCCCTCATGCTCGAAGTCCGGGACCTGCTCCAGCGCACCCTCGGCGATGAGGCTTCGGGCGTCGCGCTCCTCTGGCGTCATGCGGGAGAACACCTCGGGCACCAGGAGCGAGATGTCGTGATCTACGCGGACGTTGGGGCCGATGACGCCGGCGCTGGAGAGCCAGCCGTCGTAGCCGGTCAGCGCGAACGAAAGGAACGCGGCGTTGAGGTCGATCACCGAGGGCAGGGCGTTGAACGGCCCCTTGGTCATCGCGCCCTCGGATCCGGCCCCCGTCGTCGAGGGCGACTTGCCGGTCATCGACGAGATGAATTCCATGAACAGCTCGGGCAGCTCCATGTAGTGCAGCGGGGCGTAGGCGCACAGCGGCGGCACGCCGTCCTCCGCCGCGTTGTTGCGCCGGCCCGCCGCCACCACGTCGACGGGGAGACGCAGCGGCTCGGCCATCGCCAGCCTCCGATGGAGCCGAGCCACCATCTCGGCCAGCACCGTCTCCTTGGGGCGGGCGATGTCCTGGCGGACCTGAAGGTAGCGCGGGTTCTTGGACCGCGCGCCGTTGATCAGCCGCGGGTGCGCCGAGGACACGAAGTAGCCGGGCACCCCCTTGCCGCCCTTGGCCACTCGCCGGATCAGCTTCTGGATGGGCTTGGAGAAGGTGGAGAACGCGATGGCGTCGTCGACGAGTTCGCGGGCGTCGGCCGTGTTCAAGGGCTCGAAGTTGCTGAGGAAGGCGCCGCCGGCGATGTCGAACTCCGCCTGCCTGTCGTAGCCGCGGTGGATCGCGTCATCGGGCCGCTGGAACAGGAGCTGCTCGCAGTTGGTGACGTACTTCCTGGACAGGCCGTCCCCGCGCCCGGCGACCTTACCCGGGACCACGATGCTGGCGGTGATGTCGTCTTCGGTCTGCACCTTCGCGGCGGGGTGGAAGTCGTGCCGGAGGCCGAACAGCCGCCATGACCCGTCAGGGGCGAACCCCACGCGCAGCATGTTGACGGTGATCTTGTCCCCGTCCAGGCGCAGCGCGTGCCCCGCCCTTCCGTTGATGCGCCCCACCGAGAAGTGGGGGGCCCACTCGCCGCCCCACTCGGGGCGGTAGAACCGCTTGACGACGAACACCAGCTCCTTGATGTGGTGCGGGATGGACTCCACCCAGGCGTTGTACTCGTCGGTGTAGTCGGGGCTCGGGGTGAGCAGCTTGATCACGCTGCCCACGGAGCGCTCATCGGAGAGGAGCGGGCGGTGGTCGGCGGCGGCGGGATCGAGGAAGCGTCGCGAGAAGTCCCTGACCACAATCGCGTCCACCTGGGCCATGTCCTCGACAAAGTCCGCCACGTAGGCGTTCCCGAACACGAACGCATCCGTGATGGACTTGGAGATCTCGGACTTCCCGCCCCCGGAGACCGTGGCCGGCTTGTGGCACGACGTGGCGATGGGGGAGGTGCCGAGCAGCGTCCACTGGGCGCCGTCGGCCTCGATGTGGGCCAGCTCGACGACGTAGCCATCCGGGCTGACGTAGTAGGTGTCGGCCCGCAGCGCGATCGTGCTAGCAGCGCCGTCGCGGCCCCAGGTGATGGTGCTGTCGCGCAGGGAGAAGGTGGCCGTCTCCGGCACGAGCACGATGTGGGACTGCTCGAGGTCCAGGGCGTGCCCCTCCGGTTGAAGCGCGAAGCGCTCGGGGTTCCGGGCGATGACGTCCTCCAGGCGGTAGGACGGGTCCCCATAGGTGTGGGTGTAGGTCTGGCCGAGGTTGTAGCGGGGGAAGGTGATGGCGCCGCCCGAATGCTCCTCCTCGACCATTCCGAGCAGGTTGGCCGAGTAGCTGATCTGCGCCTTGACCTCCTTCTTGCAGTAGCCGAAGTAGTTGTCCGCGATGACGGTGACGATGACCCCCCGCTCGTTCCTGGCGCAGGCCTTGAACGCGGAGCCGTTGTTGTACAGCTCGGCCTCGTCGCGCCAGCACATCCCGTCACGGCGCTGGCGTTCGGTGGCGTCGTCGAACTGGGGGAGCCCCAGCTCCTTCTTGGTGAGACGGGTGAGGTGCGGCGCCAGGACCACGAGGCCGGTGTGTCCGGTCCACTCGGCGGGGTTGAGCGAGGCGTCGTTCTCCGGCAGGTAGGGGTCGCCCCCGTTGCCGAAGATGCCCTCCACGAAGTCGAGATTGGCCATCAACGTGGCCGGGGCGATGAAGCGGGTCTCCATCCGGCGTTCGACGGTGTAGCCGGGCACGGCGGGGACGACGATCGGGCGCAGAAGCAGCGAGACCCAGCATTTCGGCTGATCCGGCTGGGCGGCGGTGTAGGGCAGCACCATGGCCTCGTCCGGCGGCAGGAACGCCTGCTCCATCAACCGGCCGAAGACGCCGCGCGGGACCGCGATCTTGTCATCCTGAATCGGGAGACCACCCTCGGCGATGTGGAACACGCCCTTGGTGGTCCGCCGGTCGTTGGCCGGGTTGTGAAGGATGCCGTTGACGAGGCGGTAGCTGGTGAGGAGCTCAGAGGTGAACGTGTCACCGTCGACGGGCAGCGACATCTCGCGTGCCAGCCCGGCCTGATCGAGCACCAGAGTCTGTCGCGGCAGGCAGGGCTTGGCCCCGGTGCCGTCGAGGTAGGAGTCGAGGAAGTTCTGCACGCGGGTGTCGACGGCGGGTAGCCGGTGGGCGAGGCGCCGGTTGAGCTCTCGTTGCCGAGCCAGGATGGGCCGGACCAGATCCACTGCGCGCCCGGCCGCACCCTCAGAGGGCAGCGGGAGCCCGAGCAGGCCGAGGCGGAGGTTGATAGCTGCGGTGTCCGCGAAAGTCGCCATGGTTCACTATGGACCTCAAACCGGTCCGGACATAGCGGGGGTGCCCCCTAGCGTGTGATTGACCTCCTTTAGGATGCGGCGGCCCGGTGCACCGACTCGATGGCCTCGACCACCCGGTCGTTGAGCGGGGCGAGGTGGGCGAAGTCCTTCGGCGGATCACCGCGGTAGAGGGGCCTGACGCACGTCAACTCCTCGTACAGGTCCTCCTTGGTGAAATTCGTGCGCCTGGCCAGCATGCGCAACCCGCCGTGTGCCTCACGAAGGTCGTGCAACCGCCCACGCCACCCCGGGTTGGACAGGGGCGCCCCCTCGGAGTCCATGGCCTCAGTCAGGGCGCTGAGCGCCTCGATGAGATCGCTCAGGTAGGGCCGGACGCTCTCCGGGCTGAAGGGCGACAGGATGACCTCACCGTCGTCGTCGCCGGTGTCGCGCCGCAGCAGCTTGTCGAGAAAACCCATGATGGTCACCCTTCGTCGTCGATTCTCCAACGGTAGCGCCTGGCCGGTGGCCGGCGACGTGGCTGGGCCCTCGAAAGATCAATCGAAGCGTGACTCGCTCTCGGCGTTGGTCAGCCCGCCCAGGGAGTCCGTGCTGAGCTCGCTCGAGGTGGGATGGTGCGGATGCCCGCCCGCGTCGGGATCCAGCACGCTGTGTCCAGGGCCGGCATCTGGGTCCAGGATGTCCTGGCTGGGATGGATCTCAGGGTCGTAGACCTCATCGTCCGGGTGGGTACTCGTCATGGCCTCGCTCCTCTTGGTGGGGAATCGACGCTACCCCCAATACTGGCCGCGTGCGGCGGTTTCAGCCCACCAGCGGCGCAGCGGTGGGAGACTGGAGAAGAGAGAGCGGGCGACGACGCCCGATGGCCTGCCGCCCCCCTCACGTTCGCAGTGTGACGAGGAGGCTGAACATGTTCGAGCAGCAGTATCAGAAGATGGCCGAGGCCCCGGGCTTCGTGGCCGCGTTGGACCAGAGCGGCGGCAGCACGCCACGGACACTGCAGCGCTACGGCGTGGAGGCGTGGGCCGATGAAGCTGAGATGTTCGAGAAGGTGCACGCCATGCGCTCCCGGATCATGGCTAGTCCCAGCTTCGACGGCGACCGGATCCTCGCCACCATCCTCTTCGCCCAGACCGTGGACCGGGAGGTGGACGGCCGTCCCACACCGGAATTCCTGTGGGAGGCCAAGCACATCGTGCCCATCCTCAAGGTGGACAAGGGCCTGGAGGAGGAGCGCGACGGAGCCCAGCTGATGAAGGACATCGACGGACTCGACGAGTTGCTTGCCGACGCCCTCGCCAAGGGCGTCTTCGGCACGAAGATGCGGTCGGTGGTGCGGGCGCCAGGGGCGGGGGCTGAAGCCGCAGTCGCGCAGCAGCTCTACCTCGGGCGCCGTATCCTCGCCGCGGGGCTGGTGCCGATCCTGGAGCCTGAGGTTGACATCACCTCGCCCCAGAAGGCGGAGGCCGAACGGCATGTCCACGATCTGCTCGCGGTGGGTCTGGACGACCTGCCGGAGGGGGAGCGGGTCATGCT
>DATITN010000035.1:0-5596 GCA_035467795.1 Arachnia sp. | reverse complement strand
CGACGTGGGCTATGTGGACACCGAGGGGTTCCTCACCATCACGGACCGGCTGAAGGACATCATCGTCACCCTCGGCGGCAAGAACGTGGCCCCCCAGCCCATCGAAGGCCTCATCCTGTCGGACCCGCTGTTCGAGCACGCCGTTCTCCTCGGCGACAACCGTCCGTTCGTCACGTTGTTGGTGAAGCCGTCGTTGCCGCACGTCGAGGCGCTGGCGCGGGCCCGATCCTGGCCCGGCGAGATCCATGACTGGCTGGCCAGCCAAGAGCTCACGGAGGAGTTGAAGAAGAGGGTGGAGGAGCTGACGGCGAAGCTGCCCAGCCAGGAACGCCCGAAGGACACGCAGGTACTCAACGAGGAGTTCACCATGGACAACGGCCTCCTCACGCCCACGCTGAAGGTGCGCCGCCGCGCGGTCGAGGCTCGCTTCAAGGCGCTCGTCGACGAGATGTACGCCCGGATGGAGGCCCGGCGCGCGCAGCCGTGACGAGGACGCAACCTCGCCCCTGGTGGTCCACCTGGCCGGGGGCGTTGACCATGGCGGCCGCTTCGTTGGCGATGGCCGCCTGGGGCATCGTCGCGCTGCTCGGGACGGCGGTGCTGCCGGACGACGGGGGCGTGGGCGTGGACTTCGAGGTCGCGGGGCCGGGGATGTTCACCCGTGTGTTGGCGCTGACTGTGGGGGTCGCGGCGTTGGCGCTGCCGGTCCTGACCGGCCGGTGGGCCCGGAAGCGGTGGGCCGGCTACCTGCTGCTCGGGTTGGGGCTCAGCGCCGTGGTGGGCGCCGTCGGGCTGGTGATGTTCGGCATCCTGTGAGGCGGTCGGACTTGGCTGCCCGACGCCGAGGGAGCACCATATGCCCATGGGATTGCTTGACTTCCTCGGGAAGCGTTCGCCCGGCCTCTCCGTCGAGGAGACGCTGATGGCCCTCAGCAAGGGTGCGGTGCTCATCGACGTGCGCACCCAGGTGGAGTATGAGGCAGGCCACGCGCCGGGCGCGCGCCCGGTGGACCCGAAGGACCTGCACGAGAACCCGCTGGACGCCATCCACGGCGATGACCCGCTCGCGGAGCGCGACGGCGCGGTGATCGTCATCTGCGACAACGGCCTGAGGTCCTCGATCGCGGCGGCCGAGCTGCGCTCCAAGGGGCTGCTGGCGGAGTCGGTCGCGGGCGGGCTCCGTGCCTGGGCGAAGGACGGCAACCCGGTGCTGCCCGGCCCCTACCGGCGTCGGCGCTGAGGTGCGTCCCATGTGGACGGTGCCTTTCGTCGGCGGCGTGCTGGCCGGAGCGACGGCGTCCGCGCTGGCCACCCGGTGGCTTGAGGGTCGCCGCACCATCAACCGCCACGTCGATGACTACCGCGCCCATTGGGGGCAGCGGCCCGACGGGGCCGAGGGGCAGCTGCGTTACGTGGCGCTGGGCGATTCTGCCGCCCAGGGCGTGGGCGCCACGGCCGTGACCCGCGGGTACGTGCCGAGGATCGCCGAACGGCTGCGGACCGCCAGCGGCCGCGAGGTTCTGGTCACCAACCTGTCGGTCTCAGGCGCCACCAGCGACGACGTGGTGCGCGACCAGCTTCCGCAGTTCGCCGAGCTGGGCTTCGTGCCGGACCTGGTGACCCTGGACATCGGCGGCAACGACGTCATCTACCCCGGGCACAACGCCGCCACGTTCGAGCGCAGCCTGGACCGGATCCTCGCGGCGCTGCCCGCAGGGAGCTTCGTCGCCGACGTGCCGTGGTTCATGGTGCCGGTGCTCGCGGGGCAGTCCCAGAGGATGTCGGTCCTGGCCGCGGCGCTGGTGGAGCGGCATGGGCATCACCTGGTGCCGCTGCATCGGGTGTCGCGGGAGACGGGCATGCTTGGCTACCACCGGCACACCGCCGGGGACTTCTTCCATCCCAACGACCGCGGTTACGAGGGGTGGGCGGAGGCATTCTGGGGCGCGATCGTGGCCAGCGGGCGCTTGGAACAGTTGCGCGTCGAGGCCTGACCAGGGGGCGGGGATTTCCCCCGCGGAGCGCCGACGGGTAACCTAGGCGGTCGGCTGACATCCGAAGTCAGTCATGCCCTCCTGCCGCGGGACAGACCCGTGGCCGTTAGTCCGAAGGAGGTGGGGCTGAGCATGCGCAAGTATGAAGTCATGGTTCTCATCGATTCTGAAGTTGATGAACGCCTTGTTCCCGCGCTCGTCGATAAGCATCTCGAAGTCATCACCAAGGGTGGTGGCACCGTCGACAACACCGACCATTGGGGTCGTCGTCGTCTCGCTTACGACATCAACAAGAAGTCCGAAGCGATCTACGCCGTGCTGCAGATCACCGCGGAGCCCGCGATCGTGTCCGAGATGGATCGACTGATGTCCATCGACGAGCGGATCGTGCGCACCAAGGTGTTGCGTCGCGAGGACTGAGAGTTATCCACAGCCTCTGCGCAGACTGAGAAATCTCGGGGCGATCAGCCAAGAGTGAAGGCAGTCGCACCAGGCGCAGATCCGGCACTGAGTGTCGGAGGGGCGCCGTAAGGTAGCAGAGGCAACCCAAGTCCGATATCGGAAGGCACACACAGACATGGCAGGCGAAACCCCCATCACGCTCATCGGCAACCTCACCGCCGATCCTGAGCTTCGTTTTACGCCCAATGGGGCGGCCGTCGCGAACTTCACCGTCGCGTCAACCCCACGCACGTTCGATCGTCAGACGAACGAGTGGAAGGACGGCGACGCCATGTTCCTCAACTGCTCCGTGTGGCGTCAGTACGCCGAAAACGTGGCCGAGTCCCTCCAGAAGGGCACCCGCGTCATCGTTTCCGGTCGGCTGAAGTCGCGCAGCTACGAAACCCGCGAGGGCGAGAAGCGCACCGTGTTTGAGGTTGATGTCGACGAGGTCGGTCCGGCCCTTCGCTACGCGACGGCCAAGATCACCCGAACTCAGGGTGGTGGCGGCGGTGGCGGCAGCTGGCAGGGCAATCAGGGCGGCGGCAACGCCCCGGCTGGCGGCGGTGGCGGACAGCAGTCCGATCCGTGGTCCGGCTCCGGCGCAGCCGGTGCACCAGCTGCACCCGGCGGCAACCGCGGCGGCAATGATCCGTGGGCACAGTCCCAGCCGGAAGAGCCCCCGTTCTGATCCATCCGCTTAACTAGCCCGCCTGGGCTAGCTGGCACATTCCGTCGCAAGACGGGCTTTCACGGGCGGCAAGCCCGGGAGTAAAGGAGAGCACCACAATGGCCGGTCCACAGCGCAAGCCTGTGAACAAGAAGAAGATCCTTCCGGTAAAGAAGACGCGGGTCGCAAACGTCGACTACAAGGACGTCAACCTGCTCAAGAAGTTCATTTCTGAGCGTGGGAAGATCCGCGCCCGCCGCGTCACCGGGCTGTCGGTTCAGGATCAGCGCAAGGTTGCCATCGCCGTCAAGAACGCGCGCGAGGTGGCCCTGCTGCCCTACGCGTCGACCGCTCGCTGAGCGCAGGAGGAGAAACAATGAAGCTCATTCTGACCAGCACCGTCGACAAGCTCGGCATCGCCGGGGACGTCGTTGAAGTGAAGGACGGCTACGGCCGCAACTTCCTGCTGCCACAGTCGAAGGCGATCCGCTGGACCCGTGGCACTGAGAAGCAGATCGATGGCATCAAGCGGGCGCGTGACGCCCGTGAGGTGCGCGGCGTCGAGCATGCGCAGGAACTGCGCGCCCAGCTCGAGGGCCTGACCGTCTCGGTTGGGGCGCGGGTCTCCGATCAGGGCCACCTGTTCGGTTCCGTCACCTCCAGCGACCTCGCGGTCGCCGTCAAGAAGGCCGGCGGCCCCACGATCGACAAGCGCACGGTTTCGTTCGCGAAGCCGGTCAAGTCCGTCGGCACCCACACCGCCGCTGTCAAGCTGCACCAGGCTGTCACCGCGTACGTTCCCTTCGAGGTCGTCGCCCAGTGATCTGAGGCAACCCACAGCAGAGAGCCCCGGCTTCGGCCGGGGCTCTTGCGCTTTTTCGAGGCTTGGGGCAGGCCCTAGGGTTGGGGGATGAGCGCCCGATTTCTCACCACGTGGCCGTGCCAGGACGCCTGCGGCACGGTTGAGACCGACGAGCAGGTGGAGGGCGCGCCAGTGTACCGATGCCCGGGCTGCGACACTGCCTGGATCGAGCTCAACGAGCGCACCGCTCCAGGTGAACCGGCGGACACCGCCGACGCCGGTGGCCGCTGAGGCGGGCCTCGGCCGACGAGGATGCGGGCCACCGACGTATCCTCGGCATCATGCACAGCCCGCTTGAGCGCCTCCGCCTCCTGCTCGGCCGCACGCTGCGCAGCCGCGTGGCCGGTGAGGACGCCGACGAGAAGGCGCACTTCATCTGGCAGGTCGACGGCGAGCGGTGGCACACGCCCGACGACGTGATCTGGTACGTCAACGGGGACGCGGCGATGTACGCGGGCGGGATCCGGTCCCTTCTCCTGCAGACGCTGCACCCAGCGGCCATGGCAGGTGTCGCGGGGCACTCCGGCTACAAGTCGGACCCGTGGGGACGCCTGCAGCGCACCTCCGAGTTCATCGCGATGACCACTTACGGGCCCATCCCGTCGGCGCTGGCGCTCATCGAGCGGGTCAAGGCCGTCCACGAGCGCGTTCGGGGGAAGACCGACGACGGCACACCGTACCGGGCCTCGGACCCGCACCTCCTCGAGTGGGTGCATCTCACCGAGACGCAGAGCTTCCTGGCCAGCTTCCAGCACTTCGGGGACCGGCCACTGAGCCGGGCGGAGGCCGACGAGTACGTGGCCCAGGCCGCGCCCGTCGGTGAACTCCTCGGCGCCGTCGACCTTCCCCGGACCGAGGCCGATCTGCTGGCGGCCCTGGAGCGGTACCGCCCCGAGCTGCGCGCCTCTGCGGCCGCCGTCGACACCGTCACATTCCTGCTCCGCCACCCACCCATCCCGTGGCCGGCCCGTCCCGGGTACTGGATGCTGGCGGCCGGCGCCATCTCGACGCTGCCGGTGTGGGCGCGTCGGGAGCTGGGGCTCCCGACGAGCCCCCGGTTCGACCGCTGGATCGGGCTCCCGTGCGGGCGGTTCGCCACCGCGGTGGTGCGATGGTCGCTGACGCCGGAGAGCAGGTCGGGGCGCTGGGCGCGCGCCGGCGCCGCCGCGTCCACGTAAGCCGGCCCACCACCGCGGGGATGGACCGGGCATACTGCCGCCATGAGGATCGGCGTGGTGGGCTACGGCATGGGCGGCAGGATCTTCCACGCCCCCTTCATTCAGGCAGCAGAAGGACTTGACCTCGCGGGCGTGGTGACGCGCAGCCCGGAACGGCGCGCGGAGGTCGCGGCAGACCTTCCAGGGGTCCCCGTGTTCGACTCGGTGGGCGCCCTGCTGGACTCCGGCGTCGACGTCGTCTCCATCACCACCCCGCCTGAGACGAGGCGAGAGCTCGTCCTCGAGGCCGCCGAGCGTGGCGTCGGGATCGTCGCGGACAAGCCCTTCGCCCCCAGCGCCCAGGATGCCCGCGAGCTGGTCGCCGCCGTCGAACGCCTCGGAGCCCCGCTGGCCGTGTTTCACAACCGGCGGTGGGACACCGATGTGCGGACCCTCAAGGCGCTCCTCGACG
>DATITN010000034.1:0-10471 GCA_035467795.1 Arachnia sp. | reverse complement strand
GTCGGGTTGGTCTTCGGCAGTCCGCCGAAGAACGAGATCCGGCCGTTGCGCGCGGCCATCGAGATGGCCTGCTCCTGGTTGATGTTGGCCGGCGTTGCGGTGATGATCACATCGGCTCCGCGGCCGTCGGTCATCCTCATCACCTCCGCAACGACGTCGGTGGCCGACGCGTCGATCGTCGCATCGGGATGGACCGCCTCAGCTGACATCGCCAGCCTCTCGGCGTTGATGTCGACCAGGACGATGGTGCCCGCCTTGTGCACGCCCCGAGCGATCCGGATGTGCATGCAGCCGATGGGACCGGCCCCGAAGACCACCACGAAGTCGCCCTCCTCGATGCCGAGCTGCTCCTGCGCGTTGATCGCGCAGGCGAACGGCTCGACGGCGGAGGCCTCGTCGAAGCCCACCTCGTCCGGGATGCGGTTGAGGCCGTCGACCTTCAGCACCTCCTTGGGCACGATCATGTACTCGGCGAACCCGCCGTCGTACTGGTACCCGACGGAGGTCTGGTTCTGGCAGACAGCCATCCAGCCCTTGCGGCACTCGTGGCAGTCGCCACACGGCACGGCCGCGATCACCTGCACCCGGTCGCCGACGGCGAAGCCGCCGAGCGCCTCGGGGCCCACCTCCACCACCTCGCCTGCGATCTCGTGGCCCATCGTCGTGACGCGCGTGATGTTGACGTGACCGTTGTTGCGGATCTTCACGTCGGTCCCGCAGGTCGAGCAGTTGCGGACCTTGATCTTGACCTCCTCCGGGCCGCACTGCGGCTCAGGGACGTCCTCAAGCCGCACGTCGCCGGGGGCATGGAATCGCAGTGCCTTCATGACTTGGTTCACTCCTCGGTGGGGGTCAGGAGGTCGATGACCTCGTCGACGGAGGTGGCCGAGCGCAGTCGCGCGGCCCGTTCCTTATCGGACAGCGTGGTGGCCAGGGCCGCCAGGAGCTTGACGTGCTCGTCGCTGTTCGAGGCGATGGGGATCACGACATTGACGGTGTGGCCGTCCCAGTCGATGCCCTCGGGGTACTGGAGGAAGCCCAGTGCAGCCGAGTTGATGTGGGCGCGGGCCTCGTTGGTGCCGTGGGGAATCGCGACGCCCTGGCCCAGGAAGGTCGTGGTCTGCAGCTCACGGGCGAGCATCCCGTCGATGTAGGCCGGTTCGGCGGCGCCGCAGGTCACGAGGACCTGACCCGCTTGGCGGATGGCGTCGTCCTTGCCGCTCGCCGTCAGCCCGAGGCGCACGTTCTGTCGCGGCAGGAGGCCGGGGGCGAGCCGCTTCTTGGGGCGGGCGAGAGTCGCGGTGGTCGCGGCGGGTGCGGCTGCTGAAGAGATCGGCTCGCCCTCGCCCTCGGCCTCGCCGACGCCGGTCGCGGTCAGGGTGCGTCCCTCACGGATCGCGAGCTCGACGCGGTCGAAGGCCGGGTCGCCCAGGTAAGAGGCGAAGGGGACGACCACGGTGCCGGGGGCGCGCTTGGCGGCCCGGTCCGCGAGGCCCTCGTGTGTCAGAACCACCTGCGCGTCGGTGGGGATCTGATCGACCGGTGTGTGGACAACCTCGACGCCGTAGGGGGACAGACGCTTGCGCATCTGGCTGGCCACCATGACCGAGGAGCCCATCCCCGCGTCGCACGCGATGACCACCTTGCGGACGTCAGAACCGAGGATGCTCACGCCGTCGCCGAGCGAGCCGGAGGACGCCAGTGCGGCCGCCTCGGCCTCGACCGAGTCGTCGGAGCCCCGTCCGAATTTCAGGAGGGCGGAGGTGACCAGGAACGAGACGACGGCGGCGGTCAGCACGGTGAGGATCATCGGAAGGTGACCACCGGGAGGCGTCACTGCGAAGTAGGCGAGGATCGATCCGGGCGACGGCGGGCCGGCCAGACCGGCACCGGTGGCGGTGGCGACGAACAGTCCGGACATGGAGCCGGCGATCATGCCCAGCAGCATCACAGGGCGCATGAGGATGTAGGGGAAGTAGATCTCGTGGATGCCGCCCAGGAAGTGGATGACGATCGCGCCGGACGTCGAGGCCCTCAACGACCTGGGACCGAACAGCATGAACGCCGTCAGCAGGCCGAGGCCCGCGCCTGGATTCGACTCCACCATGTACAGGATCGACTTGCCCGTCTCCGCCACGTCGAGCGCGGCCAGCGGCGTGAAGATGCCGTGGTTGATGGCGTTGTTGAGGAACAGCACCTTGCCGGGCTCGACGAACAGTGACGCCAGCGGCAGCAGGTTCGCGGCCACCAGCCAGTTCACGCCGGCCGACAGCACGCCGACGATGGCCGCCACCACGGGGCCGACGCCCAGCGTGCCGACGATCGCGAGCAGCATGCCGATGATGCCGAGCGAGAAGTTGTCCACCACCATCTCGAAGCCGGCGCGGACCTTGCCCTCGACGGCCCGGTCGAACTGCTTCAGCACCCAGCCTGCGAGGGGGCCCATGATCATCGCGCCGAGGAACATCGGCGTCCCGCTCAGGGTGGCGAACTCCGTGATGCCGCCGATGATCACGCCGGCGGTGGCGATGGCGCCGATCACGGCGCCGCGGTTCCCGTGCACCATCTTGCCGCCGGTGTGGCCGATCAGGATGGGCAGGAGGAAGTACAGCATGGGGCCGACCAGGCCGGCCAGCGTGGCGTTCGGCAGCCAGCCTGTCTCGATGAACATCGCCGTGATCAGGCCCCAGGCGATGAAGGCGCCGATGTTCGGCATGATCATGCCGGCCAGGTAGCCGCCGAATTTCTGAATCCGGGCGCGCAGGCCGGGACCCTCAAGGTTCTTGTTGACGCGTGCGTCAGGAAGAGCGGTCATCATCTACTCCCGTACTCGGCCGGGCAGCGCCTCGATGCGCAGCCGGGTGGGGGTCACCCACACGCCAATCCTGAAGGCAAAACCAACAGAAGTCAAGTAAACCGGGGGAATTGATGTTGGATCGTGTTGTTTTAGGGAGCTGAGACAACGAAAAGGGCCCGCGACGCGTCGCGGGCCCCTCCGGTCGTGAACAGGTCAGCGGGAAGCCGAACCCTCGACGTAGTCGGCGTCGTCGGTCTTGACCCAGCTCATCAGCCCACGGAGCTTACGGCCGGTCTCCTCGATCGGGTGCGCCTCGCCCTTGGCGCGCAGCTCCTTGAACTCGGGCGCACCGGCATCCTGATCGTCGATGAAACGCTGCGCGAATACGCCTGTCTGGATGTCGGTCAGCACCGCCTTCATGTTCTCCTTCACCCTGGCGTCGATGACGCGCGGGCCGGAGATGTAGTCGCCGTACTCCGCGGTGTCCGAGACGCTCCAGCGCTGCTTGGCGATGCCGCCCTCGTACATGAGGTCCACGATGAGCTTCAGCTCGTGCAGGCACTCGAAGTAGGCCACCTCGGGCTGGTAGCCCGCCTCGATCAACGTCTCGAACCCTGCCTGGACCAGCGCGGAAGCGCCGCCGCACAGGACGGCCTGCTCACCGAAGAGGTCCGTCTCGGTCTCCTCGGTGAAGGTGGTCTTGATCCCGCCGGCGCGGAGCGCTCCGATCGCCTTGGCGTAGCTGAGCGCCAGCGGCCAGGCGTTGCCGGTCTCGTCCTTCTCAACCGCGATGATCGCGGGCACGCCGCGTCCGTTGGTGTACTCGCGGCGCACCAGGTGCCCTGGGCCCTTGGGTGCCACCATGCACACGTCGACGCCCTCGGGCGGGGTGATGTAGCCGAAGCGGATGTTGAAACCGTGGGCGAAGAACAGCGCGTCACCCTTGGTGAGGTGCGGCTCGATCTCCTCCTTGTACACGGTGCGCTGGACCTGATCGGGGGCCAGGATCATGATGAGGTCTGCCTCCTCGACGGCCTCAGCAACGGGGAGCACCCGAAGGCCCTCGGCCTCGGCCTTGGCCGCCGACGGTGAGCCTGGGCGAAGGCCCACGCGCACATCGACACCCGAGTCGCGCAGCGACAGCGCGTGCGCATGGCCCTGCGAGCCGTAGCCGATGACGGCGACGTGGCGACCTTGGATGATCGACAGGTCGGCATCCTGGTCGTAGAACATTTCTGCCATGGGTTCTCCTTCTTCGGTTTCTTACTTAGCCTTGTGTTCGGACATGCTCTTGGCGCCTCGGGTGAGCGCCACCTGCCCGGACTGGACGAGTTCGATGATGCCGTGCGGCGCGAGCATCTCCAGCAGGGCGGCGAGCTTCTCGTCGCTGCCGGTGGCCTCGACGGTGATGGACTCCGCCGAGACATCCACCGCCTTGCCTCGGAACAGGCCCACGACGTCGATGACCTGGCTGCGACTCTGCACGTCCGCACGGACCTTGACCAGCATCATCTCGCGCCGCACGGCCGAATCCCCGAGCTCGAGGACCTTGCGCACCTCGATCAGCTTGTTGAGCTGCTTGACGATCTGCTCAAGGGTGGCGTCGTCCTCAACCTGAGCCACCACCGTCATCCGCGAGACCTCCTCGCGCTCCGTGGGACCCACGGCCAGAGACTGGATGTTGAACCCGCGGCGCGAGAAGAGCGCCGCGATCCTGGTCAGCACGCCCGGGCGGTTGGCGACCAGGATGCTCAGGGTGTGGTTGTTCACAGCACTTCCTCTTCCCATTCGGGGGCCATGTCGCGGGCCACGCGGATCTCGTCGTTGCTGACACCGGCGGGCACCATCGGCCACACCATGGCGTCCTTGTGCACCACGAACTCCACAACCACGGGCTTGTCGTTGATCTCGAGCGCCTGCTGGATCACCGCATCCATCTCCACCTCATTGGTGGCGCGGAGCCCCACGCACCCCATCGCCTCGGCGAGCATGGGGAAGTTGGGCAGGGACTCGGTCATCAGGTCCGTGTTCGAGTAGCGGCCCTCGTAGAACAGCGACTGCCATTGGCGGACCATGCCCAGCGCATGGTTGTTGATGATGGCGATCTTGATGGGGATGTTGTTCAGCGCACAGGTGACCAGCTCCTGGTTGGTCATCTGGAAGCAGCCGTCCCCGTCGATGCCCCAGACCGTGGTGTCCGGGTTGGCCACCTTCGCGCCCATCGCGGCCGGCACGCAGAACCCCATCGTGCCCGCTCCCCCGGAGTTGATCCAGGTGCCGGGTTTCTCGTGTGGCAGGAAGTGGGCGCACCACATCTGGTGCTGACCCACGCCCGAGGCGAAGATGGTGTCGGGAGGGCTCAGCTGACCGATGCGCTGGATGACCTCCTGGGGCGACAGCCGCCCGTCGGGCGCCTCCTCCCACCGGGGCTGGTAGCGGGCCTTCATGAGGCCCAGCTGACGGCGCCAGGCGTCGGCCTCCGGGGCCGGGTAGGCCTCGATCGCCTCGTTGAGCTCCTTGAGCGTCTCCCTGACGTCGCCCACGATGGGGATGTCCACCGCCTTGTTCTTGCCGATCTCGGCGGGGTCCACGTCGGCGTGGATGACCTTGGCGTGGGGGGCGAAGCTGTCCAGCTTGCCCGTGACGCGGTCGTCGAAGCGGGTGCCCAGCGCGATGAGCAGATCGGACTTCTGCAGAGCACCGACGGCGGCGACGGTGCCGTGCATGCCGGGCATGCCCATGTGCAGCTCGTGGCTGTCCGGGAACTGGCCCCGTGCCATGAGCGTGGTGACGACTGGGATCCGGGTCTTGGCCACGAACTCGGCCAGCTCCGGCGCGGCCTTGGCCAGGGCGACGCCGCCGCCCACGTACAGCACCGGGCGCTTCGACTCCGAGATCAGCTTTGCCGCCGCCCGCACCTGCCGCGCATGAGGCTTCACCGTGGGGCGGTACCCGGGGAGGTCCAGCTCCAGCGGCCACACGAAGGGCGCGGTGTGCACCATCGCGTCCTTGGCGATGTCCACCAACACCGGGCCCGGACGGCCGGTCGCGGCGATGTGGAACGCCTCCTTGATGGCCAGCGGGATGTCCTCGACGCGCTTGATCAGGAAGCTGTGCTTCGTGATCGGCATCGTGATGCCTCGGATGTCGGCCTCCTGAAAGGCGTCCGTACCGATGGAGTGGCTGTTGACCTGGCCCGTGATGGCAACGAGCGGGGTCGAGTCCATGTAGGCGTTGGCGATCGGCGTGACGAGGTTGGTGGCGCCCGGGCCCGAGGTGGCGATGCAGACACCCACCCGTCCCGAGCTCATCGCGTAGCCCTCAGCGGCGTGGCCGGCACCCTGCTCGTGACGCACCAGGATGTGGCGGATCTTGGAGTCGAACAGCGGATCGTAGGCGGGGAGGATGGCGCCACCGGGGATTCCGAAGGCTACATCGACACCCATTCGTTCCAGCGACTCGACGAGGGCCTGCGCCCCCGTCATGACCTGACCGTCCGTCTGTGTCATGTGCCTCTCCCTTCGTTGATCGCTCGCATTGTTGTCATCCCAAGAAAAAACCCCCGCTGCCCGTATCGGGCACACGAGGGAGCGCTTCGGTTCGTTGATGAGCCGAAAGCGCTTAGGGAATTACGAGCCAGCTAGTGGGCATGGGTACATGCTCGCCGGTGACGTGGCTGGCTGTCAAGCATTGGGGCGGCGTGGTCCGAAATGTAAGACGGCGGGCAGGACCTCAGTCCTGCCCGCCGTCTTGAGCCCGGTGGGCGGTGTCACTCGGTGACGGTGGCCGACTGCGAGGAGGGGTACCTGACGGTGGTCAGGGCCCAGCCGATGACGGCGAACAGGAGGCCGAGGCCGATGACGAGCGCCGCGATGCCGTAGGACACGACCGAGGTGAACAGCGAGGCGCGCAGGAACGAGGCGTTCATGGCGGTGGTGCGCTGCGCGGTGAACTCCTCAGCCGCGGCGGTGTCGCCCGCTTCGTTGGCCTCGCGGGCCAGTGCGCCGAGCTCGGCGTAGGTCTTGCCGCCCGCGCCGTCGAGGGCGTGGTGGTTGATGATCTCGGCCTGCGCGAAAGCGCTGAGGGGGCCGGCGACGGGCTGGCCCGCGTAGGCGCCGCCCATGAATGTGGAGTCACCCGGAACAGTGATGTTCTCCGCGGCCAGCTGCGAGCTGACGGTGCCCCAGGTGAGGGCGCCGGCGACGATCATGACGATTCCGGCGACAATGGAGAGGATCCCGGCGATCTTGGTGGCCTTCATGAAGGTCCCTTTCTCTTTCTCTACGGGACGCGTCCACGCCCCTTGATACACATCAATGTAGACCACCCTGTCGAGACCCTAACCGGGGGGTGGTATTGCCAGGGTCAGGTCATCCGTTAGGGTGCCCCACCCAGGCGGGCCCATATGCCGTCCAGGTCTGAGGTCACCGGCCCCCGGATGCCCGCGATGCCAGGATTGTCCGCATAGCGAGGCAGCACGTGGACATGCGTGTGCAGGACCTCCTGGCCGGAGACCGGCCCAGCGTTGGACAGGATGTTGCAGGCGTCGGCGCCGAGCCGTTCCTTGAGGAGTCTGCCGACGCGGGCCACCGTAGGACCGATCTCGGCGAGCACCTGGTCATCGACCAGGGCATCGGCGGTGTGGCGGCGGGGCACCACCAGGCTGTGGCCCTCCTGCCAGGGCTGGATGTCCAGGAAAGCGACCGCGACGTCGTCCTCATAGATCATCCTGGCCGGGATGTCGCCGGCGACAATGGCGCAGAATAGGCACTCCATGGCACTCCTCCTTCTTTAACGGACCTCGAAGCCGGCCTCGCGCAGGCCGGCCTTGACCTGATCGACGGTGAGTCGTTGGTAGTGGAAGACGCTTGCGGCCAGCACGGCGTCCGCACCGGCCTCGGCCGCCCGCACGAAGTGCTCGATCGTTCCGGCGCCACCTGAGGCGATCAGCGGCACGTCCACCACGGCCCGCACGGCCCGGATCATCTCGAGGTCGAAGCCGTCGGTGGTACCGTCGGCGTCCATCGAGTTGAGGAGCACCTCCCCCACCCCGCGCGCGCAGGCCTCCCTCGCCCACGCCAGGGCGTCGACGCCCGCCGAGCGGCGCCCGCCGTGGGTGGTGACGCCAAACCCTGAGGGCATCCCTTCCTCGCGACGCGCATCCACGGACAGGACCAGGACCTGGTTGCCGAAGGTGCGCGAGATCTCGTCGATGACGTTGGGCCGCGCCAGCGCGCCGGTGTTGATGCCCACCTTGTCCGCCCCGCTGCGCAGCAGGAGATCCACATCCTGCACCTCTCGCACCCCGCCGCCGACAGTCAGGGGGATGAACACGGTCTCCGCGCAGCGCGCCACCATGTCGCGGGTGGTGGCCCGGCCATCGGAGGAGGCGGAGATGTCGAGGAAGGTCAACTCGTCGGCGCCCTCAGCCGAGTAGCGCGCGGCCAGTTCGACGGGGTCGCCCGCGTCGCGCAGCTGACGGAAGTTCACGCCCTTGACCACGCGACCGTCGTGGACGTCGAGGCAGGGGATCACGCGCAGAGCTACGGCCATGGAGGCAAACCTAATCCTCCGTCAGGTCCGCCGCCACCACACCGCGGCGCATGGCATCGGCCGCCTCACGGCAGGTGCGCCTGAGATCGCCGGGGCCGGTGGCGCTGGCCAACTGGCCCGCCAGGTCGATCACCTGGCGTACCCAGCGCACGAAGTCTCCCGCTGAAAGGCCGGTGTGCCGGAGGACCTTGGACAGGTCCTGCCCGCTTGCCCACCTCCATGCCGCCTCCGCGAACCCGATGTCCGGTTCCCGGCCGCGGTCCCGGTGATGGACCCGTTCCAGCCGTCCTACCTCGAGCCACACGGCACGCAGCTCGGACTGGGCCCTCTCGGAGGTCGCATCGGGCATCCGGGGCGGCGCCGCGTCGCGCGTGGGGCGCGACTCATACAACAGGGTCGAGAGCACGGCCGCCAGCTGCGGTGGGGTGAGACCCGCAAAGATGTCGCGGCGCACACATTCGGCGGCCACCAGGTCCAGCTCGTTGTAGATCCGTCGCAGCATCCGGCCGGCGTCGGTGAGCTCGTCGCCGTCGAGGTACCCCAGCGCCTCCAGGACCGCCGTGACCCTGTCGAACTGGGTGCCCAGCGAGTTCGCGCGGCCTGTCACCTCGGCATCGGTGCGCTCCGCCTCGCGCTCAAGACGCAGCACCCGGGCCGCCTCCACCGCATGCTCCTCCCGGTCCGGGCACTGATGGCACGGATGCGCCCTCAGCTCGCCCCTCAGCTGCCTGATCTCGCGGGCCACCGACTCGTCGCTCGGCAGAGCGGTGTCCGGGATGCTCGGGTCGAGCTGGTCCACCTTGGCTTCCATCGCGGTCAGCAATGAACGCCTGTCCTTGCGCTCCCGCAGGGAGAAATCGCGCGGCACCCGCACGCGGCCAACCGCGAGCAGCGGGCCGGGAAGATCGTGCGGCTCCAGCTTGAGGACGGTGTGATCGGTGCTGATCACCTGCACCCACGGCTCCGCGCCCCGATGGGCCCTCTGGCCCACCTTCAGCACCACGGACCAGCCCTGCCGCGGCACGTGCACGAGATCACCGGCGAACAGGGCGGTGATGCTGTCGGCCACCGCCTCGTCGTGCTCGGCTCTGCGCGCTTTCGACGAGGCCGCCTCCAGCCTGGAGATCTGGTCGCGCAGCCGCGCGTAGTCCATGAAATCACCCAGGTGACACTCGGCTGCGTCCTGAGCATCTCGCAGCTCGGCCTGCCGGCGCCTGCCCACGCGTGCCGCGGTCACCACGGACTTGTCGGTCTGGAACTGCGCGAACGACTGGTTGAGCAGGTCCCGGGCGCGCTCGCGCCCCAACGTGGCCATCAGATTCACGGCCATGTTGTAGGTGGGGGCGAAGCTGGAGCGAAGCGGATAGGTGCGCCGCGAGGCGAGGCCGGCCACGGCGCGGGGGTCCATGCCCGCCTGCCACAGCACCACCGCATGCCCCTCGACGTCGATTCCCCGACGCCCCGCGCGGCCGGTCAGCTGGGTGTACTCCCCCGGGGTGATGTCCGCATGGCTCTCGCCGTTGTACTTGACCAGCTTCTCCAGCACGACCGTGCGTGCAGGCATGTTGATGCCGAGCGCCAGAGTCTCCGTCGCGAAGACGATCTTCAGCGCTCCCGTGGCGAAGGCCTCCTCGACGATGGCCTTGAAGGCGGGCAGCTGCCCCGCGTGGTGCGCCGCGACACCCGCCTGCAGCGCATCCCTGAATGCCTCGAACTCCAACGCCTCCAGGTCCTGGGCGCTGAGGCCCGTCACGTGACGGTCCGCGATGCCGCCGAGGAGGGCGGCCTCGGCGCGATTGGTGAGCCTGATCCCTGCGTCGTGGACCTGCCTCACCGCGGCGTCGCAGCCCACACGGGAGAAGATGAAGTAGATGGCGGGCAGCAGGGAGCCGCCCTCCAGGGCGATCGCCACCTCACCGCGGCTCGTGGGCCGTCCGGCGAAACGCGGGTGGGTGGCGCCCCCGTACTGGCCGGAGCCCTGGCCCTGTCCGGCCTTGCCGCGCCCGCTGCGGCCGCGGGGGCGCCGTGAGTCGTCGCGCACCCGGGACGCCTCGTTCCTGCTCACCTGCAGCAACTCGCGGTTGACCCTGGCCATCCGCTCCGCGGGCAGCTCCGTGGCGG
>DATITN010000033.1:0-2511 GCA_035467795.1 Arachnia sp. | reverse complement strand
TTCTGCTGCGGAGCTCGGAGTGGACGACGGCGCCCGCCACGTTCGCGTATCGCGACGTCAGCGGCGAGGAGCGGACCGTCGACCTGCCCGAGGGCTCGCTCGCGTTCACCTTCTGCCAGGTGCCCGTGGTCTACCACCGCGGCACCGACACGGAGACGATGGTGATCACGGCCCACCTCGTCGATGGCACCACTGAGGAGCACCCTGGCGGCCGGCTGAGCACGGACCTCAGCGCCTCCGTCTTCCGTCGGGAAGGGAGGGTCGCGGCGCTGACCGTGCACGTGTAGCAGGGTCAGCCGGGATGACCGGGTGCCGGAGTGATCAGCAGGCTACTAGGGCTGCACCGTCCACGTCGGCGGCTCGTCAGTACCCGCCTTCTCGTCGGCCTCGGAGTCTTCCAGCGTCTTGTGTACCTTGCCCTTGGCGTGGTGCGACGGCGCGTAGACCACGTAGAGCTGCATGGCCTCGTCCCCGGTGTTGACGATGTCGTGCCACGTACCGGCCGGGACCTGGACGGACCAGCCGTCCTCCACGTCTTCCTTGAACGTTAGGTCGTCCTTGGTGGGACCCATCAGAACGCGGCCCTTGCCGGCGTCGAGGCGGATGAACTGGTCCGTGTCCGGATGCACCTCGAGCCCTATCGAGTGGGCGACGGGGATGGACATGAGCGTGACCTGTAGGTACTTCCCGGTCCACGCGACGGTGCGGTAGTTGGGGTTCTCGATGGTGGCGTTTTCAAGGTCGAAGACGTTGGGCTCCGCGCCATTGTCGGTGATCTTCATCTGTTCTCCTCCGGTCGTCTCTCCACATTAGCCCAGCGTCGGGGCGTCCGTGGGTGGCAAGTCACGCGCCCTCAGGCCGGACTCCCAATCAGGCGCCCAGCCGTTCCAGCTCGTCGGACAGGTTCAACCGCGCCCGCGACTCCCACAGCTCGCGGCCCCGCTCGGTGCGGAACAGCGGCGTGATCGAGAGGAGGTTTCGGAGGACCTCGGCGCGCCCGGCCCGCCAGGCGTCGTCGTCGACGTGAGCGTAGTCGAGCCGGACGTCGCGCATGTAGACGTGGTAGCGGCCGGGGATCTGGCCGAGGATCGAGAGGTCGGCGTCCGAGAGGAGTGCGCCGCGCTGGTCGTCGGGGGTGTGGGTTGCGGTCATCCGTACCAGCCGCGACACCTCCGCCACGTCGTCGGCCGGCAACAGACCCGTCAGCAACCGCTCGGCCAGCTGTGCGGAGGCCTCCTCGTCGTCTCCGGGCACTCCGTCGTAGACGGCGTCATGGAACCAGGCGGCGAGCTCGACGATGGCGTCGGCGCCGCCCAGCTGCCCCAGCGCGACGAGGCACTGCGCCAGGTGGCGGACGTCGTGGTAGTGGCGGTGAGGCTCGGACCATCGTGTGAGGAGGTCGTCACGCAGCGGTGCGGGAAGGCCGAGCCGCTCCCAGGAGGTGACGATGGCGACCCTCGCGGCTGCCCGGTTGGGGGTCCTCTCATGGATGCGCACCCGGAGGCCGGATCCGGCGAGGCGGCGGACCAGCTCCCGCTCGTCGAGCGGGAGGGCGCCGGCGGAGACGAGTTCGTCATAGCGCGACACCGGCACGTCGTAGTGGTCGTGGTCGAAGGCCCTGGGCGGGATGCCCGCGCGTCTGGCGAAGTCGTGGAGTTCGTCGAGGGACGTGTCCGAGACAAGATGCCCGAACACGGTGCCGTGCGCCGGCCAGCGGGGCGGGTCGATCAGCACGGCCATCGTCGGACCCGCCGTCAGCCGCCGGCGAAGGGCGGCAGGACGTCCAGGAGGGCGTCGTCGGCGAGCGGAGTGGACGGGTCCTCCACGTATCGGCCGTCATGGAGGACGGAGCTGACCTCCAGCACCCGCGACAGCCTCGCCCCGTGCCGGGAGCGCAGGTCTGCCAGGAGCGCGCCCAGCGTGGGTGCCGCCACCTGTTCCTGCTCTGTGCCCGCGGCCTCGGCGGCCGCGGCGAAGTACCTCACGGTCGCCATGGGAACCAGTGTCGCATCAGTAGTGGGGGAAGCTCGGGTCGATCCGTTCGCCCCAGGCGATCATGCCGCCATCCATCAGCGACACGTCCGGGTGGCCCAGCCCGATGAGGTGTGCGGCGGCGCGGCGCGCGCGGGGAGAGATCTTGCAGTAGACGATGACGGGCCCGTCGGGAAGGTTGTCGTCCAGCCGGTCCCAGGTCAGCACCTCGCCGAGCGGCACCGCCAGCGAGCCGGGAATCGTGCCCAGCGCGTGCTCCGCAGCCTCTCGGACGTCAAGAAGCGTGGGACGCGGGGGGTCGTCGAGGATGGCGGCGACGTCCTCGACCGTGAGCTCGTTCAGTGTCATGGGGTCCTCCCTGGGGTGGGCGTGGACGACGGGGGGCGCGGGGCGCAGCGGCACCTCGCGGGTGCGCTGGGTGAGGGCGTCGATGAGGAGGATGCGGCCGACGAGGGGTTCGCCGAATCCGCAGATCAGCTTGACCGCCTCCGCGGCCATGATGGACCCCACCTGCCCCAC
>DATITN010000032.1:0-7645 GCA_035467795.1 Arachnia sp. | reverse complement strand
CCGCCGGACCTCAGAGGTGTGGACAAAGTCACCGGCGATGGGCTCGCTGCCGGGGGCCCCTGACGTGAGGCGGCGCGAACATTGTTACGCTTCGGGCAGTCCACGAAGACGCCTTTGCCGGGAGAGCTGATGAACGAAATCGCCCACCTAGGTGCCCGCTCGAGCTGCTGCGTCCGAGAAGTGCTGCCCACCACCTACACGGACAAGCGTGGCACCCTCATGAGCCTCAAGTTCTCAAACGTCGCCTTCGAGGCGACGCGCTCGTTCGTCGCCAAGGGCGAGCAAGGTGCGGTCCGCGAAGGCCACGCCCACCGTGCCGGCAGGCAACTCGTCATGGTGGCGAGCGGCCGCGTACGGCTTCATCTCGCTCCCACGTCGGACAGTGCGCCAGCATGAAGAAGCGGATCGCCGTGCTAGGTGCCGGGGTGATGGGCTCCTGCCTGGCAATCAACCTCGCTCGACTGGGCGCGCACGTCACGCTGATCGACCGCAATCGCCGCCCCATGGCGGAGGCGAGCCGCTTCAACGAGGGGAAGATTCACCTCGGGTACCTCTACGGCGCCGACGCCACACTCCAGACCGCTCGTCACATCCTGCCCGGCGGGTTGGCCTTCGCGCCTCTCATGTCCGAGATGATCGATCAGGACGTGAGCGCCCACGCCACGTCCACCGATGACCTGTACCTCGTCGATCGGGACTCCCTCATCGGCCCCGATGCGCTGGCAGGTCACTTCGACGCCGTGAGCGGACTGATCCGAGCGCATCGCGACGCCTCCCGATACCTGACCGATGTCTCCGGAGCCACGGTCTCCCACCTCACCAGCGCGGAGTTGGACGGTCTCGCCTCGGACAGGATCACGGCGGGATTCCGCGTGCCCGAGCGCTCCGTCGAGACGGGCTGGGTGGCCGACGTGTTGGCCGAGGCTGTGCTCGCGAGTCCGAGAGTCACCTTTCTGCCGGGCGTCACAGTCTCGGGAGCGACCCCCACCGACGACGGCACATCGGTCACAGTCAAGGGCGCCCCCGAGTTTCACGACCGCTTCGACATCGTCGTGAACGCTCTGTGGGGCGGAAGGGTCGAGATCGACCTGACAGCAGGCTTGTCCCCGGCACGCGGGTGGACCCACCGTGTGCGGTGGTGCCTGTTCATCCACACCCGCAGTCGCGTCGATGTCCCCAGTGCGCTGATCGCCCTTGGGCCCTTCGGTGACGTTAAGAATTACAACGGCCATGACTTCTACATGTCCTGGTATCCGGCGGGATTGGTCGCGCAGGGTACCGGCGCAACGCTGACGCCTCCCCCGCTGCCTACCGGTGCCGGGCGGGAGCAGTTCATCGAGGCCGTTCGAGAAGGGCTCGGGGACGCCATACCCCGCATCCACGAAGTCGTGGATGCGGCCGACTCAATCATCGTGGCGGGCGGCCACGTCTTCGCAGAGGGCCGGGGAACTATTGGCGACCCCGGCTCCGACCTGCACCGTCGCGACCGGTTCGGTGCTACCAGAGCGGGAAACTACGTGTCGGTAGACACTGGGAAATACTCGACGGCGCCCTGGATGGCCCGCGCGCTGGCGCATCAACTCGTGGGGTCGAGGTGACCACCACACCTCCTCGCCCGGGCGTGCTACACCCGCGCGTGACCGCCTTGGTGCCCACCTACAACGGGGCCGCCTTCATTCAGCGAACCCTCGACAGCCTTGCGGCGCAGACGTGGCCGAACCTCGAGATTCTCATCGGCGACGACTGCTCCACGGATGAAACCCTGGCTCTCGTCACGTCGTTCGCTGCGGGACGCGACGACACACGGGTGATCGCCAGGACCCAGAACCTGGGGTGGCTGGGCAACAGCAACGACCTGATGAGCAGAGCCTCCGGGGAGTTCATGTTCTTCGCATTCCACGACGACGCTGTCACCTCGGACTACATTGAGCGCCTCGCCACCGCCCTCCAACGTGACCCTCGTGCAGTCCTGGCGTTCAGCGACATGACCGTGACTGAAGTGGACGGCACGCAACGTCGACACGAGTTCGACGGGGTGTCGACGAAGCGCACTGCAGTGGGACGGGGTCTCGCCATGGCGATGCGACCGCGTGGCTGGTGGGTACCGAACCGCGGCCTCTTCCGCCGCTCCGCGTACCTGCGCATCGGTGGGATCCATCGCAACGACTGCGGCGAGTATTCAGCAGACTGGACATGGCTGCTGCACCTTGCGCTGCTCGGTCGGTTCGTCAGGGTGGACGCCACCCTGTGCCACAAGTTCTACACCTCAGGGAGCCTCAGCAAGACCTGGCCACATGACGAGACCCAGCGGGCCGCACTGCTGCGGGCGGGGATCGCCGAGGTCCGAGGAAGCTCCATCCCCATCCCTCAGAAATTGGTCGTCCTCGTCCCCCTTCTCGGGAGTCTGTACGGCACACCGTGGATGCGGACCTTCGCCAGGAGGGTCGTGGGGCTGCCATAGGCTTTCCGTAACCCGTCGCTAAACCCGAACGAGGGGTTTCAGCTTCTCGAACGTTTTGGGCCCGATTCCGCTGACCTCCTGCAACTCCTCGACGGCGGTGAATCGGCCGTTCTCCTCCCTCCACGCCACGATGGCCCCAGCCATCACTGGACCCACCCCGGGGAGGGTCTCCAGTTCGGCCACCGTGGCGCTGTTGAGGTCGAGAGCCCCTGGGGATCCTCCTCCCGCGTTGGCTCCGGAGGCTCCGTTGAGCTCCCCCTGGGGAGCCCCGGAAGTTCCGATGATCACCTGCATGCCCTCGCTCACCGGCGCAGCGAGATTCAGTTGCGCCGGATCCGCGTCTGGTGAGAGCCCGCCTGCCGCCTGGATCGCATCCTGGACGATGGAGCCCTCAGGAAGCGTGATCACCCCCGGGTGAAGCACCGCACCTGCGACATGGACGCGCACCACGGGCGTGGGGCTGGGGCTCGGTGCCGGCGCCGCTGGGGAAGCGACCACGGACACGGCCGGGATCGGCACCTCGGTGGCCGATGAGCGCGCCAACGCCGCGACCGCCACTCCCACTCCGCACAGGAGCAGGATGGCCACCACCCACAGATGCTTCAGGGTGATGGTGCGTCGCGGCGGCAGCCCGGTTGACCGGGGCGGAGACTCCGGAGGCCGCGGGGTGGCCGGGCCAAGGGGCGCACGCATGGGCTCCGACGCGGGCTCGGCAACCGCGCGCCGCGGCCCGCACAGCGCGGGCCGACCCGCGCTGACGTAGGCCAGCCGGGCCCTGGCCAGCTCTTCGGCGTCTCGGGGCTCCATATCCCCTTGTTCGCACGGGGAGCCGCCTGTTTCTCAGCCGGGTCCGCACCTGTGGAGAACTCAGCGCGGGACGAGGCTGAGCATCTTCGGGAGTCTGGGGATCACCTTGGCGATCTCGCGGCCGTCCAGAGACCGCTGGACACCCGGATCCGCCAGCGCCGCGGCGAGCGCGTCCTGCTCGGTGATGTCGGCCGGCACCTCGAGCTTGGCTCGGATCTTGCCCTGGATCTGCACCACCATGGTGACCGTGTCGTCGACAGTGAGGCTCGGGTCCGCCGTCGGCCAGGTGCTGGTGGCCACGGAGGGCGCGTGGCCCAGCAGCTCCCACATCTCCTCGGCCACGTAGGGCGCGACGACGCTGAGCGACTGCGCCACGAACTCCGCGGCCTCGCGCACGGCGGGGTCTGCGGGTCCGGGGGCTCCGTCGATCGCCTTGCGAGTGGCGTTGACCACTTCCATGGTGCGCGCCACGGCCACGTTGAAGCGGCCGGACTCCAGGAGTGTGGACACCTCGGCGATGGCCTTGTGGACGGCCTTGCGCAGCCCGGGGTCACCGAGCGCGTAGTCGACACGACGATCCGAGGCGACGTCCGCGGCGATCCGGTGCGCCCGCTGCAGGAACTTCAGGCTCGAGGCCGGAGACAGGTCAGCCCAGTCGATGTCATCCTCGGGCGGCCCGGCGAACACCATGGTGAGGCGCACTGCATCCACGCCGAACTCGTCGATCTGCTTGCCGAGATCGACCCCGTTGCCCAGCGACTTGCTCATCGCCTTGCCCTGATTGATGACCTGGCCCTGATTGAGCAGGCGCAGCATCGGCTCGTCGAAGTCCACCAACCCCATGTCGCGCAGCACCTTGGTGAAGAAGCGCATGTACAGCAGGTGCAGGATCGCGTGCTCCACGCCGCCCACGTACTGCGCCACCGGCATCCAGCGGCGCACGTCGTCGGGGTTGAAGGGGCCCTTGTCGTAGCCCGGGGAGCAGTAGCGGAAGAAGTACCACGAGGAGTCCACGAAGGTGTCCATGGTGTCGGTGTCGCGCTGTCCCGGTCCGCCGCAGCGGGGGCACTCCGTGGACACCCACTCAGTGGCCGAGGCCAGCGGCGAGGTGCCCTTGGGCGCCAGTGCGGCGCCCCGCAGGTCCGGCAGGCGGACCGGCAGCTGGTCGTCGGGGACCGGCACCTCCCCGCACGACGGGCAGTGCACCACGGGGATGGGGCAGCCCCAGAACCGCTGGCGGGACAGCAGCCAGTCACGGAGCCGGAACTGCACCGTGCCGGTGCCGAGACCGTCGGCCTCCAGTTGCTCGATGATCCGCGCCACCCCGGAGGCCTTGTCCGTCAGACCATCCAGCGAGCCCGAGTTGACGTAGGCGCCGTCGCCGCTGGTGGATACCCCGGTGAGGGCCGGATCTGTGCCGTCGACGTCGATGACGGTGCGGACCGGCAGTCCGTACTGCCGGGCGAAGTCCAGGTCCCGCTGGTCGTGCGCCGGCACGGCCATGATGGCGCCTGTGCCATAGTCGGCCAGGACGTAGTCGGCGGCCCAGATCGGAATCTGCTCGCCGTTGACGGGGTTGACGGCGTGGCACCCCAGCCAGACACCCGTCTTGGCTCGCTCGGTGGACTGCCGCTCGATCTCGGTCTCCCGCTTGACCCTCTCCAGGTAGGCCTCGAAGGTCTCCCTTTGGGCGTCGGTGACCAGCTCGGCCGCCAGGGGCGCATCGGGGGCCACCACCATGAACGTGGCACCGAACAGGGTGTCAGGACGCGTCGTGAAAACCGTGATGGGTTCCGCGCGCCCCTCGACGGCGAAGCGGACGTGCGCGCCCTCGGAGCGTCCGATCCAGTTGCGCTGCATGGCCAGGACGTGATCCGGCCAGCCACCCTCCAGCTGCGCCATATCGTCGAGCAACTGCTGCGCGTAGGCCGTGGTCTTGAAGTACCACTGGTTCAGCTTGCGCTTGGTGACCTCCGTCTTGCAGCGCTCGCACCTGCCGTCGACAACCTGCTCGTTGGCCAGCACCGTCTGGTCAGTGGGGCACCAGTTGACGAACGAGTCCTTCCGGTAGGCCAGCCCGCGTTCGTAGAATCGCGCGAACAGCCACTGTGTCCACTTGTAGTAGTCCTCGTCCGAGGTGTGCAGCCGGCGTGACCAGTCGAAGCTGAGCCCGTACCGCTTGAAGGAGCGCGCCTGGGTCTCGATGTTGTTGTAGGTCCAGGTGGCCGGGTGAGCGTCCGCCTTGATCGCGGCGTTCTCGGCGGGCAGGCCGAAGGAGTCCCAGCCGATCGGGTGCATGACGTCGAAGCCCTTGAGCCGCCAGTAGCGGGCCAGGACGTCTGCCATCGCGTATGCCTCGGCGTGTCCCATGTGCAGGTCACCAGACGGGTAGGGAAACATGTCCAACACGTAGCGGCGCTCTCGGCTGCCGTCGTCGAGGGGGGTGAAGGTCCCGTTCTCCTCCCAGAAGGCCTGCCACTTCTCCTGGGCTTGGACCCTGTCGTACTGACCCGCCTCTTGGCTCACGACCATCTCCTGCATTTCGGCATCACACGCGCCTGGCGGCACGGTGGCTCAATATACCTGTCCGCCCTGAGCCGGACCCACCGTGCCTCCCCGGCCTGGCGTGGCGGCCTCAGGCGAGGAGGGCGTCCACTTCAGCGGCGGTGGGCGGCTGGGCCCCCTTCCGGGTGCAGACGATCGCGGCCGCGGCCACGCCGCGCGCCAGCGCCGCCTCCACGTCTCCCGGGTCATCGGCGTAGGCCGACAGGAAACCGGCCATGAACGTGTCGCCTGCGCCCACCGTGTCCACCACGTCGATGCGACGCCCGGGAGTGCGGATGCGGCGACCGTCCGGCTTGACGGCCACCACGCCGTCGGCGCCGAGCGTGACGATGAACATCGACAGGCCGTACTCCCCCACCCAGCCCTCCGCGTAGCCCAGCGGGTCCGAGTCGTCGTCGACGAGCCAGGCGATGTCCTCGTCCGAGGCCTTGGCGATTCCGCCATTCTTACCGACGGCCGTCATGAGGTCCGAGACGAGACCGAAGTACTCCGCCCTGTCAGGCAGGGTGGAGGGCCGAACGTTGATGTCGAAGCTGACCGCGGCGTCTGTGCTGCGGACGAAGTCCAGGATGTGCTTGGCGCCAGTGCCGATGACGGCGCCGATGGAGCCGAAGTGCAGCCAGTCCGAGTGCTCCAGCTCCGGCAGCTCGCCGGCCCTCCAGCTGAACGCGGAGGTACCTGCAAAGTGGAAGTGGTAGCTTGCGCGGCCCTGCTCGTCGAGGGACACCACCGCCAGCGAGGTGGGGTCCTCTGTGGAGACCGCCAACGCGAGGTCCACGCCCGCGTGCTCGAGGTGGCTGCGCAATTGGCGCCCCAACGCATCGGTGCTCAGCCGACCGAGGAACCTGCTGTCCTGGCCGAGGCGCGCGAGGGCGGCGGCTGTGTTGAACGGGCCTCCACCCGATCTGGCGATCCAGCGGCTCTCGGCCGGCGAGATCATCTCCTCCGGCATCAGATCGATCAGGGCTTCTCCACACACGACGAAACGCATGGCAGAACCCTACGGCACGCCCGCTGGGCCGGCGCCCCGGAGTGGTCATTCGTCCCAGCGGCGCGGCGGGATCCCACACTGGTGGAGACGCCGGAGCAGGCTCGCGACCGCGTGCCGGGGGTTTGAGCGCGCCAGCTGCTCAAGGCAGGAGGTCTGGGCTGCTCCCCGGCCGCTCAGCCAGGACGCCATGCCCAGGAGCGAGATCACGTTTGCCTCCGCCTCCTCAGGCGCGACGCGACGGGCGGCCACCAGGTTGGGCCAGACGGCATCCGCGTTCGTGACGCTGAGGCGGGTGAGCAGGGCGCCGAGACGGTCCTCATCTTCCAACAGGACTGCTAGCGTGCAGGCCTCGGTGGGAGTGAGCCGTTCTTCGGACTCCGCCAGGTGCGCGAGGAGGTCCATCGCATCCTCGGGGGACAGGCCGCGGACCAGCCTCTCCGCAGCCACCACTTCCGCCTCAGGCAAGGGGACGTGCAGCTCGACGGGGGCCACCGCCTCCTCCCGGTCCGCGCAGATCCTGACTCCTTCATAGACGGCCTGCGCCTCGAGCGCGCTGGTGTGGCGCTCGATCTCGTGCACCTGCAGGTCCGCGTCCAGCACCCACGTGGTCTGCCCGTTGGTCACCATGGCGTCGAGCACCCGGGACTCCCCAACCACGGATGCCAGCTCAGTGACGGCGAGCCCCGCCTGGTCCGGCTCACCGAAACCGATCAGCACGAACCTGCAGTCCTCCACCTGGGAGGAGGCGTTGATGATCTGATCCTCCACGTCGTCGAAGTGGTAGACGAACCAGTCGAGATCCAGTCGGGCGCAGAAGGCGA
>DATITN010000031.1:0-6939 GCA_035467795.1 Arachnia sp. | reverse complement strand
CCGCCCTCGGTCTGCATCGCCCGGTAGCTGTTGTGAAAGAACAACGTGGTGCCACGGATGTCGACCACGGCAGTGCCCAGCCCCTCGCCGAGCCATCCCGCATCCCGAACCATCTGTTGCTCCGCAAGGGCGAGGGCCTCGCGGAGGCTATCCGAGCCGACGCGGTCGGTGAACCAACCCCGTGCCTCAGCCAAGGCGTCCACCCAGGCGTAAAGAGCCGCGGATACCCCGAGGGTCGCGACACTGAGCAGTCGATTCATGCGCGGAGCGAACCACACCCAGAGCGTGGCGACTGCGTAGGCGAACAGCGTCGTCCTGGAGACGGTGAGGAGCACCCCGACGCCCACCACGGCCCAGAATGCCAGGCGGGCCCGGGGGGTGCGCAGGGACTGGATGACCGCGAATCCAAGCGTCGTGAGCACGTAGCCGGCGGCGTTCGGGTCTCCGAGCACGCCGGTGAGTCTGCCCGCGTAGGTGCTGCTGGGAATGAGCGTGGCGCTGAACGCCAGGGCGATGAGCATGCCTATCACCACTCCGCGGCTGACCGAACGGACGTGCAGGCGCCCGGCGCCGAGTACGGCTGCCACGGCGAAGAGGGTGATGATGTTCACTGAGCGCCGCAGCTCACCGAGCCCGTGCACCCAGACCGTCCAGCCCACCAGCCAGAGCACCAGTCCCGTCCCTGCCAGCGAGACCAGAACGCTGCCCGCCTTCCAGCGGGCGCCAGCCCAGACGCCAATGCCCACCAGCGCTACGCAGGCCAGGGTGTTGACCGGAAGAGTCAGGGCAGGGATGAGAAACTCGACTCCCCGCACGGGGATGAGCATGCCCAGGAGAAACACCGGGATGACGATGTCTCCCCATTCCTCCAGCCAGCGGCTCTCGCTCGAAGAGTCGGCGTCGGGAACAGCCAAGGATGCGGTGTCGGCAATACTCACCGTGCCCTCCCGTCGTCTGCGCTGTCCGACGAGTGTGACACAAGATCGGCCACGTGCCGCCTCAGGGCCGCCGCGAAGTGCGCCTCGTCGAACGCTGTCACGTGCTCCCGGATCTTCGAGCCGTCCCAGGTGCGGCCACGGTTGGTAAGGACCGCCCCGGCGATGTCGTCTGCGGTGGCGACGTCGAAGAACGAGCCGTTGACCCCCTCGATGACGGTGTCCAGGTATCCGCCGGCGCGCAGCGCGAGGGTGGGCGTGCCAAGCATGCCCGCCTCCAACGGGGTCAGCCCGTAGTCCTCGAAGCTCGGGGCGATGAGTGCCTCTGCCAGGGTGTACGCGAAAGCCAGTTCGCCGTCAGAAAGGCCCTCGAGCATCCTGACGTTGGGAGGCAGGTTGCGGCCTAGCTGCTCGCGGAGGGGACCCCGGCCGACGACGACCAGGCGTTCCGCGGGCAGGTCGCGGAACGCATCGATCACCTTGCCGACGTTCTTGTACGGCAGCAGCCGGGATACCACCAGGTAGAAGCCCTCGCTCCAGTCGGCAAGGGCCCCGATGGGCTCGGGTGTCACCCTGTCGTTGACGGCTGGCGGCGCAGGCACGACGGTGGCATCCAGACCGTAGACGTCCAAGATGCGCTGGCGGACCACTGTGGAGTTGGCAAGGTAGCGGTCCGCCGACCTGGCGGCGCGTTGGTCCCATCGCACCAGCGCGGGACGCAGCGCGGAGAGGGCCCACCCAACCGGGGATCGGCCAGCCGGTGCTCCCAGGTAGTCCTCGACGAGGTAGAGGAACCGTGCCGGCGAGTGGCAGTAGACCAGCTTCCTCCCTGTGGTGCGGAACCCGTGGGCGAAGCCGGTGGTGGAGACCAGCAGCACGTCCGCGTCGATGACCGGAGCGCGCGAGATTGAGGGCTGGTACAGAGGCAGACCCATCCGATGGTCCCGTCGCAGGAGGCCGAGCCTGTTCAGTGGGGTGGTGAGAATGCGGGCCTCACGAAACTCGGGGAAGGTGCCGTCAGGGTCGTAGACGGTGGTGTGGATCTCCGCCTCGGGGAAGGCCCGCAGCATGGCGAGGACCACCCGCTCCGCGCCGCCGCGTTGGGTGAGGTAGTCGTGGGCGATGGCGACCCTAGGCCTCATCAGGGTGTCCTTCTCTTGCCTGGTGGCCCGTATCCTGCCAGGCCAGCCGACTCCACCACCAAGGCGATGAGCTTGCGCGAGACGGGACGGGGCAGCAACGCGGCGGCATGGTCGATTCCCCGGGCCAGGGTGGTTGCGCGTCGCGGTGTGAGCCCCCGGGCGAGTGCCTTGACCGCAAGGTTCCACGTGCTCGGCTCCAGGTCCCACGGGTCCCCCAGCACCTCCGTGCCGTGGCGACCCGAGAAGATCCGTCGTGCGGCGCCCGAGTCGATCCCCCGCTTGGTTCGGATCTCCGTGGTCACCGACGCCATGTGGTGCGGGGTCTCGAGTTGGCGAACGAGCCGGACGGGAACACCGGCCCGGTGCAGCCGGTAGCCGTAGTCCACATCCTCGTAGCCGTAGCCGCGGAAGTCGGTGCTGTAGGGACCCACCTCGTTGTGGACGGACCGGCTGACCGAGACGTTGCCGCCCCAGTAGCGCCAGGTGCGCTCGGGAGGGGTCGCGTAGGCCTGCCTCCGGAACTCGGCGTCGACGTGCTCACCGTAGGCCCGCCAGTAGGGGGTGGGCAGGCAGACGTTGAGAGGCAGACCCACAACTCCGCACGTTTCCCCCTCATGGGCGCGTCGATGGTGGGCCACGTAGTCGGGCCGGGGCTCCATGTCGTCGTCGCAGCGGATCAGCACGCCGCCGTCTGCAGCCTCGAAGCCTGCGTTGAGGGCGGCCACCCGGCCGCGGTTCTCGGGGAAGACGATGCACCGCACCGGCAGCTGCCGTTCGTAGCGGGCCACCACGGAGGCTGAGTCGTCGACATCGCCGTCGATGACGATGATGGCCTCCCAGGCCGGGTCGTCTTGTGCAGCCAGGGCCGAGAGTAGCGTGGGCAGGCGCTGGGAGCCGCCGCGGCTGGGGATGATCACTGAGGCGAGAGTCATGCTGATCGTTCCTCCCAAGCCGCCAGGTAGCGCGTGAAACGGGCGATCCCCGCATCTGGAGAGTAGAGCTCCTCCCACCTGCGCCGAGACTGCTCAAGGTGTCTGGACGTGTAGCCGGCAACGGCGTCCTCAATGACTCTGGCCAGCTCCGGGGCGTCACCTGCCGGGGCGATGAACGAGGAATCGTTTTCTGTCACCCCGGGGAGCGCGCCGGCGTCGGTGGTGACGAACGGGCAGCCGGCCGCCATCGCCTCAACCGCCACCAGCCCGAAGGACTCGGGCGCCACGGATGGGAAGACAGCAAGGTCCACCTGCCGGAAGAAGTCTTCGGGTTCCACCCAGCCGAGCCGGACCGGGGCGGGGGAGAGGGCGCCCAGCGCGGCGTCGACGCGGGTCGCGTCGGATTTGCCGGCGTACAGGGCAGTCCCGCCCACCACGAGGTGGAATCGGCCAGGGGAGCGGCCGTGCAGGACCCTGAGAGCCTCCGCAAGCACGAGGGCGCCCTTGGCGGAGGTGAGGCGGCCGAGGAACCCGAGCCTGACGGGCGAGCCGTCGCGAGGGGGCAGGCGGGGGGAGAAGGTGAGGTCGCGCGTCCAGTTGTGCAGCGTGACGGTGGCCTCGCCCAGCTGCCGACGCATCCATTCGGAAGGGACCAGCACATCGTCCGCCCCCCTCGTCGCCAGTGGAAGGAGAGGCCGCAACCGAGCCGACGGCAGGGAGTGCAGGTGCACCACTCTCCGGGGGATCCAGGCTGTGGCCAAGGATGGGCGGAGGCCGTTGCACCAGAGGAGCTCCGGTGTGGCGGTCACCGCCCAGCGACGGAGCCCTCGGAGGAAGCCTGCGGGGGTGCGTCCGTGGATCTCCACGGTGGCGAAGCCGTGGGTAGCGGCTGCGGTGAGCAGGGAGCCGGGTGGGCCCACCACCCGCGCGTCGCGCCCCGACGTGCGGGTGGCCTCGGCCATGGCCAGGAGCATCACCTCGCCGCCGCCCATCTCGCCCTGGTTGGCGGCGAAGGTCACGGCGGTCACCGCGTGAGCCGATCATAGATCCCGGCGATCTGCTGGGTCATGGACTGGACCGTGGGCCATCTCTCAGGCAGAGAGGGCCGCCGCGCCGGGACGGCGGCCTGCTCCAGCATGACGTCGGCTACGCGCAGGATGTCGCTGGAGTCGGCCATGCAGTGGGCGGGCAGGATCTCCGGGTTCCCACCGACCGGGGTGGCCACCACGCCCAACCTGTGGGTGACGGCGTCGAGGATCGAGTAGGACGTGTTCTCCCACACAGAGAGCTGCACCAGGACGTCGTGGGAGGCCAGGGCGGATGCGGGATCGAGGTGACCCGGGAAGGAGACGCGACCACCGAGGCCGAGACGGCCGGCCTGCGCCATCAGCGTCTCCCGATCGGGCCCGTCCCCGGCGAGGGTGAGGGTGGCCCCGGTCTCCCTGGCGGCGATGGTCGCGAACGCCTCCAGCGTTGCCGCGAGCCCCTTCTCCGGGGCCAACCTGGAGAGCGTGAGGAAACGGTGCCCTGGCTGCCGCGGTGGCGTCCAGGTTGGGTCGACGCCGTTATGGATCACCTGAACGGGTCGCGGTGGGTGCCAGGCGCGAACCATCTCTCGCTGCGTGGAGCGGCTCACCGCGATGAGAGCCGCGAAGCGGCGGGTGCGGAGGCGGTGGAGAACGCGTCGGATGCCGGCCTTGGCCCGGCCGCCGTGGTAGAGGCGTGAGTCTGCGGCGATGCCGTGCTCGGTGGACACCAGGTGGACGGGCAGCCCGGCGGTGGCCGCCACAGCAAGGAAGTCGGCCCTAGCCAGATGGGAGTGCACGACACGCGGCCGGACCTGGCGCACGAGGGCACGAAGCGCTTGAACTGCTCGACGGGGCGGCCCGCCGAGCGGTAGCGCGTGGGTGGTGACGCCGAGCCCACGCAGCTCCTCGAGGAGTTGCCCCGGGGGCGTGGCCACCTGGAGCTCATACCCCGGCAGGCCGACGTGGGCGACGTCGAGGACGTGGCGGGCAACGCCGGCGAGGTTGCTCACCGGCACCACCCACAACGCCACGGCCGTCACGTCAGAACCACTGCTCCAGCCGGTCAAGGGCGGTCCAGAACCCCTCGCCGTTGTTGGTGTGACCCATCCAGATCTCCGGGATGAAGCCCACGCCCGGCGCCAGCCGGTCCAACTGCTCCGCGAGGACGGGCCAGTCCACCTCACCGTCGCCGATCTGCGGGCCCTCCCCGTCCACGCCCTCGGCGTCGACGATGTGGAGGTGTTCGGTCAGCGGGGCCAGCGCCTCCACATAGGTGGAGAAGGGCATCTTGTGGAAGTTGGCAGCCAGCTTCGAGTGCGAGATGTCCAGCGTGAGGCGCTGCCCGTACTGCTCGCAGAAGTCGACGGTGTCCGCCAGGCCCATGAACAGGTTGTGAAACTGCTGGCCGCCCATCAGCCAGGGGAACGGCGGCAGCGTCTGGGCGGTCAGGCGCACGTCGGTTGTGTCCAGCCGCTCGATGGCCTGGGCGATGCGGGCGTACATCGCAGGCCGCTCTGAAGCGTCGACGAAGCCGTCGGCGGTGAAGCCGCCCATCGTCGCGATGACCACCGGAGCCTCGTCACAGGTGAAGTACCGCGTGAGCCCTCGGGTGATGTCGATCACCCTCTGCGTCTCGCGGATGGACCGCTCCCACACCGCCTCGTGAGGGCTGGCGAGGTTGATGATGAAGTCACCCGCGTACAGGTCCGGCGTGTGGCAGGTGAATGCCATCGGGAGGCGGTGCGTGAAGATCTCGTCGATGTCGAGCTCCACATCCTTGTAGGAGAAGTGGAACTCCAGAAAGTCGGGGTTGGTGCCCTCGATCAGCTTCGCGTAGTCGTGGTAGCGCACGGGGAGCCCCCAGGGGCGGCGGAACGAGTAGTGCCGTCCCTGCGACACCGCGTCCGTGAGGTCTCCGGGGTAGAAGAAGTCCCCCTCCTCCACCGCCCGGCGCGCAGTGCGTCCCACCAATGCCTCGAGGCGGTTCGGCTGCAGCCCGCGGCCAGGCGACTTGACCGTGACGTCGTCGCGACCGATGCGCTCGCCCACGCCGATGCGTCGGGTGGCCACAAGAGACTTCGCGAGGTTCACCCGGTTCATGGACTCTCCGGTGGACACCACGCGCGTGTCCCCGGTGCCGAGCGATTCCTCCAACTCGCGGATCCGCGAGACCATCTGACGGAACTCGGCCGGCAGCAGCGACACCTTGTGGTCGCTCCCCTCGAGGGTCTGGTCAGTGGTGAAGTGCTTCTCGATGATGCGGGCGCCCATCGCGACGGCGGCGAGCGGCACGTGGTACCCGCGCTCGTGACCGGAATACCCCACAGGACCGCCGCTGATCTCGGCCAGCCGCGCGAGATAGCGCAGGTTGATGTCCTTGAACGGCGCCGGGTAGGTGGACTGGCAGTGCAGCATGGCAAACGGGGACCCGGAACCGCGCAGAAGCTCTGCGGCCTCGATGATCTCGGCCTCCGTGCTCATCCCCGTCGAAACGATGAGGGGCAGCCCGGTGGCGAACATGTCGGCGAGCAGGGTGTGGTTGGTCATGTCCGCGGACGCCACCTTGAGGCCCGGGATGCCGTACTCCGCCAGCACTTGGACGCTGGGGGAGTCCCACGGTGTGCAGAGCACGTCCACGTCACGCGCCCGGCAGTGGTCGAAGACCTCGATCATCTGCTCGGCCGTCAGGGAGTACTTGGCCAGCAGGTTGAGCGTGTACTGGGCCCCGAGGTCCTCCCCGCCGCTGGCGGCGCCGCTCTGGCGGTAGAGGGCGTCCATGTCGCGGAGCTGGAACTTCACCACGTCCGCGCCGGCGTCCATGGCGAGGTCCACCAGGCGCTTGGCGAAGCCGACGTCGCCCTGGTGGTTGTTGCCGATCTCGGCGATGATCAGTGTCGGGTCC